>NZ_JAOWGE010000034.1:0-184745 GCF_030333295.1 Citrobacter sp. CK198 | reverse complement strand
TCGGGTCGTTAGCTCAGTTGGTAGAGCAGTTGACTTTTAATCAATTGGTCGCAGGTTCGAATCCTGCACGACCCACCAGTGTAAAAAGGCACCCTAAAGGTGCCTTTTTGCTATGCGCAATATTTATATGCCTGATGACGCTTCGCTTATCAGGCCTACGGGTCTTGTAGGCCGGATAAGGCGCTTGCGCCGCCATCCGGCAATGCTCAACGAATCAGCGCATCAATCAACTTCGTTAATGCCGGTGTTGCCTGCTGCGGCTCGTAAACAATATACAAATCTGCCGGAATACGTTCTTCCAGAGGGCGAAACACCACGCCCGGCCAGTTCATCTGCGCATAACTGTCCGCGATTAACGTAATGCCAATCCCCATGCTGATCATCGCCAGCACCGTTTGCGGCTCCATAACTTCACGCACTATCATCGGCGTAAATCCGGCCTTCTGACAAACACGTTGCAAAAATGCCCAGTCGGTATGAATCGAAGGCATGGTGACGAAATATTCGTTGCGTAACGCATCAAGAGGGATCGCCGGGCAGCAAGCCAGAGGGTGATCTTCCGGCATCGCCACCAGAAATGCGGATTCATGTAAGCGCAGGCTGGTAAATCCCTCCGTCGGTTCGATCGCCATTCTCCAGATGCCAGCATCCAGCTCGCGTCGCTCCAGTAACGCCATCTGCATCGCAGGCATTTTTTCGCGAAATAACACCTCGACATTGGGGTTCTCTTTCAAAAAACGGCGCATCACAGGACGCATTTTCCCCCACATCGCCGTGCCCACAACGCCCAGTTCAATGCGCCCTGCCTCACCGCGTCCGATCTGTTCCACGCGCGCAAATGCCTGATTCGCGCTGAACAACAAACGCCGCGACTCTTCCATGAGAATTTTCCCCGCATGCGTTAACGCCACGCTGCGGGAATGGCGAACAAACAACGGCGTGCCGAGCTGATTTTCCAGCTCTTTGACATGAAGACTCAGAGGAGGCTGAGACATATTCAGACGCGCCGCCGCCCGGCCAAAATGCAGCTCCTCAGCAACAGCGAGAAAATAGCGCAATAATTTAAGATCTATACGATGTACGCGTTCCATGATTATTGCGCTCCACAGATAAGGAATAATGCGCAACGTTAGCACATTTGTCTCAGGGACGTTGAAACGGCGGGCAGGCGCCCCGCCGTTTCAGCCGTTAGTGCGCCAGTGGTTTCGCCAGCCATTTTTCTGGCTCATGTTTATATTTGAAAAACAGCGCAAAAATCACTGCCAGCGCCAGCGCATAAGCGGCGAATACCAGCCAGATGGTCTGCCAGTTTTTCACGCCTTCCACCGAGAAGTAGTCCACGGCGATACCACTCAAAATTGACCCGACCCAGGCACCTACGCCATTGACCATAGTCATAAACAGCCCCTGCGCACTGGCGCGGATCGTCGAACTGACTTCCTGCTCAACAAATACCGATCCTGAAATATTGAAAAAGTCGAAAGCGCAACCGTAAACAATCATCGACATCAGCAGCAGCACAACGCCAAACGGGGATGGATCGCCAAACGCAAAAAAGCCAAAGCGCAGCGTCCATGCCAGCATACTCATCAGCATCACGGTTTTAATGCCAAAGCGTTTCAGAAAGAACGGGATAGTCAGAATGAAACCCACTTCAGCCATTTGGGAAACAGACAGCAGGATGGAGGGATATTTCACCACAACGCTGTCGGCAAACGCCGGATTGCGGGCAAAATCGTGCAGGAAGGGATTACCGAAAACATTCGTAATTTGCAGCACAGCCCCTAACATCATCGCAAACAAAAAGAAAATCGCCATTCGCGGATTTTTGAATAAGACAAACGCATCCAGCCCCAGTTTGCTGGCAAGCGTGGCGGACGTATTCTTCTTCGCCACCGGAATTTTCGGTAGCGTAAAGGCATACAGCGCCAGTAACAGCGAAGCGCCAGCGGCAATGTACAGCTGCGCGCTGCTTAGCTCCAGCCCCATCAGGCTGACCATCCACATAGCGATAATAAAGCCCACGGTGCCAAAGACGCGAACGGGCGGGAATGCAGTAACCGGGTCCTGGCCGGACTGCGTCAGGCAGGCGTAAGAAACGCTGTTGGATAAGGCAATAGTCGGCATATAGGCCATTGCATTAATTAACATTATCCAGAACATCGCATCCGGGTCGGTCACGGTCGTGGCATACAACAACGCGCCGGCGCACACCAGATGGCAGAGCATATATGCACGCTCGGCACGCAGCCATTTATCGGCGACGATCCCCATAATGCCCGGCATAATAATCGCCGCCAGCCCTTTTGAGCTGTAAATCATTCCAACGTTAGCGCCAGTAAAATGTAAGGTGTTAATCATGTAAGAACCCAGGGTCACCAGCCAGCTTCCCCAGATAAAATATTGTAAAAACGACATGACTTTTAAGCGGGACGTAATACCCATTTTTTTCGTTCCTTGCCGTAAAGTACGGCCCTGCAAGCAGGGCCATTATTATTTTGTGTTTTAAGCCAGTTGGCGTAAGAAGCCGCAAATCAGATTGATGAAGTTCTGCCGGGAAAGCTCAGCCGCCGCCAGCGTTTGCGCATGGGACAGTTTCACATCACCCAGTCCTTCCGCCAGATTGGTGATCGCGGATACGGCCACCACCTTTAGTCCGCAATGGCGCGCGCTAATCACCTCCGGGACGACCGACATTCCCACCACGTCGCCACCGATGATCTGCATCATGCGAATTTCCGCCGCCGTCTCAAAGTTCGGCCCCGGATAAGAGACAAACACCCCTTCGTGAAGCGTGAAACCCTCTTCCCCAGCAACGCACTGGAGAATGGCGCGGTAATCCGCATCGTAGGCATTGGCCAGCGAGAAGAAGCGATCGCCAAAACGTTCGTCGTTCATCCCCACCATCGGCGTGCCCGGCATCGTATTGATATGATCGCTCAACGCGACCAGGCTGCCTGGCCCGACTTCCGGGCGCAGAGAGCCGGCGGCGTTAGTGCAAAACAGCAGTTCACAGCCCAGCAGTTTCAGGGTACGGATCGCGTCAGTCATGATCGTCATGCCGCGACCTTCGTAAAAGTGCCCACGGCCTTTCATACATGCCACCGGGACTCCAGCCAGATTCCCCAGCACCAGTTCCCCCGCATGCCCGTGAACGGTACTGACCGGAAAACCAGGTAAACGCGCATAAGAAATCGCCACCGCGTCTTCAATTTGCTCCGCCAGCGCTCCCAGACCGGAGCCAAGAATGAAAGCAACACGCGGGGTAAAATCAGGCTTGTGCGCGCGAATGATGTCAGCGCTGTACCAGGGATTTTGCGAAAAAAGGGTGTGGGTCATAAGAGGTCCTTAAAAACGGAATAATCAATAAATACGTTGGGTACGTCGTTGTTATAACGAGAGTAACCAACCGATTACCAATACCGTTTTCCCGGACGATCGATATAAAATGTATATTGATACGTAAAATAAAATGGTCAGACTTTGCCTGATTTGCCCACCAGAAATGGCAGGGACTGCTGAAGGTCTGTTCACCTCTGCCGATATTAACGTTTTAAGGCAAGAGGAAATGGTAATGACGACGATCAACACTTCAGTCTCCGCCGTTCAGAGCGGCAGCACGGGCAGCAAAGCCGCTACCGGTAACGATCTGTCTGCGCAAATCTCACGCATCACGCAGCAAATTACAAAGCTTACACAGCAGCTCAAAGAGGTTGCTGACGGCAGTGGCAGCACAGAAGAGAAACAAAAGCAGCAGGAACTGATACAGACGCAAATTAAAGTGTTGCAGGCGCAGCTGGCGCAATTACAGCGCCAGCAGGCAGAAGAAACGCAGCAGAAGCAGGAGCAGAAACAACTCAGGGCCGAAGGTGTCAACGCGCCTTCCGACGATCACCAAATTGATGTTTATATCTGATACAACGGATCGCGTGCACGGCCAGCGGTAAGTTCACTGGCCTGCATGCGCACGACGTCCCACAGCGCCTGAGCCGCCGTAGAGAGCGACCGGTTCTTGCGTCTCGCCAGCATCAACTGCCTTTCGACGACGGGCGTCAGCCGTTTCACCTGCAAATGACTTCCCTGAGGCAGCGGCAACGCCAGCGCGGGCAACACGCTGATGCCAATCCCCGCCTCCACCATCGGAAACAGCGTTGCGGGATGCCCAATCTCCTGCACGATCGTGGCATCAATGGCAAAATGCGCGAAAGCCGCGTCAATCAACGGGCGGCTGCCGGAGGCGTAATCCTGTAATACCAGCCGCTCATGTTTAAGATCCTGCCAGTTAACCCACTCCCGCTGCGCTAACGGGCTATCCTGGCGACACAACAGCAAAAAGGGTTCCGACAGCACGGCTTCACATTGCAAATCCGAAACAGCCCCGGGATCGATGACAATGCCAAAATCCACATCACCCTGACGAATGCTCTCCAGCACCCACTGCTGGGGACGATCGTGCAGTACAAAATCAATTTCCGGGTACAGCTGGTTACTCTGCGCGATACACTGCGGGATAAGATGCGCGGAAATCGTCTGGCTGGCCGCCACGCGCACGGTGCCGGTTAACTGCGTCCCCACTCTTCCGGCTTCCCGCAGAGTACTGTGCAGTTCATCGAGAACACGCTCCAGACGCCCCGCCAGCTGCTGACCCGCTTCCGTCAGCGTCACTTCTCGCGTGGTGCGATCCAACAGCTTAACTCCCGTCTGCCGTTCCAGCTCTTTTACGCTGTGGCTCACCGCAGACTGACTCAGACCAATGACGTCCCCTGCCCGACTAAAGCTTTTAGCCTGAGCGACGGTGACAAAGATACGAAGTTGACGCAGAGAATAATTCATCTGTTAAATTCATATATAGATGCAATAAATCAATTTTATTTCTCAAACGGAAAAAAGCAAAATACCTGCATCGACTTTCAGGAGTTTTTATGAAACTTTTTCGTATTCTTGATCCGTTCACGCTGACGCTTATCACCGTCGTTTTGCTGGCCTCCTTTTTTCCGGCCAAAGGGGATTTCGTTCCGTTTTTTGAAGGCTTAACCACCGCCGCGATTGCGCTGCTGTTTTTTATGCATGGCGCAAAACTCTCACGCGAAGCCATTATCGCGGGCGGCAGCCACTGGCGGCTGCACCTGTGGGTGATGTGCAGCACCTTCATCCTGTTTCCGGTTCTCGGGGTGTTATTTGCCTGGTGGGCGCCCGTCAATGTCGATCCCATGCTGTATACCGGTTTCCTGTACCTGTGTATTTTGCCCGCGACCGTACAGTCTGCCATCGCCTTTACCTCTCTGGCGGGAGGAAACGTCGCGGCGGCCGTCTGTTCGGCATCGGCCTCCAGCCTACTGGGGATTTTTCTTTCGCCGCTGCTCGTCGGCCTGGTGATGAATATCCACGGAGCGGAAGGCAGCCTGGAACAGGTCGGCAAAATCATGCTGCAACTGTTGCTGCCGTTTGTGCTGGGGCACCTGTCGCGTCCGTGGATTGGCAACTGGGTCGCGCGTCATAAAAAGTGGATTGCGAAAACGGACCAGACCTCCATTCTGCTGGTCGTCTATTCCGCATTCAGCGAAGCCGTCGTTAACGGTATCTGGCACAAAGTGGGATGGGGCTCGTTGTTGTTTATTGTCGTCGTCAGCCTTGTGCTGCTGGCGATTGTCATTGGCGTTAACGTGTTTGCCGCCCGCAGGTTCGGATTCAACAAAGCGGATGAGATAACCATTGTCTTCTGCGGGTCGAAAAAGAGTCTGGCGAACGGCATCCCGATGGCTAATATCCTGTTTCCCACCTCAGTGATTGGGATGATGGTGCTGCCGTTGATGATCTTCCATCAGATCCAGTTGATGGTCTGCGCGATGCTGGCGCGTCGCTACAAACGCCAGACCGATAAGTTGCAGGCGCAGCAAGAAGGCCGCGCCGCGAAGGCTTAAAGAGGCCGTTTCAGGGGCTGCACCAGCTGCGTCAGCCCCTCGGTTTTAATCAGCAGCGTGATTTGCATCAGCTCACCCAGTCTTCCCGCCGGAAATTCATCCTTACGGGCAAACCACAGCAAATACTCCTCCGGCACATCAATGAGCCGACGCCCTTTGTACTTACCGAACGGCATCACCGTGTTGGCTATCTCAATCAGCTGCTCTTTTTCCATGTCAGACACCCAGTAAGCGGAGCATCTCTGCTTCGTCGATCACGTCAATCCCCAGTTCCTGCGCTTTCGCCAGCTTAGATCCCGCCGCTTCGCCCGCAATCACCAGATCGGTTTTTTTCGATACGCTGCCCGCCACTTTCGCCCCCAGCGCCACGAGGCGCGCTTTCGCATCATCTCGCGACATCAGGCTGAGGCTGCCCGTCAGGACGATCGTTTTACCGGCAAACGGGCTGTCGATTTCGTCGGCGTTAACCACGATCGGCGCAGGCCAGTGAATGCCTTCCGCCAGTAACTGCCCGATCACGTCCCGGTTACTCTCTTCAGCAAAGAAGTTAAAGACGTGCGTAGCGACCACAATGCCGACATCCGGCACTTTTTGCAGTTCGTCGATAGAGGCCGCTTCCAGCGCCTCTAACGTACCGAAGTACGCCGCCAGCCCTGCCGCCGTGGCTTCGCCCACTTCGCGGATACCGAGCGCATAGAGGAATCGCGCGAAGGTGGTCTCTTTCGCTTTCTCCAGCGCATTCACCACATTCTGCGCCGATTTCGGCCCCATACGATCCAGGCCCGTCAGTTTGCCTGCCGTCAGACGGAACAGATCTGCCGGGGTGTGGACATACTCTTTCTCGACAAGCTGGTCGATAATTTTATCGCCCATGCCGTCAACGTCCATTGCCCGGCGGGAAACAAAGTGCTTGAGCGACTCTTTGCGCTGCGCGCCGCAGATCAGGCCGCCGGTACAGCGAGCGACCGCTTCGCCTTCCACGCGCTCGACATCAGAACCGCACACCGGGCAATGCGTCGGGAACTCGACCGGGCGCGTCTCTTCCGGGCGTTCGGAAAGCACCACGTTCACCACCTGCGGGATCACATCCCCCGCGCGGCGAATCACCACTTTGTCGCCAATGCGCAGGCCAAGACGCTCAATTTCATCCGCGTTGTGCAAGGTGGCGTTGCTGACCAGCACACCCGCAACATGCACCGGTTCGAGACGGGCGACGGGCGTGATCGCGCCAGTCCGCCCCACCTGGAACTCTACATCGCGTACAAACGTCATTTGCTCCTGCGCCGGAAACTTAAAGGCCACCGCCCAGCGCGGCGCGCGGGCGACGAATCCAAGCTGTTCCTGCAACGCCATCGAGTTGACTTTAATCACCACGCCGTCAATGTCAAAACCCAGCGTCGGGCGGTCTTCTTCCACTTTGTGATAGAAGTCCAGCACCGCTTCGGGAGAGTCGCACAGCGTCACCCGGTCGCTTACCGGAAGCCCCCAGGCTTTGAATTGCAGCAAGCGCCCCAGATGCGTATCGGGCAGTTCGCCACCTTCCAGAATGCCGACGCCGTAGCAAAAGAAAGTGAGCGGTCGCTTCGCGGTAATACGCGGATCAAGCTGGCGCAACGACCCCGCCGCAGCGTTACGCGGGTTGGCAAATACTTTATTACCGGTGCGGCGCGCCTCTTCATTAATTTTTTCAAACCCGGCCTGCGGCAGGAAAACTTCGCCACGAACCTCCAGACGCGCCGGAATGTTATCGCCACGCAGCTTCAGCGGAATAGCGCGAATGGTACGCACATTGGAGGTGATGTCCTCGCCGGTCGTTCCATCGCCACGCGTTGCCGCGCTGATCAGCACGCCGTTTTCATACAGGATGCTGACGGCCAGGCCGTCCAGCTTCAGCTCGCAGCACCAGGTCAGTTTATCGCCGCTTTTTAGCCGATCCTGCACGCGCTTGTTAAACGCCAGAAAACTCTCTTCATCAAACACGTTGTCCAGCGACAACATGGGCACTTCGTGGCGAATCTGGCTGAACGCCGCCAGCGGCGCCGCTCCGACACGTTGGCTCGGGGAGTCCGGCGTAATTAAATCTGGATGCTGCGCTTCCAGCTCACGAAGTTCGCGCATCAGACGGTCATACTCAGCGTCCGGGATCTCCGGCGCATCCATCACATGGTAAAGATACTCATGATGGCGAAGCGTGGTTCGCAGTTCTGTCAGTTGTTGTTCGATTGATTCCATATCGCACCATCAATGATAAAAAACCCCCGACAGGCGGGGGTTCAGAAAGGGGGGATCACGCCTGGGTTTCTCAGGCGTTGGATTCTTTCACTTCGCGAATGCGATCCTGATATTCACGCAGTTTCTGCGGCGTCATCATCCGGCGCTGGTCATCAAGCACCACGCCGCCGACTTCATCAGCGATATGCTGCGCAGACTGGAGCATCAGCTTAAAGTTTTGCAGTTCGTCGCCGTAAGAAGGCACCTGCATAAAGATAGTGACCCCCGGCGTGGAGAAATCACCGGTCATTTCAGGATCAAACGTTCCCGGGTTCACCATGTTGGCCAGGCTAAACAGCGCAGGGCCGCTGCCATCCGGGCTCAGGTGGCGATGGAAAATATTCATATCGCCAAATTTGAAGCCCGCTTGCTGGATGCTGTTCAGCAGCACTTCGCCGCTAAGCTCGCTGCCATGATGAGCGGCGACGTTCATAATAATGACCGCTTCTTTACGCTGCGGTTTTTCCGCGACAGGCGCTTCTTCCACTACTGGTTCAGGCGCTGGCGCAGGCTCTGCGACAGGTTCCGCTGGCTGGAAAGTCTGCGGAGCAGGCTGAGGCGCAGGTTGCTGTGGCGCTGGCTGAACAGGCTGTTGCGGCGCAGACTGAACCTGCGGCGCTACCGGCTGTTGCTGTACTGGCTGCTGCACAGGCTGTGCCGGTTGTTGTGCCGGTTGCGATTGCGACGGCTGCCCATACTGCGGCCGTTGCTGCGGCTGCGCTGGCGCTTCAGGCGGCTGCTGAGCCGGTTGACGAGGCTGCGCAGACGCATAAGGCGGCTGGTATTGGTGTTGCGGCGACTGACGAGGCGCATCATGCTCCTGAACGTTGCCGGGGGCATGATTCACGCGGTGAACACGAACTTCACCCACGCCTTCCTCTTCTTCGACGTCACCGTCGTAAGAATCGTCGTCACGTTTTGACTTCATGCGTTTCAGTGGACGATCGCGGAACATAGAAGATCGTTCTTTACGGCTGGTCCAGAAACCATGTACCAGTAAAGCGATTATGGCGATCGCGCCAACAATGATTAATATCAGACGCAAATCCTGCATCATTATATTCTCTGTTGTTCTAACACCTTGCCACCACGGCAAACATTTACTCACTAAGAGTATTTGCCGATTACGTCAAGTGCAAGTGCGCTCTTGGCTTTCACAGCATAAAGATGAACGAAATCGTGCTTTTTGCTGTTTTTTCGAACATTTCTTAACTGGCGAACGCGTCACAACCCGGTAAGATACGCAAAGTTTACCCGGGGCTTTATTAAAGGAGCATGTCCTGATTATGGTGTTATCATCCGCAACTGCACCTCGCAGCGGTTTTTACTATTTCTCACAGGGGTGGAAACTGGTCACGCAACCGGGGATCCGTCGCTTTGTTATTTTGCCGTTACTG
The DNA here is from genome assembly GCF_030333295.1 of Citrobacter sp. CK198. NCBI lineage: Bacteria > Pseudomonadati > Pseudomonadota > Gammaproteobacteria > Enterobacterales > Enterobacteriaceae > Citrobacter > Citrobacter sp. CK198. The sequence goes on along the minus strand of NZ_JAOWGE010000034.1, from coordinate 175,156 downwards.
GTAAACATTTTGCTGATGGGCGGCGCATTCTGGTGGCTGTTTACGCAACTGGACGTCTGGATCCCTTCGCTGATGAGCCACGTTCCCGACTGGTTGCAGTGGTTAAGCTATCTGCTGTGGCCCATTGCGGTCATCTCGGTTTTACTGGTCTTCGGCTATTTCTTTTCAACCATTGCCAACTGGATCGCCGCCCCTTTCAATGGGCTGCTGGCGGAACAGCTTGAGGCGCGCCTGACCGGCGCAACGCCGCCAGATACCGGCGTACTGGGTATTATGAAAGATGTGCCGCGCATTATGAAACGCGAATGGCAAAAGTTCATCTGGTATCTGCCGCGCGCCATTGTGCTGTTAATTCTCTATTTTATTCCAGGAGTCGGGCAAACCGTCGCCCCGGTGCTGTGGTTCCTGTTCAGCGCGTGGATGCTGGCGATTCAGTATTGCGACTATCCCTTCGACAACCACAAAGTCCCGTTCAAAGAGATGCGCACCGCCCTGCGCACGCAGAAAGTCGCCAATATGCAGTTCGGCGCGTTAACCAGTTTGTTCACCATGATCCCGGTGCTTAACCTGGTGATCATGCCCGTCGCCGTGTGTGGCGCAACGGCGATGTGGGTTGATTGCTACCGTTCCAGACATGGGTCATGGAAATGAATCACAGCACACCCATAAACCTGTAAAATAGTTGTATAAAAAAGGAGGGGCTTATGCCGCTCCTTATTCCATCTCGGTAGCCATTATTTCCCTTCCGAATATAGATATGCTAAATCCTTACTTCCGCATATTCTCTGAGCAGGTATGCTAGCCCATGTATCCCAATTTCATACAGTTAAGGACAGGCCATGAGTAAGATTTTTGAAGATAACTCGCTGACTATCGGTCATACGCCGCTGGTTCGACTGAACCGTATCGGTAACGGACGCATTCTGGCGAAGGTGGAATCACGTAACCCGAGCTTCAGCGTTAAATGCCGTATCGGTGCCAATATGATTTGGGATGCCGAAAAACGCGGCGTGCTGAAACCGGGCGTCGAACTGGTGGAACCGACCAGCGGCAACACCGGTATCGCGCTGGCTTATGTTGCTGCCGCGCGTGGCTACAAGCTGACGCTGACCATGCCGGACACCATGAGCGTTGAGCGTCGCAAACTGCTCAAAGCGCTGGGAGCGAACCTCGTACTGACCGAAGGCGCGAAAGGCATGAAAGGCGCTATCCAGAAAGCGGAAGAGATTGTCGCCAGCGATCCAGAAAAATACCTGCTGCTTCAACAGTTCAGCAACCCGGCTAACCCGGAAATTCACGAAAAAACCACCGGCCCGGAAATCTGGGAAGATACCGATGGTCAGGTCGATGTCTTTATCTCCGGCGTCGGCACCGGCGGTACGCTGACAGGCGTCACCCGCTACATCAAAGGCACCAAAGGCAAAACGGACCTCATTACCGTAGCAGTAGAACCGACCGACTCTCCGGTTATCGCGCAGGCGCTGGCTGGTGAAGAACTGAAGCCCGGCCCGCACAAAATTCAGGGCATTGGCGCAGGCTTCATTCCGGGCAACCTCGATCTGAAACTGATTGATAAAGTTGTCGGCATCACAAATGAAGAAGCCATTTCCACCGCTCGTCGCCTGATGGAAGAAGAAGGTATTCTGGCGGGGATCTCTTCCGGCGCGGCCGTTGCGGCAGCACTTAAGCTCCAGGAAGATGAAACCTTTACCAATAAGAATATTGTGGTTATCCTACCGTCATCGGGTGAGCGTTATCTGAGCACTGCTTTGTTTGCCGATCTCTTTACTGAAAAAGAACTGCAACAGTAATGCCAGCATGTTAAAAACGCGTAAAAAAGCACCCTTTTGGGTGCTTTTTTGTGGCCTGCTTCAAATTTTCAACCCTCCTGGCATTGATTCACCCTGCCGGGTCTGGTATTTAACCAGACTAATTATTTTGATGCCCGAAATTAATCGTTACAGGAAAAGCGCTAGCTGAATCGATTTAATGATTTGGTTCAAGTCTTCCTTTCACGGCATAATGTTTAATGACGAGCGAAACGTCAGCGGCCAGCAGTTGCCAGCAACGGATTGCGCATAACACCTGGTGTGTCGCGTCCCGTTTACGCCGACGCTAACAATACAGGCTAAAGTCAAACCGCCAGGCTAGACTTTAGTTCCACAACACTAAACCTATAAGTTGGGGAAATACAATGTTCCAGCAAGAAGTTACCATTACCGCTCCGAACGGTCTGCACACCCGCCCTGCTGCTCAGTTTGTTAAAGAAGCGAAAGGCTTCACTTCTGAGATTACTGTGACTTCCAACGGCAAAAGCGCCAGCGCAAAAAGCCTGTTCAAACTACAGACTCTGGGCCTGACTCAGGGCACCGTTGTCACCATCGCTGCTGAAGGCGAAGACGAACAAAAAGCGGTAGAGCATCTGGTCAAACTGATGGCGGAACTCGAGTAAGTTCCCGGGTTCTTTTAAAAATCAGTCACAAGTAAGGTAGGGTTATGATTTCAGGCATTTTAGCATCCCCGGGTATCGCTTTCGGCAAAGCACTGCTGCTGAAAGAAGACGAAATCGTCATTGACCGGAAAAAAATTTCTGCCGACAAGGTTGATCAGGAAGTTGAACGTTTTCTGAGCGGTCGTGCCAAGGCATCTGCGCAACTGGAAGCGATCAAAACGAAAGCTGGTGAAACGTTCGGTGAAGAAAAAGAAGCCATCTTTGAAGGGCATATCATGCTGCTCGAAGATGAGGAGCTGGAGCAGGAAATCATAGCCCTGATTAAAGATAAGAACATGACGGCTGACGCAGCTGCGCATGAAGTTATCGAAGGTCAGGCCACTGCCCTGGAAGAACTGGATGATGAATACCTGAAAGAACGCGCGGCTGACGTGCGTGACATTGGTAAGCGCCTGCTGCGCAACATCCTGGGTCTGGCAATCATCGACCTGAGCGCAATCAAGGACGAAGTCATCCTGGTTGCCGCTGACCTGACCCCATCAGAAACCGCACAGCTGAACCTGCAAAAGGTGCTGGGTTTCATCACTGACGCAGGTGGACGTACCTCCCACACCTCTATCATGGCGCGTTCTCTGGAACTGCCGGCCATCGTGGGCACCGGTAACGTCACCTCTCAGGTGAAAAACGACGACTATCTGATTCTGGATGCCGTAAACAATCAGGTTTACGTCAACCCAACCAACGAAGAAATTGAAAAACTGCGCGCCGTTCAGGAGCAGGTTGCAACCGAGAAAGCGGAACTCGCTAAACTGAAAGATCTGCCGGCTATCACGCTGGACGGTCACCAGGTAGAAGTTTGCGCCAACATCGGTACCGTTCGTGACGTTGAAGGCGCAGAGCGCAATGGCGCGGAAGGCGTTGGTCTGTATCGTACTGAATTCCTGTTCATGGACCGTGACGCTCTGCCGACTGAAGAAGAACAGTTTGCGGCGTACAAAGCCGTCGCTGAAGCCTGCGGCTCTCAGGCGGTTATCGTCCGTACTATGGATATCGGCGGCGACAAAGAACTGCCGTACATGAACTTCCCGAAAGAAGAGAACCCGTTCCTGGGCTGGCGTGCGGTACGTATCGCTATGGATCGCAAAGAGATCCTGCGTGACCAGGTTCGCGCCATTCTGCGCGCCTCTGCGTTCGGTAAACTGCGCATCATGTTCCCGATGATCATCTCTGTTGAAGAAGTTCGCGCGCTGCGCAAAGAGATTGAAATCTACAAACAGGAACTGCGCGACGAAGGTAAAGCATTTGATGAAAGCATTGAGATTGGCGTGATGGTGGAAACACCGGCAGCGGCAACCATTGCTCGTCATTTAGCCAAAGAAGTTGATTTCTTTAGTATCGGCACCAATGATTTAACGCAGTACACCCTGGCAGTTGACCGTGGTAATGATATGATTTCACATCTTTACCAGCCAATGTCACCGTCCGTGCTGAACTTGATCAAGCAAGTTATTGATGCTTCTCATGCTGAAGGTAAATGGACTGGCATGTGTGGTGAGCTTGCAGGCGACGAACGTGCTACACTTCTGTTGCTGGGGATGGGTCTGGACGAATTCTCTATGAGCGCCATTTCTATCCCGCGCATTAAGAAGATTATCCGTAACACGAACTTCGAAGATGCGAAGGTGTTAGCAGAGCAGGCTCTTGCTCAACCGACAACGGACGAGTTAATGACGCTGGTTAACAAGTTCATTGAAGAAAAAACAATCTGCTAATCCACGAGATGCGGCCCAATTTACTGCTTAGGAGAAGATCATGGGTTTGTTCGATAAACTAAAATCTCTGGTTTCTGATGATAAGAAAGACACCGGAACTATTGAGATTGTTGCTCCGCTCTCTGGCGAGATCGTCAACATCGAAGACGTGCCGGATGTAGTTTTTGCCGAGAAAATCGTTGGCGATGGCATTGCTATCAAACCAACCGGTAACAAAATGGTCGCGCCAGTAGACGGCACCATCGGCAAAATCTTTGAAACCAACCATGCGTTCTCTATCGAATCGGATAGCGGCATTGAGCTGTTCGTTCACTTCGGTATCGACACCGTTGAACTGAAAGGCGAAGGCTTCAAGCGTATTGCTGAAGAAGGTCAACGCGTTAAAGTTGGCGATCCGGTAATTGAGTTCGATCTGCCGCTGCTGGAAGAAAAAGCCAAGTCTACCCTGACTCCGGTTGTTATCTCCAACATGGACGAAATCAAAGAACTGATCAAACTGTCCGGTAGCGTGACTGTGGGTGAAACCCCGGTTATCCGCATCAAGAAGTAATTCTTGCCGCAGGGAAAAATGGCGCCGACTGGCGCCATTTTTTTATCCTGGTTACGGTAAAACCGCACCTGATGGCGCTTCGCTTATCAGGCCTACAACAAAATATCGTATGCCGGATAAGGCGATGTTTGCCTGATGGCGCTGCGCTTATCAGGCCTACAACAAAATATCGCATGCCGGATAAGGCGTTTTTCGCCGCCATCCGGCATAGTTACGCGCTCACAACAGCGAGGTGACTGGACGATAGCACTTCTCGCGCATCAGGATCTTCATCCCTTCCGGCCCGCTTTCCAGCATCCGCTTCTCCGAGTCCGACACCAGCAATTCGCATTGATAGCCGCCCGCAATGCCGAACATCGCGCGCGCCACGCAGATATCCTCCAGCGCATCAAGCCCGCTCGTTTCAAAGTGACCAACTACACGCCCCTGCTGGCGAACCACCAGCCGATAACTCTTCATCGCGCCTCCCCTGCCGGTGGCAGAATCAACTCATCACACCCGCAGCGCTGCGTCCAGGTCATCACCTCCAGCACGCGCTCTGCGGCATATCGCGTCGCCGCCGTCAGCGCTTTCCCCTGCACAATACCGCTCACCAGTTCGGCGCAGAACAGATCGCCCGTCCCTTTTAAATCGGTTTCCACACGCGGGTGTTCAATCACATCCACGCCGCCGTTCGTCACCACCGCCACATTGATGGTATCCGCCGTCTGGCCTGGCGCACTGGTGATCACAATCCACTTCAGCGTGTCGGAGAGCAGCGATTTCGCCGCCGCAACCGCTTCATCCAGCGTGCCGCACGGTTTGCCGCTGAGCATCTCCAGCTCAAACACATTCGGCGTCAGCCCCTGCGCCAGCGGCAGCAGATAATGACGATACGCCTGCGGGATTTCCGCTTTCACATACATTCCGCTGTCCGTGTCGCCAATCACCGGATCAACCAGAATGCACACCTCAGGATGCGCGATCCGCACCGTTTCCAGCCATTTCGCCAGCAGAACGATTTGTTCCGCACTGCCCATATAGCCTGTCGTGACCGCTTTAAGCTCACGCAGCGCATCCCGTTCATTTAAGGCCTGAAGATAACCGCTGAACCAGTCGGCAGGAATAATGCCGCCGTAAAACGTTTCATAATGCGGCGTATTGCTGAACAGCACCGTGGGTACCGCCGTCACCCGCAAGCCCTGCGCTTTAATCGCCGGTACGGCAATACTGTTGCCTACGCTGCCGTACACCACCTGTGACTGAACGGCGACAATGTCGGTCTGTAAAGCCCGATGCTTATCGTCGAAGAGCACTGACTGTATTTCACTATCCTGCCCCATTTACCTCTCCTCTCACTGGACAGCGGGCTAACGCCTCACTATTATCGTCATATGCTAAAATTCATTTTGTCATAGGTCAATAATGATCGACGGAAAAACCGCCAGCGAAATCTTTGACAGTATTCGTCAGCATGTCACCACCGGCGCACTGGCGCCAGGGGAAACGCTGCCGCCGGTGCGGGAACTAGCATCGGAATTAAACGTGAACCGCAATACTGTCGCGGCGGCTTACAAACGGCTGGTGACATCCGGCCTGGCCCTGAGCCAGGGACGTAACGGTACGGTCATTAAAGGTGCGCCTTTTCCGCTCGCGCTGGAAGGAAGCAGCCCCGATACGCCGCTGACCGATCTTTCCGGCGGCAATCCCGATCCCCAACGGCTGCCCGATCTCAGCAGTTATTTTTCGACAATAAATAAGTCGCCGCGTCTTTACGGCGATGCGGCCGTTTCTCCCGCCCTTCACGCGTGGGCGAAGCAGTGGATGCAGGATGCCATACCTGGCGAAGGCGAGATTGATATCACCAGTGGGGCGATTGACGCCATCGAGCGTCTGCTGTGCGCCCATTTACTGCCGGGTGACAGCGTAGCGGTGGAAGATCCCTGCTTTTTAAGCAGCATCAGTATGCTGCGCTACGCCGGGTTTTCCGCCATCCCCGTCGGCGTCGATAGCGAAGGTATGCAGCCTGAGATGCTGGAACAGGCGCTGAAAAATGGCGCCCGCGCCGTCATTTTAACCCCGCGCGCCCACAATCCTACGGGGTGCAGTTTAAGCGCCTCCCGCGCCGCCGCGCTACAGAACATTGTGGCGAAATACCCACAAGCGCTGGTTATTATCGACGACCACTTTGCCCTGCTCTCTTCATCTCCCTGGCACCCGGTGATCGCCCCGGAGACGCTACACTGGTCAGTGGTTCGCTCGATGTCAAAGACGCTGGGGCCGGATCTGCGTCTTGCCATTGTCGCCAGCGATCCCGCCACCTCAGCCAGACTGCGCCTGCGCCTTAATTCCGGCAGTCAGTGGGTCAGCCATCTGTTGCAAGATTTAGTGCATGCCTGCCTGAGTGACAAAAACTATCAGCGAACGCTGGCGCAGACCCGGCAATTTTATGCTTCGCAGCAGCAGAAGCTGGCCTGCGCGCTCCAGCGAACCGGGCTTACACACGCCCCCGGCGATGGGCTGAATGCGTGGTTACCGTTGAAAAGCCACAGCCAGAGCATCGCGTTTATGCTGGCGAAAGCGGGCTGGCTGGTACGGGAAGGCGAAGCATTTGGCGTCAACGCGCCCGCCCACGGTCTGCGCATTACGCTGTCAACGTTGGGCGATGGTGATATCAACAAACTGGCGGCTGATATCCATCAGGCGTTAAAACGTTAACAGGAGAGAAAAAGTGCGAGTTCATTTTGTCGTTCATGAGTCTTTCGAATCTGCCGGAGCCTATCTGCAATGGGCTGAGGATCGCGGTTACCCCCTCTCCTGGTCCCGCGTGTATGCCGGTGAACCTGTCCCCGCCAATGCGGATGGTTTCGATATGCTGGTGGTGTTTGGCGGCCCGCAGTCACCGCGTACTACGCTCGAAGAGTGCCCGTATTTTGACTCTTTAGCGGAGCAGCGGCTTATTAATCAGGCGATCTCTGCGCGTCGTATTGTGATCGGCATCTGTCTTGGCTCCCAGTTGATTGGTGAGGCGCTGGGCGCAAAAGTACGCCAGAGCCCGGAAAAGGAGATCGGCCACTACCCGATTACGCTGACGGAAGCCGGGAAACAGAATCCGCTGCTCGCTCATTTCGGCTCTCCGCTTGTGGTCGGGCACTGGCACAACGATATGCCAGGGTTAACCGATCAGTCGGTCGTTCTCGCGACAAGCGAAGGATGTCCGCGCCAGATCGTGCAATACGGTAACGCCGTCTACGGTTTTCAGTGCCATATGGAGTTTACCGCCGAGGCGGTAGAAGGGCTGATCCAGCATTCAGAACAGGAACTGGCTGCGGCAAAAGGGAAGCGCTTTATTCGCTCGAACGCCGAAATGCGCGAGTGGAATTATCAGGAGATGAACGAGAAACTGTGGCGCTTCCTCGACCTGCTGGTGGAGAAACGTAACGCTTGACGTTGCAGGCCGGATAAGACGCTTTGCGTCGTCATCCGGCGATCATACTTTACGGTTGCCGGATGGCGCTACGCTTATCAGGCCTACAGGCTAAATCCCTGCCCCCTGGCTGAAGTGTTCTTCGCCAAAGACGCCGGTAGAAAGATAACGATCGCCGCGATCGCAGATGATCGCCACCACCACGGCCCCCGGCGTCGCGTGGGCAACGCGTAACGCACCGGCAACCGCGCCGCCGGAACTCACGCCGCAGAAAATACCTTCGCGTACCGCCAGTTCGCGCATGGTGTTTTCCGCCTCGCTCTGGTGAATATCCAGCACCTGATCCACAAGCTGAGCATTAAAAATACCCGGCATATATTCTGCGGGCCAGCGACGAATCCCCGGAATGCTGCTGCCCTCTTCCGGTTGCAGGCCAACAATCGTTACCGGTTTTTCCTGTTCGCGCAGGAAGCGCGACACACCGGTAATCGTGCCGGTTGTTCCCATACTGGAGACAAAGTGGGTGATGCGGCCTGAGGTTTGCTGCCAGATTTCCGGCCCGGTCGTGGTGTAGTGCGCGTAAGGGTTGTCGGGATTGTTAAACTGGTCGAGCAGCTTACCTTCGCCGCGTTCGGCCATTTCCAGCGCCAAATCGCGCGCGCCTTCCATCCCTTGCTCTTTAGACACCAGTATCAGATCCGCGCCATAGGCGCGCATCGCCGCGCGGCGCTCCTGGCTCATGTTGTCCGGCATCAGCAGTTTCATGCGATAGCCTTTCAGTGCGGCAATCATCGCCAACGCAATACCGGTATTGCCGCTGGTCGCTTCAATCAGCACATCGCCGGGCTTAATTTCCCCGCGCTTTTCCGCCTGGACGATCATCGACAGCGCCGCCCGGTCTTTCACTGACCCGGCAGGGTTATTGCCTTCCAGCTTGACCCAAATTTCACTGCCGTTATCCGGCGCCATCCGCTGCAATTTCACCAGAGGCGTATTGCCAATTGTTTGTTCTAATGTGTTCACTTCTCTGTCCAGTAAAAAGCCCGGTGGCGCTTCGCTTACCGGGCCGACGCAGATCATATTGTAGGCCGGGTCAGCGCAGCGCCACCCGGCAAAACTACGTGATATTAACCTATCAGGCCGATTCTGCCAGAGCAAGCTCCTCTTCGCGCGTCTCAATGCGCTGGTTGCCGTTGTACAACCGCGCATTTTGCAGCCCGACAAACAGCCGCTCGCCGCGCTGTGGGGGATTATCCCCCTGCATCACCACCGTCAGCGGTTCGTTATACCACCCCAGAGGCTGCACGACTAATTGGGTGTAGTGACCTTTCGGACTGGCCTCCAGCACCTGTACCGGCAGCGGGGAATCCAGACTGGTGCGGCGGCTGACATCCACCTCCCACGGACGCAGGAACAGATCGACCGCTCCCTGGTACGCTGGCGTATACCCCAGCGGCCAGCGATGCGCGCCAACGTGGAACTGACCGCCGCGAATCGTTCCCTGCAAACGGTTCACTTCGCCCATAAACTCCAGCACAAAGCGGGTGGCGGGTTCACGCCACACCTGATCCGGCGCATCGGCCTGTTCAATGTTGCCCTGGCTCATCACCACCACGCGATCCGCCACTTCCGTAGCCTCTTCCTGATCGTGGGTGACAAACACGCTGGTAAATTTCAACTCTTCATGCAACTGACGCAGCCAGCGGCGCAGCTCTTTACGCACCTGCGCATCAAGCGCGCCAAACGGTTCATCCAGCAGCAGGATCTGCGGCTCAACCGCTAACGCGCGCGCCAGCGCCACGCGCTGTTTCTGCCCGCCGGAAAGCTGTGCCGGAAAACGCTCCGCCAGATGGGCCAGTTGCACCATTTCCAGCAGTTTCGTCACTTTCGCTTTAATGGCCGCCGCATTCGGACGTTCGCGACGCGGCAGCACCGTCAGGCCAAAGGCGATATTGTCGAACACCGTCATATGACGAAACAGCGCATAGTGCTGAAAAACAAAGCCGACTTTACGATCGCGCGCGTGCAGACGGCTTACGTCTGTACCGTGAAAACGAATGTGCCCGCTGGTCTGATGCTCCAGCCCGGCAATAATACGCAGCAGCGTGGTTTTACCGGAACCGGACGGCCCCAGCAAGGCAACCATCTGACCTGAAGGAATATCCAGCGAGATATCGTTCAGCACCTGGGTGCGACCAAAAGACTTCTTAATATTGGCAATCTCAATGCTCATGATTTTCCTCCTGTTGCGCGCGTTTTTCCTGATTTTCCAGGCGCCATTGCAACATACTCTTCAAAAACAGGGTAATAATCGCCATCAGCGTCAGCAGCGCGGCGGCGGTAAAGGAGCCGACGGTGTTGTAGTCCTGCTCCAGTAATTCAATCTGTAACGGCAGCGACAGGGTTTCGCCGCGAATCGAGCCGGAAACCACCGACACCGCGCCGAACTCGCCAATGGCGCGCGCGTTGGTCAGCACCACGCCGTACAGCAGCGCCCAGCGAATATTAGGCAACGTAACGCGACGGAACATTTGCCAGCCGGAAGCGCCAAGCAGAATCGCCGCTTCATCTTCCTGGCTGCCCTGACTCAGCATAACCGGCACCAGTTCACGCACCACAAACGGACAGGTGACGAAAATAGTGACCAGCACCATCCCCGGCCAGGCGAACATAATTTGCAGGTTGTGCTCATCCAGCCAGTCGCCCAGCGGGCCGTTCGAGCCGTAAAACAGCAGGTAGACCAGACCGGCCACCACCGGCGAGACGGCAAACGGAATATCCAGCAGCGTCAGCAGCAGCTGGCGACCGGGAAAATTAAAGCGCGTCACCAGCCACGCCAGCAGAACGCCAAACACCAGGTTTACCGGTACGGCAATCAGCGCAATCAACACCGTCAGCCAGATCGCGTGCAGCATGTCCGGGTCGGCCAGATTCTGTAAGACCGGCATCAGCCCTTTGCTGAAGGCCTGTACGAAGATATAAATCATCGGCACCAGCAAAATAAACGCCGAAACCAGCATCCCGGTGCCAATCAGAAACCATTTTCCCCAGTTAATGCGGGGGGCGTCATAACGCTTCAATTGGGTAACTTCCGCCATTAGTGACCTACCACACGTCGACCAAAGCGACTTTGCAGGGTGTTAATCGAGAACAGCAGCAACAGCGACGCCGCGAGGATCACCGACGCAATCGCGCTGGCCGCCGGATAGTCAAACTCCTGCAAACGAACAAAAATCATCAGCGAGGTCACTTCGGTTTTCCACGCGATGTTCCCGGCAATAAAAATCACCGCGCCGAACTCGCCGAGGCTACGGGTAAACGAGAGCGCAATACCCGCCACCAGCGCAGGAGACAGCTCCGGCAACACCACTTTGCGGAAACTTTGCAGGCGCGTTGCGCCGAGCGTTTCCGCCGCTTCTTCATATTCCGGGCCTAACTCTTCCAGTACCGGCTGCACCGTGCGCACCACAAACGGGATGCTGGTAAAAGCCATCGCTACCGCGATGCCAAGCCAGGTGTAAGTCACTTTGATATCAAACTTCGCCAGCCATTCGCCGTAAAAACCGTTCACGGAAAACAATGACGCCAGAGTCAGACCCGCCACCGCCGTCGGCAGGGCAAACGGCAGATCCATCAGCGCATCCAGCAGCGTACGTCCTGGAAAGCGATAGCGGGTTAAGATCCACGCCATCAACAGGCCAAATACGCCGTTGAAGATTGATGCCACAAACGCCGACAACAGCGTGACCTTGTAGGCCGCTACCACCTGCGGGTTGGTGATAACCTCCCAGTATTGCGCCCAGCTCATTTGCGCCAGCTGCATCACCAGCGCGCTCAACGGAAGCAGCAATATCAGGCAGACGAACAACAGGCTGGTTCCGAGGCTTAAGGTAAAGCCGGGCAGCACACGTCTTGTCGATACTGCGAACATTACTTACGCCCCGCCGCCAACAGTTTGTCCAGTTCGCCGCCGCTGCCGAAGTGGGTTTTCATCACTTCCGGCCAGGAGCCAAACTGGTCTTCCACGCGGAACAGTTCGGTCTGTGGGAATTTATCTTTCAGTTTGTCCATCACTTCCGGGTTATTCACGCGGTAGTAGAAGTCGGTGATGATGGTCTGCGCCTGCGGGCTGTAGAGCCAGTTCAGATAAGCCTTCGCCGCTTTTTCAGTACCGTTGGCCTGTACGTTTTTATCCACCCATGCCACCGGGAATTCGGCCAGAATATTGGTTTTCGGGATAACGACTTCAAATCCCTGCGCTTCATACTGTTTACGGATGTTATTCACTTCCGATTCAAAGCTAATCAGCACATCGCCCAAGCCGCGTTCCGCAAAGGTGGTGGTCGCGCCGCGACCGCCGGTGTCAAACACTTCGACGTTCTTCAGGAACTGGGTCATAAACTGCTCGGTTTTGGCTTTGTCGCCACCGTCAGCTTTATCCGCCGCGCCCCATGCAGCCAGATAGGTGTAACGGGCATTGCCTGAGGTTTTCGGGTTCGGGAAAATCAGTTTTACATCGGAACGCACAAGGTCATTCCAGTCATGGATATTTTTCGGATTCCCTTTGCGCACCAGGAATCCCATCGTGGAATAGAACGGTGAGCTGTTATTCGGCAGACGGCTTTGCCAGTCGGCAGGGATCAGCTTGCCTTTGTCATGCAGGATCTGCACGTCCGTGACCTGGTTATAGGTCACTACGTCAGCTTTCAGCCCTTGCAGAATCGCCAGCGCTTGTTTTGACGAACCGGCGTGAGACTGCTTGATGGTCAGCTTATCGCCGCCGTTATCTTTCGCCCACTGCTGTTCAAACGGCGGATTAAGGGCGGCAAACAGTTCGCGAGAAACGTCGTATGAGCTGTTCAGCAGCTCTGTTGCCTGCGCCTGCGTGACCAACAACAGCATCGCGCTCAGCGCCAGGTATCTTTTTTTCAGTAAGTTAACAGCCATTGCGCACCCTTATAAATTTGATGACTTTCTTATGGTCATAATATTTATAACGGGTACGAAAGGAGTAACGGTTTTATATACCGTTTGATGATTTGAAAGTCGAAAAGGGAATAAGAGAATCCCTCCCCACATGCGGTGAGGAGGAAAGCGGCGTCAATCAGACGCCCACGCTCACGCTTTCAGGCAGCGTGCTGCCGCCATCAATCACGTTTTGCGTCCCGGTCAAATAGCTGGACTCATCCGACGCCAGGAAGGCCGCCAGTTCACCCACTTCGAGCGGACAGGCCAGACGGCGCATCGGGATCGCTTTCGCCATTTCGGTGAGTACCGATTCAGGATCGTCAGGATTAGACTGACGGGCGATATTTTCCGCCATCGGCGTGCGGACATAACCCGGACAGATTGCGTTCACACGAACGCCGGACTGCGCATACTCCACGGCCAGGGACTTGGTGAGTCCGATAATCGCCGCTTTAGACAGGGCATAAGCCGTTTCGCCTGGATCGGCCACCATATCCCCGGTCACGGAGGACATCATGACGATACGCCCATCTTTGCGTTCAACCATTTCCGGCAGAACGGCTTTTGTGACGTTCCAGACGCCTTTGATATTAATATCGATATGGAAATCGCGATCTTCTTCGCTCATGTCGAGGAAGTTGCCCAACCGGCAAACACCCGCATTGTTGACCAGAATATCAATTTTACCTTCTATCTTTTTCGCGCGCGCCACTGCCGCCGCGACCGATGCAAAATCCCTGACATCCGCTTTGATGGCGGTACAACGATGACCGCGTCCGCCCAGCTCATCCGCCAGTTTTTCCGCCTCATCGGAGATATCCAGCAAAATTAAATTCGCGCCGTGGCGAGCAAACACTCTGGCGATCCCCTCGCCAATGCCCTGTGACGCGCCGGTAATCAATGCCGTTTTGCCCGTGAGTTTACCCATTTCAATGTTCTCCTTTTCAGTCTGTTGCAGCGCATAAGCGGTGCGTCTTATGCGCTACTCTCGTCTCCAGCGAAACTACGATGAAGCCTTACACTCCATTAACATTGAAAATACAGAAAAAACAAATAAGTGCTGCGGAACAGCTCACTAATTAGGGTAAATCTTACGTAAAAGTCCCTAGCTCCTGCCTAAAAGATTAATCAGTTCGCTGCTGCGCTCAATCATACGAAGCGACTCAACATCATTGAGCTGCACCATGCCAACAAACAGCAGATCGGTCACCGAGTTCTGCGCGGTTCGGGTGGACATGGACGAACTGCGCCATTCGGTCTCACCGGATACGGTATCCAGCGTGTAATCGGCCAGCCGCCGCAGCGGAGAGTCCGTCAAAGAGGTGATCGCAATCACCGTCGCCCCCTGCTTACGCGCCGCTTCAGCGCAAAGCACGATCTCCTTTTTCGACCCGCTGTAGGAAATGGCTATTTGCACGTCCCCTTCCTGCAAGGCCTGAGCAATGGTTGCCTGCACATGGGTATCGACCTCGCAGGCCACGCGATAACCAATTTTCATCAGCTTGAAGGATAAATCCCGTCCTACCAGCGCCGAACCGCCGACGCCCGTAATCTGAATAAGCCGGGCCTTGCTGATCAGGTTAATCACCTGCTTCAGGCGATCGAAATCCATCAGACTACAGGTTTCCTCCAGCGCGAACATTTTTTCTCTGTTCAGCTTACGGGCAATCACCTCCAGGCTGTCTTCACTGGTAATCGTACTGTGCAGATGCAGCGCCGTGTCATGTTTCTTTTCCCGGTTGACGCTGTACTCCTCAATGAGCGCCATTCTGAGCTCGGTGAATCCCTTCGCGCCAAGCTTCTGGGCGAATTTCACAATACTGGACTGGCTGACTTCCAGCTGCTTCGCCAGATTGCGGGAAGAAACGGTTTTTAGCTCGCTGACATGAGCCAAAAGAAAGCTGGCAATTTTCTGTTCATTTTCCGTTAACTCTCCCTCTGCATTACGCATTTTCGCCAGATACAACATCGCTCTTCCGCTCCCGTCATCATGGAATCATTAATTCCAACGCACTGTTCGCAGGATAACACAACGCGGGTGAGAATTTGATAGCCCTCACAATATTTGTATTACGATTCAATGATTCTATTGTAAATATTTTTATGGAATATATGATTCCTTGCGTCTTTCATAGCAACAAAAAACTACACACAGAAAAGGATAATCATAATGAAACGTACTCTGAAGTCCCTGGCAATCTTTACTCTCCTCGCAACCAGCGCCAGCCATGCCGCCGTGATCTACCAGGCCAATGACGGATCGAATATCGATCTCTACGGGCGTCTCGGATTCAATATCTCTGACAAGAAATCAGGCGACACCTCGGGCGATTTTGACGCGCGTATCGGTTTCTCCGCCCGCCAGGCGATTAATGACAAGCTGGCCGTTATTGGTTTTACGCAGTATCAGGTAAATGCCGCAGAGTACGCGAACAACATCAGCGCGGAAAACCCGAATGACTTCACCGCGCGTTACGTCTGGGCAGGGATTGATTTTGCCGAATACGGCAAGCTGACCGGCGGGCGCGTGTCATCCGGCCTGATCATGTTCACGGATATCGGCGATGTGTTCGCCAGCTCCGATGTCGCAATGGCTCGCCAGGCAAACTTTGTTGACCCGACGGCAGTACAGGTTTTCCGTCAGGACGGCACCATTCAGTACCAGAACACATTCGGCAATTTTGATTTCTCTACCGCCTATATTCTGGGCAACAACACCTCCGATCTGGATTACGGTTATAATGCCGCCCTTCGCTATACGCTCGATATGGGCGATTTTGGCCGCCTCCAGCCGGTGATTGCCGGTCAGACAGAGAAAGCGAGCCATGACGATACATCCACGCTGTCGGATAATAATGTCGATAAGTACACCTTTTATGGCATCGGCACCCGCTACTACCTGGGCGATTTCATGTTCGGCCTGCTCTATGCCCAGGATAAAGTCACCTACCTCGACGGTTCTGCGGACAGCACCGATAAAGATTACGAAGCAACGCTGGTCTGGAACGTCAGCCCGGACTGGGCGTTACGTACCGGCTATCGCCATCTGAAAAATGAGGACGGCGACGGGCTGAAACTTCGCGACACCACCTTTGAAGCGCAGTACAAACTCACCGTTCGCAGTTCCATATTTGCGTCTTACTCCTGGCGTAATGGTGAAGAAGGGAAAAAACGGACGAACGGCAATGATGTCTCCTTTGGCGGCAGCAACCCGGCTGATGACTATTTCCACCTTGGCTTACGTTACGAATTCTGATTCCCCTTTTCCGGGAGAGTAAAAATGAAGAAATATTTTGTGTCCGCCGCAGCACTGTTGTTTTGCAGCCAGGCTTTTGCCGCTCCGCATCTCTTTATTGGCGATAACGTCAGCGTGCTGGCGGCCCGTTCGGCAAAAGTCAGTATTTTTAGTAAAGACGTGGCGCTGCCAGACGGCGCTCAAAAAATGGTGGTGAAGTTCGACAGTCCAGCAAATCCTGAATCGGTGAACAATAACCGGGGCCGCGTGACGTCTAACCCGTATATCATCTCGTTTAACGCTTCCGGCAATGTGGATCTGCAACTGTCTGCGGGAAAACCGCTGGACGAAAAAGAAGCCAGTCAGATGGCGCAAAAACCGGTATTCACCCTGACGGCGGCCGGGAAACCCGTACCGTTTGATATCAAAATTCTCGACCGTGACAGCATCACCGTGTTCACCGACCTGAGCGCCATCGTCAACGATGACAGCACGATGATACCTTCTCCGGCGCGCTCCGCTTCCCCGGCGGCGCCCGCCACTTCGCATGACCAGCTCTCCCAGCTACAGCAACTGTATCTGAAAGCTGACGACACCCAGAAAAAAGCATTCCTGAAATGGGCGCTAAACCTGTAAGGCTGTAAGTAATATGCAACTTGAAAATATGATTACCGAAGGTGTTAACCGCGCCTCTTTTGAGATTGACCGGGCTTCCACCCTCGATATGTGCCGCATCATTAATGATGAAGATAAAACGGTTCCACTCGCCGTGGAGCAGGTTCTGCCCGAGATCGCCGCGGCTATCGACATCATTTATGCGCAGGTCAGCGCTGGCGGGCGGCTGATTTATACCGGCGCCGGAACGTCCGGTCGCCTGGGTATCCTTGACGCCAGCGAATGCCCCCCGACCTATGGCGTGGAATCAGGCCTGGTTATCGGTTTGATCGCCGGTGGCGAGCGCGCGATACAGCATGCGATTGAAGGCGCGGAAGACAACCGCGAGCTTGGGGTCAACGACCTGAAAGCCCTCGCACTCAATGAAAGAGATGTGGTTGTGGGCATTGCGGCCAGCGGTCGCACGCCGTATGTGATTGCCGGTCTGGAATATGCCCGTACGCTCGGCTGCCGGACGATCGGGATCTCCTGCAATCCGGGGAGCGCCGTAGCAAAGGCGGCGGAGCTTGCCATCACGCCCGTTGTCGGCGCCGAAGTGGTGAGCGGTTCTTCCCGTATGAAGGCGGGCACCGCGCAGAAGCTGATTCTCAACATGCTGTCCACCGGCCTGATGATTAAATCCGGCAAGGTGTTTGGCAACCTGATGGTGGATGTTGTCGCCACGAACGAAAAACTCAACGTGCGTCAGGTAAATATTGTGAAAAATGCGACAGGCTGCACCGGGCAACAGGCTGAAGCCGCGCTGATGGCCTGTGGCCGTCACTGCAAAACCGCTATCGTCATGCTACTGAAAAACCTCAACGCAACAGAAGCCAGTCTGCGTCTTGAGCAACATGGCGGCTTCATTCGCCAGGTACTGGAAGAGGAATAAAGCGAATGGCAAAAGAAATCAGTAATGATCTCCTGAATACGATTATCTCCCGGGTCGGTGGCCCGGGTAATATTGCCACCTGCGGGAACTGCATGACCCGTTTACGCCTGGCGGTACATGACAGCGATCGGGTCGATCCGGCGATTAAAACGCTCGAAGGCGTGAAAGGCGTGGTCCTCTCGAATAACCAGGTGCAGGTCATTTTTGGCCCCGGTAAAGCGCAGCGGGCGGCAGATGCCATGAATGCGCTACTGAGCGACAACAGCGGCGCCGTCACGCAGGCGGCAGATATCGCCGCCAAAACCAAAAGCCAGCTAAAAGCGAAACAAACCTCAGGCATTCAGCAATTCCTGTCGAAGTTCGCCACTATTTTTACGCCGCTCATTCCCGGTTTTATTGCTGCGGGTCTGCTGCTGGGGATTGCCACGCTGCTGGGTACGGTATTGCACGTTCCGGCCGATGCGCAAGGTATGCTTCCCGACGCCCTGAACTTTATGAAAGTATTCAGTAAAGGGCTGTTTACCTTTCTGGTCATTCTTATTGGCTATAACGCCGCGCAGGCTTTCGGTGGCACCGGCGTTAACGGGGCGATCATCGCCTCGCTGTTCCTGTTGGGATACAACCCTGCCGCCACCACGGGCTATTTCTCCGGTATTGAGGACTTCTTTGGCCTGCCGATCGACCCGCGCGGCAACATTATCGGCGTACTGATCGCCGCCTGGGCCAGCGCGCGTATTGAGGGCTTTATCCGACGCTTTATGCCCGACGATCTGGACATGCTGCTGACCTCCATGTTAACCCTGCTGGTCACCGCCGCACTGGCCTACCTGATCATCATGCCGCTGGGCGGCTGGCTGTTCGAAGGGATGTCATGGCTCTTTATCCACCTCAACAGCAACCCGCTGGGCTGCGCCGTTCTGGCGGGTCTGTTTCTTGTTTCGGTGGTGTTTGGCGTCCATCAGGGCTTCATTCCCGTCTATCTGGCATTAATGAGTAGCCAGGGATTCAACAGCCTGTTCCCTATTCTTTCTATGGCGGGCGCAGGTCAGGTCGGCGCCGCACTGGCGCTCTACTGGCGAGCAGAAAAACACAGCGTGTTACGCAGCCAGGTTCGCGGGGCGATTATTCCCGGCTTACTCGGTGTTGGCGAACCGCTGATTTACGGCGTTACGCTGCCACGAATGAAACCGTTTATCACCGCCTGCCTCGGCGGCGCTGCCGGGGGGCTGTTCATCGGCTTAGTGGCCTGGTCGGGTCTGCCGATGGGCTTAAACAGCGCCTTTGGCCCATCCGGTCTGGTGGCGCTGCCGTTAATGACGTCCGCGCAAGGTATTCTGCCCGCAATGGCGGTATATGCCGGAGGAATGCTGATTGCGTATCTTGGCGGATTTATTTTTACCGCTCTCTTTGGCTGCCGTAATGTGAATCTGGACTAATACCATGAAAATGACATTACTTTTTGCTTCCCTGCTGGCGCTCAGTTGCACTGCCAGCGCCGCGCCATTTCCGGTATTGACTGACGCCGCGCCGGAAAAAGCAGGATTTAATATTGAACGGCTTAACGCGCTGGATAACTGGATAGCGCAACAGGTTGATGCCGGTTATCCGAGCGTTAACCTGCTCATTATTAAAGACAGTCATATTGTTTATCGTAAGGCCTGGGGTCAGGCTAAAAAATATGACGGCAGCGTCCTGATGTCTCATCCCGTCAAGGCAACCACTGACACCCTGTACGACCTGGCATCAAATACAAAAATGTATGCCACGAACTTTGCCCTGCAAAAACTGATGTCAGAGGGCAAATTACAGCCGGACGATCTTATCTCGAAATATATTCCCGATTTTGGCGATCGTCCGGGGGATGCGATTAAAGGGAAAAGCACGTTACGCATTGCGGATTTGCTGCATCATTCCGGCGGTTTCCCTGCTGACCCGCAATACCCGAACCAGGCCGTCGCGGGCGAGTTGTATTCGCAGGATAAAGCCACCACGCTGGAGATGATCAAACGCACGCCGCTGGCGTACCGCCCCGGCACGAAACACATCTACAGCGATGTGGATTATATGCTGCTTGGGTTTATCGTGGAGTCCGTGACGGGCCAGCCGCTCGATCGTTATGTTGAAGAGAACCTCTATCGCCCGCTCGGTTTAACGCATACGGTCTTTAACCCGCTACAGAAAGGCTTCCGCCAACAGCAGATCGCCGCGACGGAACTGAACGGCAATACCCGGGATGGCGTGATTCATTTCCCCAATATCCGCACGACCACCCTATGGGGCCAGGTGCATGATGAAAAAGCATTCTACTCGATGGGCGGTGTTTCAGGACATGCGGGACTGTTTTCGAATACCGGCGATATTGCGGTACTGATGCAGACCATGCTGAATGGCGGAGGGTACGGTAACGTGACGCTGTTCAGCCCGGAAACCGTGAAAATGTTCACGCAATCCTCGCCGGAGGATGCCACGTTTGGTCTCGGCTGGCGCGTTAACGGCAATGCGTCCATGACGCCGACATTCGGCACGCTGGCCAGCGCGCAGGCATACGGCCATACCGGATGGACAGGGACGCTGACCGTTATCGACCCGGCCAATCAGATGGCGATTGTGATGCTGAGCAACAAACCGCACTCGCCCGTCGCCGACCCGCAAAAGAACCCGAATATGTTTAACAGCGGGTTGATGCCGATAGCCACATACGGTTGGGTGGTGGATCAGATATACGCGGCGTTAAAACATGAGTAACCGATAAGGCAGGACTGCCGGGGGCGCTTCGCTTGCCCGGCCTACAAAAAGTCTCTGTAGGCCGGGTAAAACGACGCCGCCATCCGGCAAAAGAAATTACAGCGCCATCAATCTGTCCAGAGACGGTGCGAAGTAATAGCCGCCCGTCACTGGCTTCGTGAAGCGCAGCATGGCGTCACGCTTCCCATCGGTATCGCCAAACATGCTCAGCAACTGCTGCTCAATATTGTACAGACGCGCGCAGTAAGCGCAGAAATAAAGGCCGTGGGTGCCGCTGGCCGTACCGTATGGCAGGCTCTGGCGCACAATTTTCAGCCCTTTGCCGTCTTCTTTCAGATCCACGCGGGTCAGGTGAGACGTGACCGGACGGTCATCGCCATCGATCTCTTCGTTGGCTTCTTTAGTACGACCAATCATCATCTCCTGGTCGTGAACGCTCATGCGGTTGAGCTGCGTCAGGTTGTGTTCCCAACGCTGAACGAACACGTAGCTGCCGCCCGCATCCACGCCGTCTTTGATGACCGCGACTTCGCGGCGAACCTCTTCTCCCGCCGGGTTTTCCGTCCCGTCAACGAAGCCGCTGAGATCGCGTTCTTCCACCCAACGGAAACCGTGGACTTCTTCCTGCACCTCGATGCACTCGCCAAAAGCCGCCATTGCCGCCTGCGCGACAGAGAAGTTCACGTCGTGACGCAGTGAAAGAATGTGGATCAGCACATCGTACTGGGTTGCTGGCGCCAGACCTTTACCGTAAGGGATAAAATCTTTCAGCTCTTCAGCCCCAACGCCGCCGCTCAGGGCGCGCCAGGTGTTGTTGCCAAATGCGACAACCGCGCCCAGATGCGCGTCAGGGAATTTCGCTTCGAAGGTTGCCAGTTTATCGGCAAACGCTTTGCTGGCCGCACGCAGGGCATCGACATCCCCTTTTACATTGGCTTCAATCCAAATCGCCGCGCGGCAGTGTTCTGGCAAAATGCCACTTTGAACCTGAGACATTGTTCCTCCTGAAAAATAAGAATGCCACGGCTGCGTGGCATTGATGGGCGTATTGTACCCGTTTTTTCAGCGAGGCGGTTTGTTCAGACGCAAATTAACGGCGCCAGATGATTTTGCTCACTTTCCAGTTCTTCAGCGTGTCGTCAGGAGGCATTAACCCTTCCGGGCCGTTCCACTCGCCGGAGAACAGATAGCTAATATGTTGACTGTCTTGTGCTTTACACTCGACCGACGCGCTGTCATCGCCCGTCGCTTTCTGGCAGTTACCGAAGGCTTTGCTGTAAAGGTCGCTAAACGGCGTACCGATTTCAACGCCTGCCTGCGATGGAATATCGCTGTCCAGCACATCAATACGGCTGATGGTTCCCTGGTCGCCATTGATAACCAGCGCAACCTTGTCCTCTTTCATCGCTTCAAAAAAACGCACCACGTTGCCGTTCTGGGTTTTCATTCCGCTACGCAGGCGATAGCCGCCATCCAGCGCGTCAGTAATCGCTTTTTCATCCAGCGGCGTGGAGGCAGTTAATGCCCCAACGCCCTGCTCAGTGACCTCTGTCGACGAGCCAAACCAGTTCCACGGATTCGCAGCAGACCAGTTCACCGACGAGAGGGTTGAACAGCCGCTCAGCACCAGCGGCATTGCGCATAAAATCAAACGCAGCGATTTCATCTCACTTCCTTTCTTTATTAATCAACGTTGTTTGGAGTCCGGTTTCGCCAAAAAGTGCCGTTATTCTTTTGCCGGCGCAAAGCAGGCGCGTAAACGGCGGTTAGAGAGCAACCAGATAAGCGCGACAATATCGGCCACCACCAGCGCCAGCCCGATGCCGTTTACCGGTTCACCATACAGCCACAGCACCGGTTGCCAGCAGAGCAGAACGCCCTGCGCCAGAATCAATAAGCCGCGCAGCCCGCGCCACAGCAACGGGAAAGCGTCGCGCCGCCCGCTCAGTAAAAACGCCAGTACCGCCGGGACGCCGGGCAACAACCCCAGCCAGAACGTATCGTGATCGGGATAAAACAGATTCAGCAGCGTATCGCCCTGCTCGCGGGAGGAGCCAGCAATCACAAACAGCACCCAGGTACGCGCCTGAAGCAGCAGCACGCACCAGAACAGAAAAGGCAGGCGCAAGCGCCCATGACCGTCGTAGTCAGCAGGATGAAACTCAGTACTCTTCATCTTCAATCAGACGCTTGCCCAGACTTAACGCGTCCGAATGTTCATAACCCAGGCGCTCGTACATGCCCAGTACAATGTCGTTGTCTTCCCGCACCATGATTTGGATTTTCGGGCAGCCGCGAGCAATGAGCTTTTTCTCCAGCCGGTTCAACAGCGCGTTGGCGATGCCACGACCGCGAAACTCCGGGTGTACGCCAAGATAATAGGCAGAACCCCGATGGCCGTCATAGCCGCCCATGACCGTACCGACCACCTCGCCATTCACCTCAGCGACCAGGAACAAGCTGACGTCATGGTTCAGCTTACGTTCGATATCCATTTCAGGATCGTTCCACGGACGCAGCAAATCGCAGCGCTCCCAGAGGGTGATCACCTCTTCGAAATCTTCCTGGCGAAAAACGCGTATCTCCATGGTATTGAGACCCTTTTCAAGGTTAAAACTCCGATTATGGCGCGAACGACTGATTTAGCCAATATCTGACGCGAAACGGCGAAAAAAATGGCATAATGACGGATTGTCACGTATTGAAATGAAAAGTAAAACAATTCTCATCACGAACAGTCGTAACGGATTACGCGATACGATATAACATCTGGAACTCAATTTTCACAACTCAGGCTGTATGAGCACTTTTAAACCCTTAAAAACTCTCACATCGCGCCGCCAGGTGCTGAAAGCCGGGCTGGCGGCTCTGACGCTGTCGGGCATGTCGCACGCCATCGCTAAAGAAGAAGCGCTAAAGACCAGTAATGGTCACAGCAAACCGAAGGCCAAAAAAGCAGGCGCCAGACGCATTGTTGTTCTCGATCCCGGCCACGGCGGTATCGACACCGGCGCGATTGGTCGCAACGGCTCGAAGGAAAAACACGTCGTGCTGGAGATCGCCAAAAACGTGCGCGCGATTTTGCGCAACCAGGGGATTGATGCGCGCCTGACACGCACGGGCGACACCTTTATTCCCCTGTACGATCGCGTGGAAATCGCCCACAAGCACGGCGCGGATCTGTTTATGTCCATCCACGCAGATGGCTTTACCAACCCCAGCGCCGCAGGAGCCTCGGTGTTTGCGCTTTCTAATCGCGGCGCCAGTAGCGCCATGGCGAAATACCTCTCCGACCGTGAAAACCGCGCCGATGAAGTCGCGGGGAAAAAAGCGACCGATAAAGATCATCTGTTGCAGCAGGTATTGTTCGATCTGGTGCAAACCGACACCATCAAAAACAGCCTGACGCTGGGATCGCATATTCTTAAGAAGATCAAGCCGGTGCATCGTCTGCACAGTCGCAATACGGAACAGGCGGCGTTTGTGGTACTAAAATCACCGTCAATTCCCTCCGTACTGGTAGAAACCTCATTTATCACCAACCCGGAAGAGGAGCGTCTGTTAGGCACCACCGCATTCCGGCAGAAAATCGCCACCGCGATAGCCAATGGCGTGATCAGTTATTTCCACTGGTTTGATAACCAGAAAGCACACTCGAAGAAACGGTAATCATGAAACCCGATGCACAACGCGTAAAACAGTTCCTGCTCAGCCTTCAGGATGATATTTGCCAGCAGTTAGCCGCCGTTGATGGCGCTGATTTTGTTGAAGATAGCTGGCAGCGCGACGCGGGTGGCGGCGGGCGCAGCCGGGTACTGCGTAACGGCGGTGTCTTTGAGCAGGCTGGGGTAAATTTCTCCCATGTTCACGGCGACGCGATGCCCGCCTCCGCGACGGCACACCGCCCGGAGCTGGCTGGGCGCAGTTTTGAAGCGATGGGCGTGTCGCTGGTGGTGCATCCGTTGAATCCGTACATTCCAACCAGCCATGCCAATGTTCGCTTTTTTATTGCGGAGAAGCCCGGCGCGGAGCCGGTCTGGTGGTTTGGCGGCGGTTTCGACCTGACGCCCTATTACGCGTTTGAAGAGGATGCCATTCACTGGCACCGCACGGCGCGGGATCTATGCCAGCCCTACGGCGAGAACGTCTATCCGCGCTATAAAAAATGGTGCGACGATTACTTTTTCCTGAAGCATCGCGATGAGCAGCGCGGCATCGGCGGGCTTTTCTTCGACGATCTGAACACGCCGAATTTCGACAGCTGCTTTCGCTTTATGCAGGCGGTAGGCAAAGGCTATACCGATGCTTTTCTGCCAATTGTCGAGCGGCGTAAAGCAATGGCCTGGGGCGAGCGCGAACGTCATTTCCAGCTTTATCGCCGGGGCCGCTATGTGGAGTTTAATCTGGTGTGGGATCGCGGCACGCTGTTTGGCCTGCAAACGGGCGGACGCACCGAGTCCATTTTGATGTCGATGCCGCCGCTGGTGCGCTGGGAGTACGACTGGCAGCCGGAAGAAGGCAGCCCGGAAGCGGCGCTGAGCGAATTTATCAAAGTCCGCGACTGGGTATAATTTACCTGGCCGCGTTTTTGCCTGATGACAGCTAACGCCTTATTCGGCCTACAACTGCAACGGTAGCGCCCGTAGGCCGGATAAGACGCAAAGCGTCGCATCCGGCACAATAATGTCATCACATCCACTGGCGCATACGCTGATGCAGCGTCAGCGACGGTTTTTCGGCAAACAGCTGCTGGTAATCGGTCGCGAACTGCCCCAGATGCCAGAACCCCCACTGCATTGCCGCCTCTTTGACCGTCGAACTTTGCGACCACGGGCTGATCAGCTCCCGCCGCACCGCGTTTAATCGAATCCGCTTCAGCCACGCGTTCGGGCCAATCCCCAGAATCGCGTGAAACGCGTTTTGCAACGTGCGGCGGCTGACGTGCAGCTGATTGCACAGATCGAGTACCGTCAGCGGCTCCGACATATTCTCCAGCACGTATTCCCGCGCGCGGGACAGCAATTTTCGATAGCTCTGATGGCTGACGCTTTCTGCCGTTATAATCGGCTGCGCTTCTTCCAGCATCGTCCCCATCGCCAGCAGCAGGTTATCCCCCAGCACTTTACGCACCGCATGCTGATGCAGGTTTTCCGGGTTCTCGCTGAACGTCGCCAGCGCCTGCTGGACAAAGCCCCACAGCGCCGCTTTATGCTGCTCTTTCACCTCCAGCGCAGACTGGTTACGCAGCATATGCAACACCCTTTCCGGGTGATGCAGGAAATTGGCCTGCCGGGTAAGCACCTCCTCCGAGATAACCACGCCAAGGATGGTGTAATCATCCGGCGTGCTCAGCTCAAACTCCGTCCCGCCAGGACGGGTGGCGATCTCCGCGCTGCCAATGCACTGCGTGCCGATAAAACCTTGCTCGCCGCGCGTTGCCGGAATACCGAACCAGAAGGAGTTCGGCCAGACCAGGCAAGACTGACGCAGCGCCAGACCGGTGTACTCACGGAACACCTGAATTTCATCCAGCAGGATTTCCGTGAATTCCCCATGAAATTTACCGGGATGCAGCTGATCGTAAATCTGCTGCCAGGCGGTTATCGTCAGGGCGTGTTCATAGACGTCCGTTGTCAGCCGCTGGTGAACATTATCCACCTCAACCAGAGGCGTAAGTTTAACGTCTTCGGGTAACGCTTCATGATAAAGATGGTGCAAGTTTGCTGTACGAGTCTTTTTCATGATCTTCAAAGCCGGGGCGCAACGTCCCCGGCACCTCCGACAGGTTATACTTTCTTCAGACGATAGCGACTACTGCGTTTACGCAACGCCCCGTCAGAAAAGAGTTGCTCCAGCGCATTTCTGGCGCGCTCCAGTGACCAGCCAAAATGCGCGGCCACCTCCCCTGCCGTCATTCCCTGACGTACTGATGCTAATAACGTCAACAGCGCTTCTGAGGATTCAGAGGTAACAGGCGCATCTGGCGTCTTTCCGACTTTCGTTGGCTGGCGCTTAAAGCCGCCGATCAGCCACTGGGTGTCGTCTTCCGGCCGCCCAATTTCTTTGCGGCTGATAACACGGCCCGTGCGTTGTGCTGCGGCGCTTCCGGCATCCAGCGCCGCGCGACACGCCGCCAGATCGCCCTCCACCACCAGCGTCAACCGGCCGGGATCGAGCACTTCGTGGCTGAGCAATCGCACATTGGCGGCTTTCAGCATGGCGTCCGCCGCATCAACGGAGGCAACCATGCCATCCACTTCCAGTAATCCCAGTGCATTGATCATCGCTACCTCTCTTACGCGCGCTGGACGGGATTACGGGCAATATCCAGAACGGCATCGGTAAAGGCGTTGCAGGCGGCTTTACAGGCGGCCTGGCTCCCCGTTAAAAACGCCGCAGAGTAGTTGGTTTCTGACGGCGGCGGCACGTAGGTCACCAGTTGGACATCGGCGGATTTCATCGCCGCATCAATGCCAAACGTCGCTTCCAGCGGCGGCGCCACCAGATAGGCGATAGGATCGCCCAGCGCGATGCCTGAGGTTGATGAGAGATAAGACCCGGTACGCGAAACCACATGCGCCAGGAATGCTGTATCTTCCGCATCGTTGGCCCACTGGAACGCTGCGCCGCCTTCAATATGCGCCACCATCGCATCCAGACCCGCCCGCACTTCCGCCGGGTTCGGGCCGCCCAACATAATCAAGACTTCACCGGCCGTCGGCGACGGCCCGTGGGCCGCTCCGGCATACAGTGAACGGCCATACACCACTTCCACCATCGCCTGTTTTGTCGCTTCGTCTGCCGCAATATACGTTACGTCATCAGAGTCTGCCGTGATGAGACCGAGGCTACGTATATGTGACGGTAATTTAAGCTCACGCGCGAAACCGTCATTCACCGAGGCAATCACGCGCATTGCGGTGACCGACGGTCGAATCAAATCTAATGCTGGCATGTTGCCTCCTTAACGGGTCATATTGATGCCGGATGCTTTCTGCTCCAGCATACGTTTCGCCAAATCCACAATTACCGCTGCGGCTTCAACCGGCGGCGTGCCGCCCTGGTGAATATTCGAAATACAGGTACGATCCGCTTCAACGGTGGTTGCCACCCGTGGTGAGTAAACCGCATAGCAGGAGAGGCTTTCCGACTGACCTAAGCCAGGACGCTCACCCACCAGCAGAATCACCACTTTCGCGCCAAGAATTTCGCCGATCTGATCTTCAATCTTCACGCGGCCATAGCGTACAAAGAACGGCGTCCCGACTTTCAGCCCCGCCTGTTTCAGGCCAGAGAGCAGCGGCGGCAGGATCTCTTCGTAGTTGGCAGTAATCGCATCCGTCGATAAACCATCGGAAATCACCACCTGGACATCCGGGCTGGCGACACACTGCGCTTTTAGCGCGTCAATGGCCTCCTGACTCAGACGACGCCCCATATCCGGGCGGGTCAGGTAGAGGTTTTTGTCGCTGATTTCCGAACGAACTTCCAGCAGCCCCTGTGCTTTCACCCACTCTTCCGGCACCTCTTTCAGGACGGTATCTTTCGAACGAGAGTGATCCGCCAGGAAGCGCAACAGCGCCAGGGTGCGTGGACGTGGGCCAGCGCGACCGGTACACACGCGCGCAGCGGTGCTGCGGCGCAGTTCGGCCAACACATCTGCGCGATGCGGATTCTCCACGCCTACCCAGGCTTTCGCCTCAGCCGATCCTAAATCCAGCGCGCAGCTTTCCGCCGCTGAAGGCGCTGAAGGTGCGGCACATTGTTTAGCGCTACAGGCTGGCGCGGATTCTGCGGGGGCCTGCGGCTGCGACTCGCCCATTGACGCCATTACACTGCGTACAATTTCTTCAATCTGTTTTTGATCCATCGTATGTCATCCCCGCGTCATCAGAAGAACAGTGACGGATCGCCCGCCCGCTTGGTCAGGCGACCGTTTTCCATAATGCCCATCGTTTCCAGCCAGCGCTCAAACTCCGGCGACGGACGCAGGTTGAGTAACTGACGTACCGTTGCGGTATCGTGGAATGCGGTGGTCTGGTAGTTGAGCATGATGTCGTCGCCGAGCGGCATGCCCATAATGTAGTTACAGCCTGCGGTAGCGAGCAGAATCATCAGGTTTTCGTTGAGGTTCTGATCGGCGTCGGCGTGGTTGGTGTAGCAGCAGTCGCAGCCCATTGAGATGCCGCTCAGCTTACCCATAAAGTGATCTTCCAGACCGGCGCGAATAATCTGCCGGTCATTGTAGAGATACTCCGGCCCGATAAAACCGACCACCGTATTCACCAGGAACGGATCGTAGTGCCGCGCCAGGCCGTAGTTACGCGCTTCCATCGTCACCTGGTCGGCGCCGAAGTTGGCCCCAGCCGAAAGCGCAGAACCCTGCCCGGTTTCAAAGTACAGGCAGTTTTCCCCGGCGATACGGTTGAACTCCGCGCCGACCGCACGCGCTTCATCCAGCATCGCCAGCTCCACACCGAACTCTTTTAATCCTTTTTCACTGCCGCAAATACTCTGGAAAATCAGCCCGCCCGGCGCGCCGCGACGAATGGCTTCAATCTGAGTGGTGACGTGCGCCAGCACGCAGCCCTGCGTCGGAATATTGAACTTGTCGATCACCCCGTACACGGTATCCAGCACGCGACTTAAGTTTTCCACGTCGTCCGTTACCGGGTTAACGCCAATCACCGCATCGCCTGCCCCGAAAGAGAGCCCTTCATAGATTTGCGCGGCGATACTCTGTACATCGTCACGGGTATCGTTCGGCTGCAAACGGCAGCTAAAGGTGCCCGGAATACCGATGGTGGTATTGGCCTTTTTGATCACCGGCATCTTCTTACCACCGTAGATCAGGTCGGCGTTGGAGCAGATCTTCGCGACCGCCGCCACCACTTCCGAAGTCAGCCCTTTACGCGTAAACGCAATGTCATCCACGGAAGTTTCATCACTCAGCACATATTCACGCAGCTCACTGATGCTCCAGTTTTTAATGCGGTTATAGGCCGTTTCATTGACGTCGTCCTGAATCAGACGCGTCACGCAGTCCTCTTCATAGGAAATCACCGGGTTGTTGCGAATATCCGCCACCGACATTTCCGACAACACTTGTTTCGCGGCAACGCGCTCCTGTGAGCTTTCAGCCGCAACACCTGCCAGCACATCCCCCGAACGCAGTTCGTTGGCTTTTGCCAGCACCTCTTTTACATCCTTAAACTGATAAACATTGCCGAACAATGTGGTCTTTAGTTTCATAAGTCGTTCCCTCAGGAAGGAAATGCGAGTGATTTCACCGTCACCGGCACAACCGATCCGCCAAAAAGAGGCGTACCAATGTCGATATAGTCCCCCGCCCGGACGCTCACTTCGTCAATGACCGCCAGCGGGTGTTGCTGTAACTGTGGGCGCAATAACATGCCCAGGGCTTTGCCAAAGTCCTGCTCGGCCACCACCAGCAGGGGATGCGGATTGGGAAAACGCGCGGTAAACGCCAGCAGCGCGTCGATGACCGTGAGTAATGCCGCGTAGCGCACCGGAAGCCGGGCGGGAAGCGCCAGCACGTATGCGTCAGTGCCAGGGTCGAGATCGAGCTGAGTCAGCGCCTGTTCCCAGGCGGCCACCAGTTCGTTTTCATCTTGTGGAATCGCCACCGGCAGGTTGCGCAGCGGCAGCGCAACCCCCTCCAGCCAGATGGTGCTGCCGGACAGCGACAGCGTGTGCGCCCCCGCGCCAATCACCGTGGCGCGCACGGTTTGCGTCGGGAACTGCACGTTCATCTCACGCAGGCGCGGGTGCTCATGCAGCGCCGTCGCCAGCAGCGGGCCGACATCAGAAAAGCAGAACGGATCGGCAGGCTGATTGCGGTAGCACTCCCCGACGCCACCGGAAAGGGTGATCACTTCCGGTTTCACCCCTGCGGGCAGTAATCCGGTTTGCATCAGCGCCTGCGCCAGCGGCGAAGGCTCGCCGTCAATGATTTCGACAATCAAATCCGCCATCCGCCGCACGACCTGCGCCAGCTGTGTGGCATTGAGCGAGCGGGCGTCAGTGCCCGCGCCGAACACCGCCTCAACGATCATCTGCCCCGGTTTATGCGCATGCACCACCCGCCCCTGACCGTCCGTTTCCAGCAATCTGCCGCCCACGTTCAGACAGGCGGAGCCGCTCACTTTTCCGGCGTCAAACAGAACATAGTTCGAAGTGCCGCCGCCGATGTCGATGTTGAGCACGCGACACAAACGCTGTTCAGACAGGGTCTGCGCCCCCGCGCCGTGCCCGGCAATCACCGATTCCAGATGCGGCCCGGCGCTGGCGACGACAAAATCGCCGAGAGACTGCGACAGCGCCATCACTGCCGGACGCGCATTGCGGGTTTTCGCGCTTTCGCCGGTAATGATGATCGCCCCGGAATCCACCGTCTCCGGCGCAATCCCCGCCGCCTGGTACTGAGCCAGAATCAGCGCCTTAAGTTCGGCCTCTTTCAATCCGCCCTGCTTATCCACAGGGGTAAAAAAGACCGGGCTTTGCCAGCTAATTTCGCGTTTGATAAATTCATAGCGCGGCACCTGCGACACTGCCGCACGGTTAACCAGCTCAAGGCGTGAGAAGATCACCTGAGTGGTGGTGGTGCCGATATCGATACCGACGCTCAGTAGCTGGCGAGTGTTCACGACTGCGCCTCCACTTCCGTTTCTGCCGGAACATCTTCATCTTTGGGCACCAGCATCATCGCCACGCCAATCGCCGTCACGCCGCCGATCAGCTTGCCGACAATCATCGGGAAGATCATCGCGTTCATGTTGGCGGCCGCAAAGCCTAAGTGGTCGCCCAGCGCAAAGGCAGCGGAGACCGCAAAGGCGCAGTTGATCACTTTGCCGCGGGTATCCATCTGTTTCATCATGCCGAACATCGGAATATTGTTCGCCAGCGTCGCGACCATGCCGCCTGCCGCCATATTGTTGATTTTTAACAGGCCGCCAACGCGCATCAGCGGTTTTTCAAACCAGCGGGTCAGCAGAAGCACCATCGGATAGGCGCCGAGCAGAACGCAGGAGATGGAGCCGATCACTTCAATGGCGCGCATCACTTCGCCAGGCTGGTCGCCAGGGGACATGAAGATCGGGTCAAGACCTGGGATCAGCTCCCATCCCAGCAGGAATTTAATCACCGCAGCCGCCAGGCCAATAGTGATCAACGCCACCAGGAATTTAGCGAAGATCTGGAAACCGCTGATCATTTTCTCCGGGATAAATTTCAGTCCCAGCGCAACCAGCACCGCAACGATGATCACCGGGATCATGTTCATCAGGATCAACGCGAAGGTGAACTCCACCGGTTGCCCGTTGATCTCCACGCCGGAGTACATCGCCACTAAACCACCGGCGATACAACCAATGGGAATGGTAACAATCCCCGCCAGCACGCCCAGCGCCAGGTAGCGGCGGTCAGACGGCTCGATAATGCCGAGCGCCACCGGAATGGAGAAGACGATCGTCGGCCCCATCATCGCCCCCAGGATCAGGCCGGAGTACAGCCATGCCGCCACATCGCCGCCCGCCAGTTCTTTGGCGAGGAAGAAGCCGCCCATATCGCAGGCCAGCAGCGTTCCGGCGAACATCGACGGGTTCGCGCCGAGCATTTCATACAGCGGGATAATCACCGGCCCGAGCAGCTTCGCCAGCACCGGCGCCAGGGCGGTCATACCGACCATCGCCAGCCCCAGCGCGCCCATCGCCATAAAACCTTCTTCAAACTGACCGCCCGACCCCTCGATGCTCTTACCGAATTTACCGAGAAAACGCGCCGAACCGCCAAACTGCGACAGGATCCTGTCCACGGCGGCAATCAGCATAAAGAACATCATGATGTACATGATGATTTCGTTAATTCCCATAGCCCTATCTCCATTTGCCAGGTGTTTCGTAGGCCTGATAAGCGCAGCGCCATCAGGCAATAGTGCCGCGTTTTTGCCGGATGGCGGCGCGAACGCCTTATCCGGCCTACATCCTGGTATGCTTTATTGTGCCGCCGCGTACAGGTCGATAATCTGTTCCTGCGTGGCGGTTCGTGGGTTACTGCGAATACAAATATCTTCCAGCGCGCCTTGCGCCCACGCGCTGTAATGCGCGGACGTCGCGCCAACATCGGCGAGGCGTTTTGTCAGCCCGGTTTCAATAATCAGTTCGCTAACTGCGCCGATCGCGTCGCGATCGTCCGCTTTCTTGTTGAGTAACGCCCGGCCGATATGGCTGAACCGTTCGCGACACACCATGCGGTTAAATCCCATCACCGTCGGCAGCAACATACTGTTCGCCTGGCCATGCGGAATATGCAGCGTCGCGCCCGGCTGGTGCGCCATCGCATGACACAGCCCCAGCCCCGCGCTGGAAAAGGCCATCCCCGCCATGCAGGACGCCAGCAGCATGTTTTCCCGCGCCGCCATGTCGTGCCCGTTCCCCACCGCTTTCGGCAGCGACTTGCCGATCATCGCAATAGCGCCAATCGCCAGGCTGTCGGTAAACGGCGTGGCATTCAGAGCGCTATACGCCTCAACCGCATGGGTCAGCGCGTCAATCCCGGTCATCGCCGTTACGTGAGAAGGCACCCCTTCCGTCAGCGCCGCATCCAGAATGGCGACGTCCGGCATCAGCGAGGCATGCGCCAGAACTTGCTTGCGCCCGCTTACCGCATCAATAATCACCGTCACGTTGGTGGTTTCCGACCCCGTCCCCGCCGTCGTCGGCACGGCAATCAGCGGCAGACGCGGGCGCAGTACGCTCTGCGCCGTCATATCCGCCAGCGTCTGCCCCGGGTTGGTAAAGAGCAGCGCTACGGCTTTTGCCGCATCCAGCACCGAGCCGCCGCCAAACGCCACCACGCCGTCACATTTTGATTCGCGCAGCTGCGCGACCGCCGCGCAAACGTCAGTGATCGAAGGTTCTCCCACCGGGCAGGGCCAGATGCTCATCGCCACGCCTTTCATCGCCAGACTCCGTTCAAGCCCGGCGGTCATCCCTGCCTGATGCAGAAAACTGTCAACCATGACAAACAGATGCGTCAGCCCGCGCGTTTGCGCTTCCTGCCCGCAGGCGCTGAGCGCCCCCAGGCCGCACAGCGTGACGGGCGGAACGCTGAACGTTTTTATCCGTTGCAGATTCAGGGTATCGAATGCCTGAAAGAGCGCGGTCTGCAATTCACTTTGCATAGATCCCCTCCGCTTTTTCTTTTCCGCTGTTGGCAATCGCCAGCGGCGTCATAAACAGGCTGTGTTCAGGTAAATGCACCCGCAGTTCCGGGAAGCGTTTACGGAATAGTTCATCCACGCCCGGTTGCATACAGGAGCCGCCCGCCAGCCACAGATCGGCTATACCTTGCCCTTCGATATGCCGGGCAACAATCTCCGCCATCTTTTCGTACACCGGTTTTACCACCGGCCAAATCTCCCGGGCGTTGCTGCGCTTGAACTGCTCAGCGTCTTCCAGTTCGATGCGGCGGTTTCCGGCCAGCGTCAGGGAAATATGGTGTCCGCCGGTCGCTTCATCAGCGGAGTAAGTCACCTTGCCTTGCTTCACAATGGCGATCCCCGTCGTACCGCCGCCGATATCCACCACGCCCGCGTTATCCAGTCGCAGCAGATCCGCCACGGCGGTCGGCTCATCCAGCACATGGCTGACCTCCAGCCCGGCGGATTCCAGAACATTGATGGAGATACGCGGGTCGGTGCCTGGCGGAAATGAGGTCGCCGCGTGGGTGAACTGGCAGCCAAGCTGGCGTTCGAGCGTGTCGAGATGGCGACGCACGATGGTGACGGCGCCGAAGAAGTCCCAGACGATGCCGTCACGCACGACGTCAGCCCAGTCCAGACAAACGGCGACTGGCTGCACGTCGCGGTCGACAACCATCGACACCACATCGCACGTCCCTAAATCAATACCCAGCCACAGCGGCGAATCGCTGGCGACGGGATGCTGATTACATAGCTCAGCGGCTTTCTGGAGTCTCGGCGTCAGCCAACGTTGTTCATCGTGCGCCATCTCTTTTCTCCTTATAGACAGTCTGCGGGGCCGGTATCAGACGATGCGAAACGCATCTACCAACACGCAGCGACGCAGACGCACGAAGGTGCGCGCGCTGGTCACCCCTTCCCCGGTTGGCGTAGTAATGGTCATGGTGGTCCAGCCTTCGCCGCCCAGACCAAGCCCGGCGATACACGGCCCGTTCTTGACGAAGATGCTGGTATCAATGGCGTTTGCCATCCGGTTCATGTTGTCGATGTTGCGCGAGTGCATCGCCGCCGTATGGTGGCAACCGCCTTCCAGCGTGACCGCCAGTTCAATGGCCTCTTCTACGTTGGCGACCCGCACCACCGGCAGTACCGGCATCATCAGTTCCGTGACCGCGAACGGGTGCGTGGCAGGCGTTTCCACAAACAGCAAGCGCGTTTGCTCCGGCACCGTCAGCCCAATCGCGGCGGCGATTTTGGCGGCATCACGCCCAACCCAGTCGCGGCTGACCGTTCCTTTGCCACGCTCGTCGATATTTTTCAGCAATACCGGCTGAAGCTGTTCGGCCTGTGCGGCGGTGAGTTTCACCGCATGCTGCCCTTCCATCAGGTGCATCAGTTCATCGGCAACGCTATCGACAACAATCAGCACCTTCTCGTCGGCGCAAATGATGTTGTTATCGAAGGATGCGCCTTTGACGATGGACTGCGCGGCACGCGCCAGGTCAGCGGTTTCATCCACCACCACCGGCGGGTTCCCGGCGCCTGCGGCAATCAGACGTTTGTTGGTGTGTTTACGGGCAGCTTCAACGACCGCTTCGCCGCCGGTCACCACCAGCAGACCGATACCGGGATATTTAAAGAGGCGCTGGGCGGTTTCGATATCCGGGTTCGCAACGGTCACCAGCAGGTTAGCCGGGCCGCCTGCGGCAACAACCGCCTGGTTAAGCAGCGTAATGGCGCGCTGAGAAACCTTTTTCGCCGCCGGATGCGGCGCAAAGACCACGCTGTTGCCTGCGGCAATCAGGCTGATGGCGTTGTTAATCACGGTTGCCGCCGGATTGGTGGACGGCGTAACCGACGCCACAACCCCCCACGGCGCATTTTCAATTAAGGTCAGACCGTTATCGCCGGTCAGTACCTGCGGCGAGAGGCATTCCACGCCCGGCGTACCGCGCGCCTGCGCCACGTTTTTCGCTAATTTATCTTCGACGCGTCCCATGCCGGTTTCTGACACGGCAAGTTCCGCCAGTTCTCTGGCGTGCTTTTCACCCGCCTCACGTATCGCATGAATAGCGAGCTGGCGCATGGCCACGCTCTTCAGCCCCTGCTGAGCCACTTTCGCTGCGGCAACGGCGTCATCCAGGGAGGCAAAGACGCCCATTTCATGAACGGCGGCGGCAGGTTGACTGCTGTCTTTCATTTTCAGCAATACCGCTTTTACCACCTGTTCAATATCCTGTTGATTCATGATGTTCAGTCCTATTTATGGAAAACGACTTTCCCGCCAGCCACCACTTCATCGACAATACCAATCACGCACAGATCGACAGGTGAGGATTCGCTCCGATGCGCCTGGCGGGCAGAACTGCCGCTAACCAGCAGCACCCACTCCCCGGTTCCCGCCCCAATGCTGTCGATTGCAACGGCGCACTGCCCGTCGGGATTCCCTTCGGCATCAATCATTTTCACCATCAGCAATTTGTCATGCGCGAGTCCTTCATGGCGCACCGTACAAACAATTTGTCCTGTGACGACTGCCAGCTTCATACCCGCCTCCATGTGTTGTGTGTTGCGTGCCGAAACTGTAGGCCGGATAAGCGAGGCGCCATCCGGCATCGATGCCATCTCATTGCCGGATGGCGACGCGTTTGCGTCTTCTCCGGCCTACACGATCAGACGTAGCCATCCAGCTTAGATATTGCTGTCACCTTTGAAGCTGATCGGGAACACCTCTTCCAGATCGCCGTGCGGGCGCGGAATGACGTGTACGGAAACCAGTTCGCCAATGCGCTGCGCCGCTGCGGCGCCGGCATCAGTAGCGGCTTTGCACGCTGCCACATCGCCACGCACCATCGCGGTGACCAGACCGCCGCCAATCTGCTTCACGCCAACCAGTTTCACGCGTGCTGCTTTAACCATCGCATCAGAGGCCTCAATCAATGCAACCAGGCCCCGGGTTTCAATCATTCCTAATGCTTCCATTGTGTTTTCCTCTTCGGTAAGGGGGTCCAGACGGGACCTTTATACAACCAGTGTTTGCGAGTCGTGTTCACGACTCACGTCAGTCTGGCGCGGCACTGCTGCCACCAACGCCAGTTCGATAATTTCCTGTACGCTACAGCCTCGGGAGAGATCGTGAAGCGGTGCGGCAAGCCCCTGAATCAGCGGCCCAACGGCGCGATATCCTCCCAGACGCTGGGCGATTTTGTAGCCAATGTTGCCCGCTTCCAGTGACGGAAAGACCATCACATTGGCTTTGCCCTGTAACGGACTGGCAGGCGCTTTTTGCGCGGCGACGTCCGGGACAAAAGCGGCGTCGAACTGCAACTCGCCGTCAACAATCAAATCCGGCGCGCGCTCGCGAACGATCTCTGTCGCCTGCTGCACATTGGCGACATTGGGGTGACGCGCGCTGCCATGACTGGAGAACGACAGCATGGCGACCCGAGGCTCCTCTCCGGTAATGGTTCGCCAGGTCTGCGCGCTGGCGATGGCGATATCCGCCAGTTGCGCCGCCGTGGGTTGCGGCACCACGCTGCAATCGGCGAATCCCAGCGCCTGCCCGGTGTACTGCGGCAGCATCAGGAAGATCGACGACAGCGTTTTACAGCCCGGCTGCAAACCGATCAGGCGTAGCCCTGCCCGCAGCACGTTCGCTGTCGAAGAGAGGTTGCCGGCAATGCACACATCGGCATGACCTGCGCTCACCATCGCGGCGGCGAACATCAGCGGGTCGTTCAGTTTTTCCAGCGCATCCGGCGGTGTTTTCTCTCCCGCCCGCGCCAGCCAGCGCCCGGCGAACACCTCGCGCATAGACAGATTGCTCTGTGGGTCAATCACCTGAATGCCATCCATCGCGATACGGTGAGTGAGCGCAAACTGGCGTAGCGCAAACGGGCTGGTGACAAGAACCGGTCGCGCCAGACCATGCCGTTGCAGATAGTGCGCCGCCTTCAGGACACGGACATCCAGCGCATCCGGGAAGACCACCCTGGCGGGCGCGCGTAAGGCCTGTTCGCGGCAACGTTCAATGATCATTGCTCCCCTCCCAGTCGCTGTTGAATCTGGCTGACGGTGAGCGGATGCTTCGTCACGCACAAAATCATCATCACGTAGACCGTACTGGAGAGGCGGTTCAACGCCTGTAGAAGATCCGGGCGCAGCACGTCAAAATTGCGGGTGATAAAGACCTGAGCGGCCACGACTTCCGTCTCACGCACTTTGGTACGCAGCAAATTCAGCAGCGCGGCATCGCGGCCGTGGCTGGCTTCCGGCACCAGATGATCGTGATCGAGATAGCGCAGCGGCTGATGGGACAGACGATGCAATTCGTCTTCGTTTAGCCCCACAATGGCCTGCGCGGCCAGCGGTTCATCCATCGCATCGGCACGCATGATGTTGCCCAGGCGGGAACGAATGTCGGCAAGCCAGGGCTGCCACTGCTCCGGCAACTCAATTTGCAGCCACACCACCAGCGCGATGGTGCTGTCCAGCGCGGCGCGAAATCCCAGGCGCGGATCGCTTTTCGCAACCATTTTGTCGGCGGTCAGGTGGGTCAGCGTATCGGGCTTTTTCGCCACCGGTTGGCGACACAGTTCGCAGCACGCCTTAGGGTGCGTATCGCTGCTGGTCAAACCGTGCACCGGCTGTAATTGCTGCTCATCGTCATCGACGAAAAGACGGCCTTGCTCATCCAGAAACTTGATGCGCAAATGGCGGCTTTCCAGCAATTCCCGGGCAGATGGCGTCAGGCGAGCGTCAGCGGGAAGATGGATCTCCGCTCCTTCGCTGAGCGTATGATTCGCTCTGAGCCATGCTTCGGTAATGAAATCCTTCATACATCCGCCTTAGCAGGACTGCCAGTTCGCAGGCCAGGCAACGTATAAGAAGCGCACGGTCGACGGTGTGCCAAACTCAATGCTGGAGCCTTTCGGGATAAACATCACGTCCCCGGCTTTCGCGATCATGGTTTCGCCTTCATGACGCACATGCAGTTCGCCCTCCAGTACCATATCGATCTCGTCGTAGTTCAGCGTCCACGGGAAAAACGCGTTATCCCACTGCATGAACCCGGCTGCCATGCTGCTGCCGTCCTTGTCGGTAACCAAATCCGTTAAGCCGACGCAGTGGGGCTGCGCGCCGTCGAAACGACCAAACTTCACGCTGCTGCCGTCGATCACTTTTACGCCGCCCTTGCCAGTGACCGACTTAAAGCCCGGCTGCATGTCAGCCTGCTCCAGCGACTGTTTTTCCTTCATCACTTTGTCCATCAGTTGCGCGACCAGGCTTTCGGTAAACTGCCCTTCCGGCAGCTGCGCGATGATGGTTTCACGAATGCGCTGACTTTCGGTTTTCGCGTCTTCCACCGGCGCGACAGCCGGTGCCGATTCGTCGCATTCCACGATCGTGAAGTCCAGCAGTTCCGCAACTTCGCGGGCTTCCGGGGTAATGATGCTGGCGCGCAGAACAACCGACATTTCCTGTTCGCCGCGTGCGTGAGCCGCACGAATATCGTTAGCTGTGATGAGTTTCTTCACCTGCGCCTTCCTCCTGTTCGGTGAGTGCTGCCAGATAATCCACCAGGTGCTGCACACTTTGCGGGTCATGGCTGTTGAGCTCGAAAATCGGCTCCTGAAATCCCAACCCGCTCAGTAGCTGTCGCGCGGCGGCGACGTCGGCATCCGGCATGTCCGTTTTGCTGATGACGGCGATGTGTCGTTTACTGGCGCCAATATCCAATAACCCGGCGGGTAAGCGACTTTCGCGGTCATTTGCCGCATGTACATAAATCAGCGTATCCACATCCTGTAGCGTGGTAATTAAGGCGTGATACCAGCGAGGATGGCTAAAATATTCTCCCGGCGTATCGATATCGCCGTTGTCATTAAATTCCACGGCTTGTGTTTTTCGGGCGAGGGAATAATTTCCCTGCAAGGCGTTAAAAAGCGTTGTTTTCCCCGCGCCAACGGTGCCGACAAACGCAATACGTTTCATTGCCGCCCCCCAATTAACTTTTTGTTAATTCGCACAACGTGAAATTTAATAAGCGTCCCAGCCCGTTGACCGTTTGCAATAAGGCTTCTTCGACGGCGCCAACGGAGCCATAAATCACCAGCGCGCCGCTGAATCTATCGAGAAAACCGATATGAACATCGGCAGCTTTCATGGCTAAATCGCCCGCGATCATCGCCGTTTCCCCTGGCGTTAGCGTCATGATGCCGATGGCGCCCGCTTCGGGAACGCCGATCTTTTTCGCCAGTTCTTCACCCGGGTGGGCAATCAGATGCGCCAGCGTGACCTGTTTCCCCGGCACAAATTCCTGAATAATGCGTTCTTTATCCATTGCTCACCGCCTCCGCTGAAACTGACCTCATCGTGGCAATTTTTTGTCAGAGTAAATAACAAAATTCGGCAAGCAGATTTAAAAGGTGAAGTAGATCACTAAGAAAGGAGGAAATAAAAAAGCGCGGGGAACCCCGCGCCGGAATGAATTAAAGTGAAATTACAGTGGCTGCGTTTGCGCTTCGACCACCGCCAGCGCCACCATATTAACGATACGGCGAACAGAAGCGATCGGCGTTAATACATGCACCGGTTTGGCAACGCCCATCAATACCGGCCCTACCGTCACGCCTTCCGAGCTGGAGACACGCAGTAAGTTGTAACTAATACGCGCGGCCTCCACGTTAGGCATAATTAAAATATTCGCCGCCCCTTTCAGCGGGCTGTCCGGCATTCTGTCGTTGCGAATGCTTTCGACCAGCGCGGCATCACCGTGCATTTCGCCGTCGATCATCAGCTCAGGCGCGCGTTCGCGTACTAACTCCAGCGTCTGACGCATTTTGCAAGCAGCGACCGACTTAGACGAACCAAAGTTGGAGTGCGACAACAGCGCCACCTTCGGCTCAATACCAAAGCGGCGCACCGTTTCCGCAGCCATTAACGTAATTTCCGCCAGTTGCTCCGGCGTCGGATCGTCATTGACATAGGTGTCGGCGATAAAGGTGTTGCCGCTCGGCAACAGCAAGGCGTTCATCGCCCCCGCCGCGTGGACGCCCTCACGGTAGCCAAACAGTTCCTGCACCACGCTGAAGTGTTCGTGGTATTCGCCGATGGTGCCGCAGATCATCGCATCCGCTTCACCGCGCAGAACCATGATCGCGCCAATCACCGTGGTATTGCTGATCACCGCCCGCTGCGCCTGTTCCTGCGTCACGCCACGGCGTTTCATGATCTTATAGTATTCACCCCAGTACTCTTTGAAGCGCGGATCGGATTCATTGTTGACGATCTCAAAATCCACACCCGATTTGATCTGTAGCCCCAGCTTCTGAATACGCATTTCGATCACGCTCGGGCGACCAATCAGGATCGGTTTCGCCAGACCTAACGTAATCAGCTCCTGCGTCGCATGCAGGACACGCGCCTCTTCCCCTTCCGCCAGCACCACGCGCTTCGGCGCTTTACGGGCCAGAGAGAAGATTGGCTTCATGAACAGGTTGGTTTTGTAGACAAATTCGGTCAGCTTATCGATGTAGGCATCGAAATCAGCAATCGGCCGAGTCGCCACGCCGGAGTCCATCGCCGCTTTCGCCACGGCAGGCGCAATCTTCACAATCAGGCGCGGGTCGAACGGTTTTGGAATGATGTATTC
Source organism: Citrobacter sp. CK198 (assembly GCF_030333295.1). NCBI lineage: Bacteria > Pseudomonadati > Pseudomonadota > Gammaproteobacteria > Enterobacterales > Enterobacteriaceae > Citrobacter > Citrobacter sp. CK198. The sequence goes on along the minus strand of NZ_JAOWGE010000034.1, from coordinate 133,606 downwards.
CGGGCCGAAGCTCAAGTCCTGATCGCCATAGGCGGAAGCGACCACTTCGCTTTGTTCGGCGTGCGCCAGCTCGGCAATGGCGTGTACCGCCGCCAGTTTCATCTCTTCGTTGATCGCGGTTGCGCCGACATCCAGCGCGCCACGGAAGATGAACGGGAAGCAGAGCACGTTGTTGACCTGGTTCGGATAGTCGGAACGTCCGGTACAAATGATGGCGTCTGAACGCACCTCTTTCGCCAGCGGCGGCAGAATTTCCGGCTCCGGGTTCGCCAGCGCCAGGATCATCGGCGCACGCGCCATTTTTTTCACCATCTCCTGGGTCAGCACTTTCGGGCCGGAACAGCCCAGGAAAATGTCTGCCCCGTCGATCACATCATCCAGCGTGCGTTTGCCGTCATCCACCACCGCATAGGCCGCTTTGGTCTCCACCATGTTGGGTTCGCGATCTTTATAGATAACGCCTTTCGAGTCACAGACCACGATATTGTGTTTCTGCATCCCCAACGCCACCAGCAGGTTCATACAGGCGATTGCCGCCGCCCCTGCCCCGGAAACCACCATCCGCACGTCAGAGATATTTTTTTCCACCACGCGCAGGCCGTTAAGAATAGCGGCGGTGCTGATAATCGCCGTTCCGTGCTGGTCATCATGGAATACCGGAATATTCATGCGCTCACGCAGTTTCTGCTCGATATAGAAACATTCAGGCGCTTTAATATCTTCGAGGTTAATCCCGCCGAACGTCGGCTCCAGCGCGGCAACGACATCAATGAATTTATCCGGGTTATGTTCATCGACTTCAATATCAAACACGTCGATGCCCGCGAATTTCTTAAACAGAACGCCCTTACCTTCCATTACCGGTTTACCGGCCAGCGCGCCGATGTTGCCCAGGCCGAGCACCGCCGTTCCGTTAGAGACCACCGCGACCAGATTGCCGCGAGCGGTGTATTTGTAAGCCGCCAGCGGGTCTTTTTCAATTTCAAGACACGGCGCCGCTACGCCTGGCGAATAGGCCAGCGCCAGATCGCGCTGTGTGGCAAGGGGCTTGGTCGGGGAAACCTGGATTTTACCTGGAACGGGAAATTCGTGGAAATCGAGGGCGCTTTGTTTTAATTGGTCATCCATCTTGTTGTTCCTTTCACGTATCGATCAAAAAAGTGGCGCGGGTAACCTCTGGTGCGCCGCACATTATCACCTCCCTGCGCGGCATAAACTTTGAAGGTAGCCATACTCTCACTACTCAAAGAAAGAATTTGTTATCAATTTATAGCATCCATGTTACCCGCTTAAACCCGCATTACCATGCCTGTCTGCTATGCTTTTTTGTTGTGTACTGCATGAATTTCTCAGAAGTGTGAATCAACGCACTCACCTAACGCTTTACTTTTCAAGGAGTATTTCCTATGAACCAGTTAGACGGCATCAAACAATTCACCACTGTCGTGGCAGACAGCGGCGATATCGAATCCATTCGCCATTATCAGCCTCAGGACGCCACCACCAATCCCTCGCTGCTGCTAAAAGCGGCTGGCCTTGCGCAATACAGCCATTTGATTGATGACGCGATCGCCTGGGGCAAGAAACGCGGTAAAACCCAGGAGCAGCAGGTCGCCGAGGCCAGCGATAAACTGGCCGTCAATTTCGGTGCGGAAATTCTGAAAATCGTCCCCGGACGGGTCTCTACGGAAGTGGACGCGCGCTTATCCTTCGATAAAGAAAAAAGTATGCAGAAGGCCCGCCACCTGGTTGACCTCTACCAGCAGCAGGGCGTGGAAAAATCGCGCATTTTAATTAAGCTCGCGTCAACCTGGGAAGGGATACGGGCGGCGGAAGAGCTGGAGAAAGAAGGCATCAACTGTAACCTGACGCTGCTGTTCTCTTTTGCACAGGCGCGCGCCTGCGCGGAAGCAGGCGTTTTTCTGGTTTCGCCGTTTGTCGGGCGTATCTATGACTGGTATCAGGCGCACAGCCCGATGGACCCCTACGTCGTGGAAGAAGATCCGGGGGTGAAATCGGTACGTAATATCTATGACTACTTCAAACGCCACCGCTACGAAACCATCGTCATGGGAGCCAGTTTCCGTCGCACCGAGCAAATCCTGGCGCTGACAGGCTGCGACCGCCTGACCATTTCTCCCAACCTACTGAAAGCGCTACAAGAAAAAGAAGAGCTGGTGATCCGCAAACTGGTGCCGTCATCGCAGACGTTCCATCGCCCGACCCCGATGACCGAAGCGGAATTCCGCTGGGAACATAATCAGGACGCGATGGCCGTTGAGAAACTGTCGGAAGGTATCCGCCTGTTCGCCGTTGACCAACGCAAACTGGAAGACCTGCTCGCCGCCAAACTGTAAACCTTGCCACGGAGTGATTTATGTCCCGAAAAGACCTTGCCAATGCCATTCGTGCGCTCAGTATGGATGCCGTACAAAAAGCCAATTCCGGTCATCCCGGCGCGCCGATGGGCATGGCGGATATTGCTGAAGTGCTGTGGAATGATTTTATCCGCCACAACCCGACCGACCCCACCTGGTATGACCGCGATCGCTTTATTCTTTCCAACGGCCACGCGTCAATGCTGCTCTACAGCCTGCTGCACCTGACCGGCTACGATCTGCCAATCGAGGAGCTGAAAAACTTCCGTCAGCTCCATTCAAAAACGCCGGGGCACCCGGAAATCGGCTATACGCCAGGCGTTGAAACCACCACCGGGCCATTGGGTCAGGGACTGGCGAATGCCGTCGGTCTGGCGATTGCCGAACGCACGCTGGCCGCGCAGTTTAATCAGCCCGATCATGACATCGTCGATCACTACACGTATGTCTTTATGGGCGATGGCTGCCTGATGGAGGGGATTTCGCACGAAGTCTGCTCGCTGGCGGGTACGCTGGGGCTGGGCAAGCTAATCGGCTTCTACGATCACAACGGCATCTCAATTGATGGCGAAACCGAAGGCTGGTTTACCGACGATACCGCCAAACGGTTCGAAGCGTATCACTGGCATGTAGTGCATGAGATCGACGGGCACGATCCCGAAGCCGTGAAGAAAGCGATTCTTGAAGCGCAGAGTGTGAAAGACAAACCGTCGTTGATTATTTGCCGGACGGTAATCGGCTTCGGCTCACCGAATAAAGCCGGGAAAGAAGAGTCTCACGGCGCGGCGCTGGGAGAAGAAGAGGTGGCACTGACCCGCCAGAAACTGGGCTGGCATCACCCTGCTTTTGAGATCCCGAAAGAGATTTACCGAGCCTGGGATGCGCGTGAAAAAGGTGAAAAAGCGCAGCAGGCATGGCAGGAGAAGTTCGCGGCGTATCAGAAAGCGTATCCCGATCTGGCAAGAACGTTTACCCGACGAATGCGCGGCGAGTTGCCAGAGTCCTGGGAAACCACGACGCGAAAATACATTGCTGAATTGCAGGCCAACCCGGCCAAAATCGCCACCCGCAAGGCATCGCAAAATACGCTGAACGCCTACGGCCCAATACTGCCGGAACTGCTCGGCGGCTCGGCGGATCTCGCGCCCAGTAACCTGACTATCTGGAAAGGTTCGACGTCGCTGAAAGAAGATCCGGCCGGGAATTACATTCACTACGGCGTGCGCGAATTTGGTATGACGGCTATTGCCAACGGCATTGCCCACCACGGCGGATTCGTGCCTTACACCGCGACCTTCCTGATGTTTGTGGAATACGCCCGTAACGCGGCGCGAATGGCGGCGTTGATGAAAGCCCGGCAGATCATGGTTTATACCCACGACTCTATCGGGCTGGGTGAAGATGGGCCGACGCACCAGGCCGTGGAGCAACTGGCCAGCCTGCGTCTGACGCCAAATTTCAGCACCTGGCGTCCGTGCGATCAGGTTGAGGCGGCAGTCGGCTGGAAGCTGGCGGTTGAGCGCCATACCGGCCCGACGGCGCTGATTCTCTCAAGGCAGAATCTGGCGCAGGTGGAGCGTACCCCGGAGCAGGTGAAGGAGATCGCCCGTGGTGGTTATGTGCTGAAAGACAGCGGCGGTAAGCCGGATGTGATCCTGATTGCCACCGGGTCTGAAATGGAAATCACCCTACTGGCGGCGGAAAAGCTGACCGGAGAAGGCCATAACGTCCGGGTGGTGTCCCTGCCTTCGACGGATATTTTTGATGCTCAGGATGAGGCGTATCGCGAATCCGTGCTGCCGTCGAACGTTGCCGCTCGCGTGGCGATTGAGGCGGGCATTGCCGACTACTGGTACAAATATGTCGGGCTGAAAGGCGCGATTGTCGGGATGACGGGATATGGCGAATCGGCCCCGGCCGAAAAACTGTTCCCTTATTTCGGCTTTACGGTCGAGAATATCGTCGAAAAAGCGCATAAGGTGCTTAAAGCGTGAAAATGGATGAGTGGGTCGGAAGCCGGATGGCGACGCGATGCGTCTTATCCGGCCTACAAAATGGGCCGTAGGCCCGGTAAGCGTTAGCGCCACCGGGCGCCCCTAACGTGTGATCCACAACGTGGGCCAGGCATCTGGCCCATGCCAGTTATCGCAGCTTGGCTCTTCGGCATAACGCACCAAACGAAAACGCTGGCCGTCAAAACGCCAGCGCGTCTGGATACCGCAATCGGCCAACCCACGCCCTTTTGCCAGCGTGATTAATTCCCGGGATTTCTCGTCAAAAACCGCGTTCATCAGCTCCATATCATTGCTTTCAGCCCCGGAGTTAAAGGGCAAACGCAACCGTACGGCGCGGGAGGCGAATGGTTTTTTGCGTGAGACAATCCACGCGAGATCGACCGTATTATAGGCTCCGGCTTCGCAACCGGTCATCAGCAGGGCTTTGTCATCGGTCAGGGCCGCGACGCGCACTTCCCGGCGCATCGGGTCAAGCGAGCAGTGAATACCGTTCATCCGCCAGTTACCGTAATCCAGCAGATCGTTGCGTTCATCATAAGAGAGCGGCGTCGGCGTTGGGTTGACGATAGCCACGCCTTTCAGCGCTGGCGCGGGCGGCACGCTGAGCGGTGGATCATTCCCTTTATCAATCCACGCCGTTTCGCTGCCAACGCGTTTTTGCTGTGCGTCGATAAACAACAGCGCAGCTTTAAGCCCCACCAGAGAAATCGTCTGTTTTCCCTTTTTCAGGGTAATCGCCTGGGCTTCCTGAATGGTCTGTAAAAACGCAGCAATGGTGGCGGTGTCGTCCGTCATCAGATGCCAGGGCGTAATGCGCCATTGCCCGGCATTTAGCGGCAGCGGTTTTTCATCCAGCAGCAGACGCGGCGCAATCTCCGCCTCTTTCGCACCGGGCGAGGTCAGCCCCCCCAAATCAATGCGAAGTACCGCATCGGTATGCGCCCCGGCGCTGCGGCTTAAGGTCATCACCAGCCCGCGATGTTCGCCGGTATTACGCGCCACGCAAAAATTCTGATTGTTACAGGTGACCTGCCAGTCAGAAAAAGTCTGCTGCGCTGGCGCCGCCCACGTCAGCGACGTCGGCAGCAGGCCGAGCAGGAAAACGAAAATAACGCGATTGCGCATGGACGGTACAACCCCAGAAGAAAAACGAAACGGCTTTAGGCGGTATCTTCCTTGCGCGACTCCTGTGGCTCAATCAGATTTGTCGGATAGCGGCATCATTATGTAAAGAAATATAAACCTTATTTATCAATCCATTAGCGAGGAAGAATGCAAATAATTGAGCAATAACACGGTCTTACCGTCTCGTATCTCACCGGTTTTGATCATCGCCAGCGCCTGTGTTAATGGCAGTTCCAGTACCTCAATATCTTCATCTTCCACACCGCCGCCTGCGTTTGCCCGCTGACTGTCGCTGTATTCTGCAATGAAGAAGTGAATCAGTTCCGTCACGCCGCCAGGCGACATGTATAACTCAAACAGTTTACGCACCTCACCCACTTCATAGCCGGTCTCTTCAATCGCTTCTTTGCGAATGCACGCTTCCGGCTCGTCGTTATCCAGCAGCCCGGCGCAGGTTTCTATCAACTGGCCGCTTTCATTGCCGTTCACCCAGGTGGCAACGCGAAACTGGCGGATGAGCACCACGGTTTGTTTTTCGCGGTTATACAGCAGGATCGTTGCGCCATTGCCGCGATCGTAAACCTCGCGCTTATGGCGAATCACATCGCCATTTTTACGGGTCAGATCGTAGGTAATATTGCGCAGGATAAAGTAGTTATCAGAGAGAATTTTGTCTTTGATGAGAGTAATTTTTTGCGACATACCGGCTCCACAGCGTAAGAAGACAGGTAATCTTACGCCGCAAGGCCGGTTTTGTCTGCGCGCTATCATGCTGCTCGCGCCGAATGGAGACTTATCCGGTTTGCATGATCCCCAGCCACTGAATAATCCCCTGCGCGGCGTGACGCCCTTCCGCCATCGCCGTCACCACCAGATCGGCGCCGCGCACGGCGTCACCGCCCGCGAAGATTTTAGGATTACTGGTCTGGTAACGGAACGCGCTTTCGACATTTGCCGCAATGCGCCCCCAGTCGTCCACTTTCACACCGTGCGCCTCCAGCCACGGCATACCATGCGGATGAAAACCAAACGCCATAATTACCGCATCAGCGGGCATGACAAACTCGCTGCCCGCGATGGGCATCGGGCGGCGACGCCCCTGCGCATCGGGTTCGCCAAGCTGAGTACGTAAAAAACGCACGCCGCTGACGCAACCGTCGGCATTCAGCACCAGCTCAACCGGCTGTACGTTAAATTCAAAGTTCGCCCCCTCTTCCCGCGCGTTTTTTACCTCTTTTTTCGACCCCGGCATATTCGCCTCGTCGCGACGATATGCGCAGGTCACCTGGCTTGCGCCATGACGCAGCGCGGTACGCACGCAGTCCATCGCGGTATCGCCGCCGCCCAGCACCACAACATTAAGCCCGGCGGTGTCGATAAAAGGTTCGTCAGGCAATTCATCCAGCCCCATAACCTGTTTCGTGTTGGCAATCAGGAACGGCAGCGCATCATATACGCCCGGCGCATCTTCGTTTGGCAGGTCGGCCTTCATGGAACGGTATGTGCCGACGCCGACAAAAACCGCATCGTACTCATCCAGCAGCGACGCCAGCCTGACGTCTTTGCCGACTTCGCAGTTCAGTTCAAAATGAATTCCCATCGCGCTGAAGATTTCGCGACGGCGCGCCAGCAGTGATTTATCCAGCTTAAAAGAGGGAATGCCAAAGGTCAGCAGGCCGCCAATTTCAGGGTGGCGATCGAACACGGTCGTGCTCACGCCATGACGCGCCAGCACATCTGCGCAGGCCAGCCCGGCCGGGCCCGCGCCAATAATCGCCACGCGTTTATCCTGCTGCTGCACGCCGCTCAGGTCTGGCCGCCAGCCTTTGTCCAGCGCCCGGTCGGAAATGTAGCGTTCAATATTGCCGATCGTCACCGCGCCATACTCATCGCGCACCGTACAGGCGCCTTCACACAGCCTGTCCTGCGGGCATACGCGCCCGGTAATTTCCGGCAGGCAGTTAGTCTGGTGCGACAACGCCACCGCATCGTCAATGTTTCCCGCTTTTACCAGCTCAATCCACTGCGGAATATGGTTGTGCAGCGGGCACGTCCACTCGCAGATACTGTGTTCACCGCACTTCAGGCAACGGGCCGCTTCGCGTTCAGCCTGCGCGGTACGAAACGGCAGGTAAATTTCATCAAAGCTGGTTTTTCGCGCGTCAATCGCCAGCTTATCCGGCTCGCCGCGTGGGGGCGTCGCCCGCATCTGTTCAACTTTACTGAGCGCACCAGGAGTGACTCCCGTCGCACAGGCATGCCAGGGCTGATTTTCCTGACGCGCAGTGCGCAGACGCCGCGCTTTCGACAGCCGGGTCAGCGACGCTTCCGTTACCAGCTGCAACGCATCTGCCGGGCAATTTTCAACACAGGCCGGGCCGCCTTCGCGATCCAGACACAAATCGCATTTGTGCGCCGTGGCTTTGACCTGATCCTGACCTGTTGGCGTAAGGATTATCTGCATTGTGCCGAAGGGACAGGCAACCACACAGGATTTACAGCCGATACATTTTTGCTGGTTGACCTGAACGCTGTCTTTGACATGACGGATTGCGCCATTTGGGCAACTCCGGGCGCAAGGCGCATCCTCGCAGTGGTGGCAGGTTACCGCGCTGCGCTGATGCTGATGTTTGATCACCGTAATTCGGGGCTGAAAATGCCGCTGGTGCAGTACGTGTTGCTCATCATTGTGGGCCATTACGCAAGCGACCTCACAGGCATGGCATCCCAGGCACTGTTGGCTATTGGCCATAATAAAACGATTCATGGCGTCCTTCTGTTTTGGTGGCAAAAACCTTATTCTTTATATGAATGTTATTAACCGACGCCGAAGGGGTCGGCAATGTTCATTTGCCCAGGACGCACAACTATTTATCCAGAACCTGTGGCAGATCAATTTATTTCATCGCTGGTGAAATTGCGTTTCAGTTACACTTGCCAATATTTATCCGTTCACTGTGAGCATATTTTTCGGGGATTACGCGCGTGGTCGTCAAACGCCCTGTCTCGGCCAGCCTGGCCCGGGCCTTTTTTTACATTGTGCTGCTGTCGATTCTCTCAACCGGTATCGCCCTGCTGACGCTGGCGAGCAGTTTGCGGGATGCCGAGGCCATTAACGTGGCCGGTTCACTGCGTATGCAGAGCTACCGACTGGGTTACGATCTACAAAGCGGCAGTTCGCAATTGAACGCGCACCGTCAGCTTTTTCAGCAAGCGCTCAACTCTCCCGCGTTAAGTAACCTGAACGCCTGGTACGTCCCGCAGACGGTTAAAAGCCGTTACGGGCAACTGCATGCGAACTGGCTGGAGATGAACACGAGACTGGTGGATGCGGATATAAAGTGGTATCGCGCCAATATCAATAACTATGTCGATCAGATCGATCTCTTCGTTCTGGCGCTGCAACACTATGCCGAGCGCAAGGTGATGCTGGTGGTCGGCATATCGCTGGCGGGCGGCATCGGGATCTTCACGCTGGTCTTTTTCACCCTGCGGCGCATTCGCCAGCAGGTAGTCCAGCCGCTTAACCAACTGGTCGCCGCCAGCCAGCACATTGAACATGGTCAGTTCGACATCCCGCCGCTGAATACCCACTTGCCGAATGAGCTGGGGCTGCTGGCCAAAACGTTTAGCCAGATGTCGAGCGAGTTGCATAAGCTGTACCGCTCTCTCGAAGCTTCGGTAGAAGAAAAAACCCACGATCTGCACGAAGCCAACCGCCGTCTGGAAGTGCTGTACCAGTGCTCACAGGCGCTCAATACCAGCCAAATCGACGTTCACTGTTTCCGCCATATTTTACAGATCGTCCGCGAACATGACGCCGCGTACTATCTGGAATTAACCGTGGGCGATAACTGGCGGATCAGCGAAGGAGCGGAAAGCGCTGATTTGCCCATGCAGATTCTGCCAGTCACGATGCAGGAAACGGTCTACGGCGAACTGCACTGGCAAAGCCCCAACGTCAGCGCCTCCACCCCGCTGCTACACAGCGTATCGACCATGCTGGGGCGCGGTTTGTACTTTAATCAGGCGCAAAAACATTTCCAGCAACTGCTGCTGATGGAAGAGCGCGCGACTATCGCCCGCGAGCTGCATGACTCACTGGCGCAGGTGCTCTCCTATTTGCGCATTCAGTTGACGCTGCTGAAGCGCTCAATTCCAGAAGATAATCTCCCCGCGCAAAGCATCATGGCGGATTTCTCCCGGGCGCTGAACGACGCTTATCGTCAACTGCGCGAGCTGCTGACCACCTTCCGCCTGACGTTACAGCAGGCCGACTTACCTTCTGCGCTGCATGAAATGCTGGATACCCTGCAAAGCCAGACCTCTGCGAAACTGACGCTGGATTGCCGTTTACCGACGCTGGCGCTGGATGCGCAAATGCAGGTGCACCTGTTACAAATCGTTCGCGAGGCGGTGCTGAATGCGATTAAACACGCCAGCGCCACGGAGATCGCCGTTAGCTGCGTCACCGCCCCTGATGGCAACCATACGGTCTATATTCGGGATAACGGCGTCGGTATTGGCGAACCGAACGAACCAACGGGGCACTACGGTCTGAACATTATGCGCGAGCGTGCGGAAAGACTTAGCGGCACGCTGAATTTCTCGCAACCGTCAGGGGGCGGGACGCTGGTCAGCATCAGTTTTCGCTCATCGGAAGATGAAGAGGGTCAATTAGCGTAAAGAACGGCAAAGCACCGCACGGCGGGAATACAGACAGGGCGGCACTGGCACAAAATGTATGCTGTAAACGTGCATGATAATTTACATTATCTTCTTTTTTTCTCCACGTTTGACACGTACCTTGCCGCTACAGTGAAGCAGGTCATACCCAATAATTATACGCAGAAACACGAGGTCCTCCTTTAATGGCGAATTTCTTTATCGATCGCCCCATTTTTGCCTGGGTGCTGGCAATCCTGTTGTGTCTGACGGGAACCCTGGCCATTCTCTCTTTGCCCGTAGAGCAATATCCCGACCTGGCGCCGCCAAACGTCCGCATTACCGCGAATTATCCGGGGGCATCCGCGCAGACGCTGGAGAATACCGTCACTCAGGTTATCGAACAGAATATGACCGGCCTCGATAATCTGATGTATATGTCGTCGCAAAGCAGCGGGACGGGCCAGGCAACGGTGACGCTCAGTTTTGTGGCCGGAACCGACCCCGATGAAGCCGTCCAGCAGGTACAAAACCAGCTGCAATCGGCAATGCGTAAATTGCCGCAGGCGGTACAGAACCAGGGCGTCACGGTCCGTAAAACCGGGGACACCAACATCCTGACCATTGCGTTTGTCTCCACCGACGGCTCAATGGATAAACAGGACATCGCCGACTATGTCGCCAGTAATATCCAGGACCCGCTCAGCCGCGTAAACGGCGTGGGGGATATCGATGCCTACGGTTCGCAATATTCGATGCGTATATGGCTGGACCCGGCCAAACTCAACAGCTACCAGATGACCGCGAAAGATGTCACGGATGCCATCGAATCACAGAACGCGCAAATTGCCGTCGGGCAGCTTGGCGGCACGCCTTCGGTCGACAGGCAGGCGCTCAATGCGACAATCAACGCCCAGTCGCTGCTGCAAACGCCCGAGCAGTTTCGTGATATCACGCTGCGCGTAAACCAGGACGGTTCAGAGGTCAAGCTGGGCGATGTGGCGACCGTCGAAATGGGCGCTGAAAAATATGATTATCTCAGCCGCTTCAACGGTAATCCGGCCTCCGGTCTGGGGGTAAAACTGGCCTCTGGCGCCAACGAAATGGAAACCGCCAAACTGGTGCTTAACCGCCTGGACGAGCTGGCCGAATACTTCCCGCACGGTCTGGAGTATAAGGTGGCGTATGAAACCACCTCCTTCGTCAAAGCCTCGATTATCGATGTGGTGAAAACCCTGCTGGAAGCCATCGCGCTGGTGTTCCTGGTGATGTACCTGTTCCTGCAAAACTTCCGCGCCACGCTGATCCCCACTATCGCCGTACCGGTGGTATTGATGGGGACGTTCTCCGTCCTGTATGCCTTCGACTACAGCATTAACACGCTGACGATGTTCGCGATGGTGCTGGCGATCGGCCTGCTGGTCGATGACGCCATCGTGGTGGTGGAAAACGTCGAGCGCATCATGAGCGAGGAAGGTCTTTCGCCGCGCGAAGCCACCAGAAAATCGATGGGGCAGATACAAGGGGCGCTGGTCGGTATCGCGATGGTGCTGTCAGCCGTATTTGTGCCGATGGCTTTCTTTGGCGGTACGACCGGGGCTATCTATCGCCAGTTCTCCATCACGATTGTCGCCGCGATGGTGCTCTCCGTGCTGGTGGCGATGATCCTGACGCCCGCCCTGTGCGCCACGTTGCTAAAACCCCTGCACAAAGGCGAGCATCACGGACAGAAAGGCTTCTTCGGCTGGTTTAACCGGACGTTCAACCGCAACGCTGAACGCTACGAGAAAGGCGTTGCGAAGATCCTGCATCGCAGCCTGCGCTGGATACTGATCTACGTTCTGTTGCTCGGCGCGATGGTGGTGCTGTTCCTGCGTCTGCCGACCTCCTTCTTGCCGCAGGAAGACCGTGGGATGTTTATTACCTCGGTACAGTTGCCAAGCGGCTCCACGCAGCAGCAGACCTTAAAAGTGGTGCAAGAAGTTGAAAAATATTACTTCACCCAGGAGAAAGACAACGTCATGTCCGTCTTCTCGACGGTGGGATCGGGGCCTGGCGGGAACGGTCAAAACGTGGCGCGCATGTTTGTCCGCTTAAAAGACTGGGACGAACGCAACGCCACGACCGGCACCTCGTTTGCCATTATTGAACGCGCCACGAAAGCCTTTAACAAGATTAAAGAAGCGCGCGTTTACGCCAGCAGTCCACCGGCAATCAGCGGTCTGGGCAGTTCCGCAGGGTTTGATATGGAACTTCAGGACCACGCGGGCGCCGGTCACGATGCCTTAATGGCCGCACGCGATCGGTTGATTGAGCTGGCGGCGCAGGACAGTGCGCTGACCCGCGTGCGTCACAATGGTCTGGACGACAGTCCGCAGTTGCAAATTGATATCGATCAGCGCAAAGCCCAGGCGCTGGGCGTCTCTATCGACGACATCAACGACACGCTGCAAACCGCATGGGGCTCCAGTTACGTCAATGACTTTATGGACCGGGGCCGCGTGAAGAAGGTCTATGTACAGGCGGCGGCGAAATACCGCATGCTGCCGGACGATATCAATCTCTGGTATGTGCGTAATAAAGACGGCGGCATGGTGCCTTTCTCCGCCTTTGCGACGTCACGCTGGGAAACGGGCTCTCCGCGTCTGGAGCGCTATAACGGCTACTCGGCGGTCGAGATTGTCGGCGAAGCGGCGCCTGGCGTCAGTACCGGTACGGCAATGGATGTAATGGAGTCGCTGGTTCGCCAGTTGCCAACGGGGTTTGGGCTTGAATGGACAGCGATGTCTTATCAGGAACGCCTCTCTGGCGCGCAGGCGCCTGCGCTGTACGCCATTTCGCTGCTGGTCGTTTTCCTGTGTCTGGCCGCGCTGTATGAAAGCTGGTCGGTGCCGTTCTCGGTTATGCTGGTGGTGCCGCTGGGCGTCATTGGCGCGCTGCTCGCCACCTGGATGCGCGGACTGGAAAATGACGTTTACTTCCAGGTCGGGTTGCTAACGGTGATCGGCCTTTCCGCGAAAAACGCGATCCTGATTGTCGAATTCGCCAATGAGATGAACGAGAAAGGCCACGATCTGCTGGATGCCACGCTGCATGCCTGCCGCCAGCGTTTACGCCCAATTCTGATGACCTCTCTGGCCTTTATTTTCGGGGTGCTGCCGATGGCGATTAGCAACGGGGCGGGTTCCGGGAGCCAGCATGCCGTCGGGACAGGCGTCATGGGCGGGATGATCTCCGCCACCATCCTGGCGATTTACTTCGTACCGCTGTTCTTTGTGCTGGTGCGTCGCCGCTTCCCGCTGAAACCGAAGCCGGAATAAGGCACAAAAAAGGCGACTTACTTTGAGTCGCCTTTTTCTTATCCTTTTCAGGATCAGGATATCTTCCAGAAATTTATTTGCGAAGCATAACTTCGATAAAATCTTTCCAGTTCCCCAGTTCACGTTCAATCATAACAACCTCTCTTATTATTATGGCTATTCTACGAAAACATTATCCTCAAGAGAAGATAATTTAACCGATTGCAGTGATTACATCCTCCGGTGAATGGGGTTCATGGCATTACTATGACCCTGTAACCATAAATTTTATGTGACTTACTGCAATATTTTGAAACATTAATCCACTTCTGAAAACCGCGCTCATTTCAGTTAAGAAACAGCCTATTGCAGTTCGCTGGATTTATACTTCCCGATGGGATGCTCATTAAGCAACATTTCAGAATTATTATTCACAAGAGTTCAACAATGTTATATTTACCGTTTATTATGTCATGATAAATAACCGGTATATGGCAGTTCCGCACTGACGGATACCACGATAATATTGCTTAATTATTCGTAATTCGCGTAAAAGGATTCAACATGATCACCGTCTACGGCATCAAAAATTGTGACACGATTAAAAAGGCGCGACGCTGGCTGGAGGCTCACGGTATTGACTACCGCTTTCACGATTACCGCGCAGACGGAATCGATGCCGCGTTATTGAATACGTTTATTGCGGAGTCAGGCTGGCAACCCCTGCTGAATACGCGCGGAACGACATGGCGTAAACTTGATGAAGCCACGCGTAACGGCATCACGGATGCGGCGTCCGCCGCAGCATTAATGACTGAAATGCCAGCAATTATCAAACGCCCATTGCTCTGCGCGACCGGGAAGCCTATGCTGCTGGGTTTTAGCGAATCCAGTTATCAGCAGTTTTTTGATGAGGTGTAGTCTATGTCGTGCCCGGTTATTGAGCTGACACAGCAGCTTATTCGCCGCCCTTCCCTGAGTCCAGATGACGCAGGATGCCAGGCGTTAATGATTGAACGCCTGCGTGCAATCGGTTTTACCGTTGAGCATATGGATTTTGGCGATACACAGAATTTTTGGGCATGGCGCGGACAAGGCGAAACGCTGGCCTTTGCCGGGCATACCGATGTCGTACCTGCGGGTGATGTCGATCGCTGGATCAACCCGCCTTTTGAGCCGACAATCCGCGACGGAATGCTGTTTGGCCGTGGTGCGGCAGACATGAAAGGCTCTCTGGCGGCGATGGTCGTTGCGGCTGAACGTTTCGTCGCCCAGCATCCAGATCATCAGGGGCGTCTGGCGTTCCTTATCACCTCGGATGAAGAAGCCAGCGCGAAAAACGGCACCGTGAAGGTGGTCGAAACGCTGATGGCGCGTAACGAACGTCTGGACTATTGCCTAGTCGGCGAACCGTCCAGCACTGAAATCGTCGGGGATGTGGTCAAGAATGGCCGTCGCGGGTCGCTGACCTGCAACCTGACGATCCACGGTGTGCAGGGGCACGTCGCTTATCCTCATCTGGCGGATAACCCGGTGCATCGCGCAGCGCCGATGTTGAATGAACTGGTGGCGATCGAGTGGGATCAGGGAAATGAATTTTTCCCGGCGACCAGTATGCAGATTGCCAACATTCAGGCTGGCACCGGCAGCAATAACGTCATTCCGGGCGAGCTGTTTATTCAGTTCAATTTCCGCTTCAGCACCGAACTGACCGATGAGACTCTCAAAGAGCGCGTTCACGCGCTGCTGGATAAACATCAATTACGCTACACGGTGGACTGGTGGCTTTCCGGCCAGCCGTTCCTGACGGCGCGCGGCAAGCTGGTGGATGCGGTGGTGAACGCCATTGAGCACTATAATGAGATAAAACCGCAGTTACTCACTACGGGTGGAACGTCCGACGGGCGCTTTATTGCGCGTATGGGGGCGCAGGTAGTCGAACTCGGGCCGGTCAACGCCACCATTCATAAAATTAATGAATGTGTTAATGCAGCCGATCTGCAACTGCTTGCCCGCATGTATCAACGTATCATGGAACAACTCGTCGCCTGACGCGTGTTCCTGTAAGAGGAAATAAGCATGGACTGGCTGGCAAAATATTGGTGGATTCTGGTGCTGGTGTTTTTGGTGGGCGTACTGATCAATGTGATCAAAGACCTCAAGCGGGTCGATCACAAAAAATTCCTCGCCAATAAACCGGAGCTGCCCCCGCATCGTGATTTTAACGATAAGTGGGACGATGACGACGACTGGCCGAAGAAAGATCAGCCAAAGAAATAGTCAGATAAACCTGTAGGCCTGATAAGCGTGTCGCCATCAGGCAACATACCGTCTGAATGCCGGATGGCGGCTTCGCCCTATCCGGCCTACGGTTCAGTTCCGGCTTATATCATTTCAATAATATCATCATCATTCGGCTTACCGCCGCTCAACGCTTCATCAAAGTAGTGTTTCGGCACGGTATAGCGCAAATGGTCGAGCGCAAACTGCATGCTGCGATCGTCAATCGCATGGCCTAAATCCTCGACGATATCCAGCGTCACATCGCCTCCGGCACGGACTAACGCTTCCTGTGCGGCAACCGCATGAGATAACTCAATCACCCGGTCTTCACCGCCGTGAATCAAATGTACCGTTGTGGCGGTCGTGGCGGTTTCCGGCAAGCTGGCGTAGCGTCCGTTGAAAGCAATCACGCGCGATGCCAGACCCGGCTCGGCCTTGATGCTTTCAAGAGACATAATCGCCCCCTGCGAAAACCCAATCAGCGCGGTAGCCTCCGGCCCAACGCCGCTCTGTTTCTGCCAGTAGCGAACCGTCTCGATAAACACCGGCATAATCGCATCAACCCGCGCCTGGCGGTTCTCTTCCGTCACATCCTGAACCGAAAACCACTGACGCCCAGGCGCCGGGCCACAAGGTTCCGCGCCGCCAATGCTGACCACCAGCGCCTCTGGAAACAACGGTGCGAACCAGGAGCCAATTTCTCCCATTGAGACCGGGTTATCGCCCACGCCATGAAACAGCAACAGCAGTTGTTTCGCGGGTTTATCGGGGCTTTGAACAACAAAATGGTCATGTTTCATGGCGATCTCCTTAACTGATAGAACAGATTCTACGCCGCTTAATCACAATGACCATGCCAGGAAATTGAAGGAGTTAGTGAAAAAATTGCCATTGCAAAACGCGTTCGCGTAACCGCTGCGCCCGTTCGTCATCCAGCACGGTAAGCGCATGGGCGACTTCCCGGCGCTGAGCGACAAGCAGCGCTTTACGCCCAGGCAAACCCAGCCGGATACACAGATTCGCGTCGCTGCACTTCTCCTCCAGGCGTCCACGCAGCGCGGGGAGCGCCAGCTCGCAGCGCTCAAGCAGTCGACTCAGACAGCCTAACGACGTGAGCAACGGTCGATGGGCAAACGCAAAGCCCGCCAGTTCATCCCAGTCATCATCATTAAGCGTAGACGCTTTCAGCGGGATAACCGGGATCGCTTCGCCGTTCCAGCGAGCAAGTATCTCCGCATCCCGGCGCAAACGCTGGTGCTCGCGGTGCGCCAGCCGCGCGCCAGCCTCGCTGATGGGCAGCAAAGCCATCGCCGTATAACAGCCGCTGCTCGCCTCCTTGTGGTTCCCCATCCGCACCAGTACAAAACCGCAACGCTGCCAGAATCGCCAGAGTTCGGCGGTATAACCAAAACTGACGGAGAGATAGTCGCATCGGCTGGCGCCGCCGTATGCCTCAGCGATCAGCTGCTGCCCAATCCCTTCCCGCTGGCGGGCCGGGTGGACGGCAATACGGCTCACCCGACGCCCGGTCAGCGTCGCCGCCAGCGGATCGCCACCATGAGCGGCCAACGACTGCGCGACAAGATTTCCACGCGGGCGACGATAGCCCGCCCACACGGCCTGGCTCAGCGCGGCCGATAATCCGCCCTCTTCCACCAGCCAGGCGGCCCCCGCCACCCGCTCAGCCGTAAAAGCGCCGAGAAAATGCTGCCCCGGCGCATCCATCATGCGACGCAGATCGAGTGGAGAGGTACGGTAGTGCGCGCCGGAAAGCAGCTGATACACCGCCAGCGGCTGCGCCGGCCCGGTATGCCAGAGCGCCTGCGTAAAAGCAGAGAACCGAATCGCCCCCTGCGGCGCATGGGCAAACGTCTCGTCGTCGAATATCAGCGCTTCGCCGACCCATTGTTCCAGCGGGCACCCCTGCGCCCAGCGAACAGGCTGTCGCAGTTCAAAACGCCGGAGATGAGGAAAACGGGCGCAGAACTTCAGCAGAAAACCGCGTCCCGTCCCTTCATAGCCCTGAACGGTGGTGGTCAACAATATGCGTGAAAAACGCGACGCCAGGCGATGCAGCAGCGGCGCGGGGATTGCCGCCGCTTCATCGACAATCAGCCAGTCGGCCGTCTCCGTGCCCGCCAACAGCGCATCAGGAGCGAGAAAGCGAAATTTCTCACCGGCAAACTGCGCCAGCACGTCCGTCGCCGCTTTCGACGGCGCAGTTACAATGGCCGTCCCGCTCATCCGCGAAATTAACTGCCCGGCCAGCGCCGATTTACCCCGACCTCGCGCTGCCGTAACGGCGGCCACGCCGGGCGGCATCCGCAGCAGATGCCGCAAAATCGCGGCCTGCTCAGGCTGTGGTTCACCCGTAGCGGGTCGCCAGTGGGGACGGGCAGGAAAGCGCGGCCATGAAAACGGTTGAGACTGCTGCCAGTGCAGCGCCTGCTCGTCACGGGACATCACGCGTTTGAGGTGCTGGATAAAATGTGGCGTTGCAACAGGCTGCGGGCAGTCGCTCCAGCGCAGCGAGTCCGCATCGGGACGGGATTCCCATGCAGAATACGGCGGCGTCAGCAGCACCAGCCAGCTTCCGGCTCGCAGCGTGCCGCTCAGCGCCGCAAATGCCGAGGCATCAAACCCTAACTGCGCATCAAAAACCGCGTGGCGGAACTCGCGTCCCAGTAGCGTTTGTAACGCCTGCGGCGTACAGTGCGGCGCGGCGGGCGCATCGGTTGCCACCCACAGCCAGTCGCCAGCCAATGCTTCTCGCAGCGCCAGCGCCCGTTCACGACACCAGGACGCATCGCCGCTGAGCACCAGCAGCCGACGAATCCCTTCCTGCGCCATTTGTGCGGTTAGCGCCCGCAATGCGTCATTGTCAGACATCCCTGCCCCGGTATGTTAAAAACCTTTGCCGAAGGTATTACATTGTGCCGGATCGCCGCTATCAAAACCGCGTTTAAACCAGGTATAGCGCTGCTCGGAAGTGCCGTGAGTGAAGCTGTCCGGCACCACGCGTCCCTGACTTTGTTGTTGCAGACGATCGTCGCCAATCGCCTGCGCCGCATTCAACGCTTCTTCCAGATCGCCGGATTCCAGCACGCCCTGTTGCTGCATGTTGTACCCCCAGACGCCCGCGAAGCAATCCGCCTGTAGCTCCATACGTACGGAGAGTCGGTTCACTTCCGCTTGCGATGCGGTCTGTTGCAGCTGACGGACCTTCGGTTCGATGCCCAACAGTTTTTGCACATGGTGCCCCACTTCGTGGGCGATAACGTAACCCTGGGCAAAATCGCCATCCGCGCCCAGTTTGTTTTTCATGTCATCGTAGAAGGAAAGATCGATGTAGACCGTGCCATCCGCCGGGCAATAGAACGGCCCCATCACGGACTGACCCGCACCGCATCCTGTGCGCGTCGCGCCACGGTACATCACCAGCTTAGGCTGCTGATATGTGCGCCCCATTTTCTCAAACTGCTGACCCCAGGTATCTTCTGTGGTCGCCAGAATGACAGAGGTAAACTTCGCGGCCTCGTCGTCATTTGGACTGATAGAACGCGTCGTTTCCTGCTGAGAAATCGGCTGCCCGGTCATTAAACCGGTAAGATCCACCCCGTAATAGCCCGCCACCAGCACGACAATCAGCAGAATAATTCCGCCTTTGCCGCTGGGCAAACGAAAACCCGGCCCGCCCATTGACGGGCCGCCGGAGCTATTGCGTCTGTCTTCTACATTGTCACTTTCACGACGCCCTTGCCAGCGCATAATCACCTCAACATACTATTCATTATGATGATGATCGTAGGCGGTTCAGCGCAAGATTACCATTAGAATAATGGTGGTAGAGAAAAACCGGAGAGCGTTGACTCTCCGGTTGATGCTGACGGGGGAAGAATTAATCTAACTGCACGCCCAGGCGACGTGCGACGGTTTCATAGGCTTCGATCAGGCCGCCCAGACTCTGGCGGAAACGGTCTTTGTCCATTTTATCCAGCGTTTCTTTGTCCCACAGGCGGCTACCGTCCGGGGAAAATTCATCGCCCAGCACTACTTCGCCTTTGTACAGACCAAACTCCAGTTTGAAATCGACCAGGATCAGACCGGCATCGTCAAACAGCTTTTTCAGCACGTCGTTGGCTTTGTAGGTCAGCTCTTTCATGCGCGCCAGATTCTCTTTGCTCACCCAGCCGAAGGTTTCGCAGTAAGAATCGTTGACCATCGGATCGTGCATCGCATCGTTTTTCAGGAACAGGTCGAACAGCGGCGGGTTCAGTTCGATGCCTTCTTCAATGCCCAGACGCTTGACCAGAGAACCAGCCGCACGGTTACGCACCACGCACTCGACCGGCACCATATCCAGCTTTTTCACCAGACACTCGGTATCGGACAGCAACTGCTCCATCTGGGTCGGGATGCCCGCTTCTGCCAGTTTGGTCATGATGAAATGGTTAAACTTGTTGTTCACCATCCCTTTGCGATCAAACTGTTCAATGCGCGCGCCATCCCCTGCTGACGTATCATTGCGGAATTCGAGCACCAACAGGTCCGGGTTTTCCGTGCTGTATACGGTCTTCGCTTTACCACGATACAACTCAGCTTGCTTTTGCATCTTTATTACTCCTGGTGTGAATTAACGATAAAAATTCATTTTCTGCCACACTTTGCCGGATGGCGGCATTGCCTTATCCGACCTACAGCCTGGGGGCGAAATTACGGTAAAAATTGCGTTTTTCTGCTGACGCACACGTTTGCGTATCATATCAGAAAAAAGGGCTGGATTGCTCCAGCCCCTCAATTTTTACTTGCTGAACGCTGCCTGGAAGACGGCAACCAGCGCGTCGTTCTGGCTCTGCGTCAGGGTATGCCCCTTCGGATCGATAAACTGTAGGCTACTGCGGTTGTCTAAATCGCCCACCTGCAATTTATAGTCGCCGGACGACAGACCCGGATCGGTTGCGCCCAGATCCTGCCAGCCGCTGTCAGACAGCGGTTTGTAGGTCACTGCCAGGCTGCCCTGAGAACGCGTGCTGTCGGTCACTTTCATGCCCACTTTTTCAAGCGCGGCTGGCAGACGCTGCCACACCACGTTGAACGGCCCACGGACGACCAGCATTGGCAAACCGGTGTCATCTGCGGCGCTCTGCACATCCATCGTGGCGGCAGAACGGTTTTGCGCGGCGTTCGCAGCGTCGGTGGCGGTTTTATCCAGACCCGCCGAGATTACGTTCATCATCTCAGCGCTATAACGCTGTAGCGAAGCGGCATCTGCGGCAGGCTTGCCAGCCTGTTCCAGATTCACCAGTTTCACCGTTACAGCCTGCTGATAACCCTGCGGTTTCACCGAGATTTGATAACGTCCACGGTACTGCTGGTCTTCATCCAGACGGTTCCATTCAACCCAATCGGTCGTCAGGGTCTGGCTGGCGTCATCACGTTTTTCAATCGTGTAGTTTTTGGACTGAATCACGCTGACAACCTGCGGCCACAGGTTGGTATTGCGACCATTTTCTACCAGCAAGGTTGCGGTATCGCCCGTAAACTGGGTACGCGCGCCGGTCACCAGCGCTAACGGCTGAGCAGGCGGACGAATGTCCAGCGCTTTGCCGACAGCGCCGCTGCCGTTGGTCACCGGAATGTTATAGTCGCCCGTCGTTACCGGCAGAATCATCCCTGCTGGCGCATGAAGTTCAGCAAGCGGCGCGGCTTCCAGATAGGATTCATCACCGCTCACCTGGCGCTTGTAGCGCGAGTCAGAGCTACAAGCCGCGAGCAGCATAATGAGCGAAACACCCGCAACCCTGGCCAGGCGCGACTTTTGTACTGAGTAAGCCATCAAATCTCCCTAAACTTTACAGCAAACCGGCATGCTTGAGCGCCGCTTTGACAATCTCACGACCCGTATCGGTGATCGGCGTCATCGGCAAGCGCAGCGTATCGGTCGCCACAAGTCCCAACTCCTTACATGCCCATTTCACCGGGATCGGATTGGGTTCGACAAATAGTTTGTTATGTAACGGCATCAGACGCTGATTAATCACCCGCGCGTCGGCAAAACGACCTTCCGCCGCCAGTTTGCACATTTCCGCCATATCACGCGCCGCAACGTTCGCGGTAACGGAAATCACGCCATGACCGCCGAGCTGTATGAAGTCCAACCCGGTCGCATCATCACCGCTGAGCAGAATAAAATCGTCTGAAACCAGCTCTTTGATCTGGTGAACCCGACTTAAGTTCCCTGTCGCCTCTTTGATTGCGACAATATTTTTTACTTTCGCCAGACGGCCGACGGTTTCCGGCAGCATATCGCAGCCTGTACGGGACGGCACATTATACAGAATTTGCGGCAGGTCAGTATGTTCAGCGATGGCTTTGAAATGCTGGAACAGACCTTCCTGAGTCGGGCGGTTGTAGTAAGGCGTCACTGTCAGGCAACCGACAACGCCGCTGTCGTTGAAACGCTGCGTCAGGCTAATGGCCTCCGCCGTCGCGTTCGCGCCCGTTCCGGCGATAACCGGAATACGCCCGTCCGCCAGCTCCAGCGTCATCATGACCACATCGCCATGCTCGTCATGGCTCAGCGTGGCGGATTCGCCGGTGGTGCCAACAGAAACAATCGCCGAGGTACCGCTGGCGACATGATAATCAATCAGTTTTTTCAGGCTTGACCGGCAGACATTACCTTTTTCATCCATCGGTGTAACAAGCGCGACAATACTTCCCGTGAACATGGGCCATCCTCTGTGCAAACAAGTTTCTCAATGGTACGTTTGGTACGACAATAAAAGCAAGAGACCATAGCCCTTCTGATTATTGTATGCAGGTTTTTTTTATGCTTTCCTTATGATTACCTCACCTCTCAAAGGAAGAACCGGTTTGACATCGTCATCACAACATTACCTGGTTATCACTGCGCTGGGTGCCGATCGCCCGGGAATTGTGAATACTATCACCCGCCATGTCAGCAGCTGCGGCTGTAATATCGAAGACAGCCGACTGGCCATGTTGGGCGATGAATTCACGTTTATCATGCTGCTGTCTGGCTCCTGGAACGCCATCACCCTGATTGAATCAACCTTGCCGTTGAAAGGCGCAGAGCTGGATTTATTGATTGTGATGAAGCGCACCACTGCTCGCCCCCGTCCGGCCATGCCCGCAACGGTATGGGTACAGGTCGAGGTGGAAGATTCTCCGCATTTAATTGAACGTTTTACCGCGCTTTTCGACAGCCATCAGATGAACATCGCTGAGCTGGTCTCCCGCACGCAACCTGCTGAAAATGAAAAGGCTGCACAGCTGTTTGTTCAAATCACCGCGCACAGTCCGGCATCTCATGATGCCGTAAATATTGAGCATGCCTTTAAAGCACTATGTACAGAACTCAATGCGCAAGGCAGTATTAACGTTGTTAATTACTCACAACATGATGAACAGGATGGAGTTAAGTAATGAATCCACTGAAAGCCGGTGACATCGCACCGAAATTTAGCTTGCCGGATCAAGACGGAGAACAAGTAAATTTGACCGACTTCCAGGGACAGCGCGTACTGGTGTATTTCTACCCTAAAGCCATGACGCCCGGCTGTACCGTACAGGCCTGTGGTTTACGCGATAACATGGACGATCTGAAAAAAGCAGGCGTAGACGTGTTGGGGATCAGCACCGATAAACCTGAAAAACTGTCTCGTTTCGCCGAAAAAGAGCTGCTTAACTTTACGCTCCTGTCCGATGAGGATCATCAGGTCTGCGAGCAATTCGGCGTCTGGGGGGAAAAATCCTTTATGGGGAAAACCTACGACGGCATCCATCGCATCAGCTTCCTGATCGACGCTGACGGCAAGATCGAACACGTATTTGACGACTTTAAAACCAGTAACCACCACGATGTGGTGCTGAACTGGCTGAAAGAAAACGCCTGATTTACGTTTTGCCGGATAAAGCCTGATGCGACGCTAACGCGTCTTATCAGGCCTGATTCGCACAACCCCGTAGGCCGGATAAGGCGTTTACGCCGCCATCCGGCATACGCGTCGTTTATTCAAACGTTCCTTTCACGCACGCTTTGCCATCTTTCACCACCGCTTTGCCTTTCGCCCACAGATAGCTGACTTCCAGCGCCTGATTCAGCACCAGAATGTCGGCGTCACAACCCGCCGCCAGACGTCCTTTATGCTCAAAGCCGAGAAATTCCGCAACGGTGCGGGTAAGCGGACGCAGCGCCTGCTCCAGCGGCAGTTTATGCTGCGTAACTAACTGACGCAGCGTGCCGATCAGCGACTCAAAACCCGCCACGCCAATGCCCGTCAAATTTCCATGCTCATCAAATTCCGGCTGGCTGCCGTTGCCATCAGAACTCAGGGTAATGCGCGACAGCGGAACCTCATGGCGCAAGGCTGTCACGATGGCCGTCGCCGGATCGATCGGTTCATCAATGCTGCTGGTAATATCGATGTAGCCGCCATCAAGCGCGTACTCCAGCGCCGCCTGGAACAGCGGTTCGGCGCGGTTAACATGCGTCGGCAGCAGTTTCGTGATGGGGACATCGGCATTGGCGAGAATATCGTACAGCGGTTCCAGCATGTGTGGGCTGTCGCCCATATGAAAGACGCTGATTCCCGGCTTCTGGCCCAGTAATCCCCCCACGCGGGACTGCGCCGCCATTGTCGCCAGCGCGGCGGAATTCGGCGCCGAAGAACGATGATCGGAGACGGCGCATTTCACGCCAATCACTTTATCAATCAACGCCACATCGCGATCGACGCTCCCGGTAATGGTTGGCGAAGGCAGAGAATACGCCCCCGTTAACATCCATGCGCTGATCCCTTCATATTCCAGCGCGCGCGTTTTCGCCAGCAGAGATTCAGGATGACGGGTGATGCCGTCCGTTCCCAGCAGCCCGACAACGGAGGTAATACCAGCTTCAACCAACCGTGACAGCCGCACCTCTGGCGTACGGGTATGCGGCCCGGCTTCGCCGCCACCGCCGATGAGATGAACATGCTGATCGATAAATCCCGGGCAGACGATATCACCGTGGAGATCGACCTGCTGGCAACCGGGGAAGTCTTCCGCAGCGATAGTCGGCGCAATAGCGACAATTTTGCCGTTGGCAACCAGAATGTCCTGCTGGCCCAGATCGTCCGGGGCATATACGTGTCCGCGCTGAAAAAGCGTCAGATTAAGAATGGAACAGTCCATGATAGTCCTTTTTAAACAATAGCCTGCATTACCCAAATAGAGACCAGGGCATTAATCACGCACACCGCAATAATATGCGGGTAATAACGCGGATGAACGCCCGCCGTTCCCAGGCAGCGCCCTACATTTTGAACCGGGTTGCCCATCAGGTAAATGGCGGGTAACAGCACAGTGGCATCGTGACCGGACAGCGCGCCAGTAACCACCAGGCTGGCGCAGACGCCCACGCCGCCGCCCATACTCATCACCGCAGCCAGCAGAACGGTCGCCGATTCTCCCGGCAAACCCCATAGCGCCATTACCGGTTCACACACTCGCCCGACGATATCCAGCAACCCCGTCACCTTCAGCGCCTGAATAATGACAAAGGCCATGACGACGTTGGGCAACAGGCTGGTGGTGGCGATGGTAAAACCGCGCCGCGCGCCGTCGATAAACAGATCCATGACGTTTTTACGTACCTGTGCGCTCATTTCAGGCCTCCTGTTTCATACGACGATGTTCAAGCTGCGCGATCCACACCCGCAACAGGTTCGCACCGATAAATTTGAAGACTAAAATGACCGCCAGCGGCGTAATAACCGGTACGGTTATCGTGGCAAATAGCGCGGCGCCTGATGAGAAGTAGTTCGTCAGAATCGCGCTGCCGCTTGTCTGCCAGCAGGCGAAAATCGCCCGTTCCTGTTCGGTAATCACGCCCTCTTCCGCCAGCTCTTTGGTCATCCCGGCGGCGGCATCCGTATTTTGCAAATTGGCGATAAGCGCCAGAGAGCAAATGCCGGGGATGCCCAGGATCGGCCTGAGTATCGGCGTCATCAACTGCTGCGCGGCGCGCAGTCCGCCCAGCCCTTCCGTCACGGAAATAATGCCGAGCGATAAAATAACCGATGGCGCCAGCTCCAGTGCGAATAAAAAGCCGTCTCTCGCCCCGGTACCGCCAGTGCCGCGAAATGAAACCGCCGTGTCGCCTGCCGTGTTAACCAGGCCAAACGCGCCATTGAGCACGGTAAAATCAAACACTCGCCACCATTCTGTACTTTTCGCGAACATGCCTGAAAAAAGGATAATGGTAATAAAAAAGGCGAGATAACCGCCCCACCCCACTTTTTGCTGCGTGTGCATCTGATGACCCATTTTTTTCTCCGGTTGGTCTTGTCCTTGTGAGATTAAAAAACCATCTATACCGGTAAGTTGAAAGCAAAAAAGGAGGGCGGGACAGCACATTCGGAAAACGTTCAGGAAAGGAGAAAGCGGATAAAACGTGGAACGCCCGATGACGTTGCGCCACCGGGCAGAGTGATAATCGTGCTTAACCGTCGCTGACCTGTCCGTCCGGCCAGGCATGTACCACGGCTTTAATTAACGTCGCCAGCGGGATGGCGAAGAACACGCCCCAGAAGCCCCACAGGCCGCCGAAAATCACCACCGACAGAATAATCACCAGCGGGTGCAGGTTGACGGCTTCTGAAAACAGTACCGGCACCAGCAGGTTTCCATCCAGCGCCTGAATGATCAGATACACGGCGAAGCAGCTCCAGAACTCCGTTCCGAGGCCAAACTGGAATAACGCCACGCCAATCACCGGAATGGTCACCACGAACGCGCCGATGTAGGGGATTAATACCGAGAATCCAACCAGAACCGCCAGCAGCAGCGAGTAGTTGAGACCAAAGAGCAGGAAGCCAAGCCAGGTCGCCACGCCAACCACCACCATCTCCAGCACTTTGCCGCGAATATAGTTGGTGATCTGCTGGTTCATCTCCATCCAGACCTGCCCGGCTAGTCCGCGATTGCGCGGCAGCACCCGGCGCACGGCATTCAGCATCTGCTCTTTATCCTTGATCAGGAAGAAGACCATCAGCGGCACCAGCACCAGATACACCGCCAGCGTCAACAACCCGACCAGAGAGGCCAGGGAGTATTTCACAACCGAATCACCTAACGTCAGCATCCGGGTGCGCATATTTTCCGCCATCGCATCAATGATCCCGGCATCCATCAGCGCCGGGTAACGACGGGGTAACGTGGCGGCATAATCAGAGAGCTTATTGAGCATACCCGGCATATCGCGAATCAAATAGATCCCCTGCTGCCAGGCCACCGGCATCACGACAAACGCCATCAGCAGTAAAATGCCGACAAACACAATCAGTACGATTGAGGTGGCCCAACGCCGGGAGCAGCCAATCGCCTCCAGACGGACCGTAGGCCACTCCAGCAGGTAAGCGAGGACAATAGCCACCAGCAACGGCGCCAGAAGCCCACTGAAAAAGAAAAGGATGCCAAAACCGGCAACCAGGATAACCAGCAAGGCGATCGCCTCCGGGTCGCTAAAACGACGGCGATACCACTGCATCAACATCTCAAGCATAGAAACCGTTCCCTGAACCTCAATAGCGGGATTGCGATCCCGAATTGTATCTAAATGTCACAAAAAAGACTTCGCTTTTTGTTGCTGATTCAGGAAACTGAAAAGTCATTTGAGCGGGGTATTCACCACCGGGTTTCGCAGTTACACTCCCTGTGCTGGCGTGGCGGAACGATACGTCGCGGCATCGGTCAAATGGCTATATTAAAGAAAACAGGACAGAGGTCTATGTTCAGGCTGTTGAAGAAAAACCTGGTTGCTACCCTCATCGCTGCGCTGACTATCGGTCAGGTAGCCCCCGCGTTTGCAGATTCCGCAGACACGCTACCGGATATGGGGACCTCAGCAGGAAGCACGCTTTCTATCGGTCAGGAAATGCAAATGGGCGACTATTACGTTCGCCAGTTGCGCGGCAGCGCGCCGTTGATCAACGATCCGCTGTTAAGTCAGTACATCAACGCGCTGGGGATGCGTTTAGTCTCTCATGCAGACTCCGTGAAAACGCCATTCCATTTCTTTTTGATTAACAACGACGAAATTAACGCCTTCGCCTTTTTCGGCGGCAACGTTGTGCTGCATTCCGCGCTCTTTCGCTATTCCGACAACGAAAGTCAGTTAGCCTCGGTGATGGCGCACGAAATTTCCCACGTAACCCAACGCCATCTGGCGCGCGCGATGGAAGATCAAAAGCGCAGCGCTCCGCTAACCTGGGTCGGCGCCTTAGGCTCTATTCTTCTGGCGATGGCCAGCCCGCAGGCCGGTATGGCGGCGCTGACCGGTACGCTGGCGGGAACGCGTCAGGGGATGATCAGCTTCACCCATCAAAACGAACAGGAAGCAGACCGAATCGGTATTCAGGTGCTGCAACGTTCAGGGTTCGATCCGCAAGCGATGCCGACGTTCCTGGAAAAACTGCTCGACCAGGCGCGCTACTCCACGCGTCCTCCCGAAATTTTGCTGACGCACCCCCTGCCGGAAAGCCGTCTGGCGGATGCCCGCAACCGTGCAAACCAGATGCGCCCGGTGGTAGTGGAATCGTCGGAAGATTTTTATCTGGCGAAGGCGCGTACGCTGGGGATGTACAATTCTGGCCGTAATCAGCTTACCAGCGACCTGCTCGACGCATGGGAAAAAGGAAACGTGCGCCAACAGCGTGCGGCGCAATATGGCCGGGCGCTACAGGCGATGGAAGCCAGCAAGTACGACGAAGCTCGCAAAGCGCTGCAACCGTTGCTGACGGCTGAACCGAATAACGCGTGGTATCTCGACCTGGCGACCGATATCGATCTGGGGCAGAAGAAAACCAGCGAAGCGATTAACCGTCTGAAAAATGCCCGCGATCTGCGCGCAAACCCGGTATTGCAGCTAAACCTGGCGAATGCTTATTTACAGGGCGGGCAAGCCAGAGAAGCCACGACCATCCTCAATCGCTACACTTTCAACAATAAAGACGACGGCAACGGCTGGGATCTCCTGGCGCAGGCTGAAGCGGCGCTCAATAACCGCGATCAGGAGCTGGCGGCGCGCGCCGAAGGCTATGCGCTGGCCGGGCGACTGGATCAGGCGATCTCTATGCTCAGCAGCGCAAGTTCTCAGGTCAAGCTGGGCAGCCAGCAACAGGCGCGTTACGATGCCCGTATCGACCAGCTGCGCCAGTTGCAGGAACGCTTTAAGCCATACACCAAAATGTAGTATTCGTTCTGTTGCCGGGTGGCGACGCTATCGCGTTTTATCCGGCCTACAGTTCGCGCGAAAGGAGAAATCATGTCAGATGCAGTAAAAATCTACCACAACCCGCGTTGTTCAAAGAGTCGCGACACGCTGAGCCTGCTGAAATCCAACGGCGTTGAACCGGAAGTGGTGCTTTACCTGGAAACACCTGCCGACGCGGCGACGCTGCGTGAACTGCTGCGTATGTTAGGGATGTCCAGCGCACGCGAACTGATGCGCCAGAAAGAAGATCTCTACAAGTCTCTCAATCTGGCCGACGGCCATCTGAGCGAAGAGGCGCTGATTCAGGCGATGGTGGAAAACCCGAAACTGATGGAGCGACCGATTGTCGTCGCCAACGGTCAGGCTCGTATTGGCCGCCCGCCGGAGCAGGTGCTGGAAATCGTGAGCTAATCCATGCGCCGCAGCGTTTCCAGAAAGTCCTGCGGCGTACAATCCCCCAGTTTTTTCTGTGTCTTACCACGGTTGTAGCATTCACATAAGCGGATAAGCAACTCGCTGGCAGATTCACTATTTAGCCGGGGAACAATCTCATTCAGCGGTATTGTCACCGGCACCCAACCGGGAATCGTACCGGTTATTTGGCATGACATGCCGCGCGTCGCCAGGTGCGTTTTTAGCTGCGGGCATATGCGATCAGAAATATTTGTCTCAATAGATTGTATATCAGCCGGGCAGGTTTCCAGCAATTCATCCAGCCAGACCACGACCCGCTGCGGTGAAATACCCGCATACAGTCGGGCAAAGCACCAGCCGCTCATCGGCTCGCGCGCCCAGAACAAATGATGTTCGCCACCGTCGTCCATATGTAACGAGAGTGGAAGGTGATACAGCGCCAGATGATTCGGCAGCATCCCGGATTTTAACGCTTTTTTCCCTTGTAACGACGCCCGCTGTCGCTGAGGTGTCGCCGGTTTAAGATAACGATTCAACGTCGCGCGCGACACAACAATGCCCAGCACCTCGTTCACCAACAATAAGAGGTCATCCAGCGGCGCACCTGTTGCGTCACGCAAGGCGTTCACCAAAACAATCTGCTCTTGTCTCATCGCCTTGTATATCGTCTTCGGCGTAGTTTGCCCATCACTAACCCGATCACGATGTCGCCATCGCCTTACTGTCGTAACAGAAATCCCAAGCTCGGCGGCAAGCTCTCTGTCGCTTTTTTCAGACTGCTGAAGATAGCGACGAATACGCGGTGTGGTAGTGGCATTGGCGTGCAATTTTATTTCCATCGCAAGAATCCCTGTCGATTTTTAGATAATTAATCTTATGAGATTTATATGTTAATCGCGATCACATTGTGAGCTATTTCACCTTTCGTTCACACGCCTTCGCAGATAATCCTCATGCATAGCACACACAACGTGAGTTAATCTTGTACGGAGTTCACAATGAACAATGTTCTGGGATTTCTTGAAGCAAAACTGATGCCTCTGGCGGCGAAAACCGCTCAGCAGCGGCATCTCGGCGCGATTCGTGGCGCATACGTTTCGTTTATGCCGTTTATTATCGTCGGCTCTATTCTGCTGGTGATCTCCTCGTTTCCGAATCAAAACTATCAGCAGTTTATGTCTCAGGCTTTTGGCGAGAGCTGGAGTGCGATTATTGAGATCCCGTTTAACGCGGTGTTCTCAACGATGTCGCTGTTTATCAGTTTCCTGGTCGCATTTCGTCTGGCGGAACACTACGGCGAAGATCGCATCTCCTGCGGCATTCTGGCGCTGGTCTGTTTTCTGATCCTTACACCGTTTATCAAAGTGGCGGAAAACGGCGGTATTACCGTGATCCCCGTAGAATGGATTGGCACAAAAGGGTTGTTCGTCGCGATGATCGGTTCGCTGCTGTGGACTGAACTTTTCTGCTGGCTAAAGCGTAAAAATCTGGTGATCAAAATGCCAGAAGGTGTGCCACCGGCGGTGCAAGAATCTTTTGCCGCGCTGATCCCCGCCTTACTGGTCATGATACTGGTACTGAGCATTCGCATCTTGTTTGAAAACACCCATTACCAGACCATCCATCAGTTTATTTACGAAGTGGTCGCCACACCGGTTCGTCATTACGGCACCTCTTACTTTGGCGCGCTGATGACAGTGTTCAGCATCACTATTTTGTGGTCGGTCGGTATTAACTCCGGCTCAATGGTTAACGGCATCATCCGCCCGCTGTGGATGGAAAACCAGACCGACAACATTGCGGCTATTCAGGCTGGCACCACACCCCCACACATCATTACGGAACAGTTTTTTGACATGATTTGGATGGGCGGTGCGGGTGCAACGTTGTCGCTGGTGTTAGCCATGCTTTTCTTTGCGCGCAGTAAAAACATGCGGGAAGTGGCGCGGCTCGGTGCCGGAGCGTCTGTGTTCAACATCAACGAACCGATTCTGTTCGGTCTGCCGGTGATAATGAATCCGATAATGCTGATCCCCTTCAACCTGGTGCCGCTGGTGCTGGTCACCGTACAGTATACCGCGATGAAGCTCGGCGCAGTCGCCGTCACTACGGGCGTCTTTATTCCGTGGACGCTGCCGCCAGTCATTAGCGGTTTTATCGTTACCGGACATATTAGCGGCAGCGTCATGCAGCTCATTAACCTGCTGATTGGCGCAATGCTGTATCTGCCCTTTATGCGGATCGTCGATAAACAGTACCGCGCAGCGGAACTGGCTGCCGTAACACAGTCCGATGCACCACTTGCAAAACAGGAGTAAACCATGTGGGGAATTATCGCAACCTGGCGAATGGCGCTTGAAGGTGTGGCGGAATCCGCGTCTGCACTGGCTGCGGGAAACCCGGTCGCAATGGCGGTGGTAGACGCCGTCGCGACCGTTGAGGACTTTCCGTTTTATAAATCCGTGGGCTATGGCGGACTGCCTACTGAAAATGGCGAGGTCGAACTGGATGCCGCCTATATGGACGGCGATACCCTCGCGTTTGGGGCGGTCGGGAACCTGGTGGATATTGCCAACCCGGTGCGCGTCGCACATGCGTTAAGCCGTCAGCGCTATAACTGTCTGCTGGTTGGCCAGGGTGCGCGTGAATGGGCACTGAGCCAGGGGTTTGCGGATAAAACCATGCTCACCGACAGAGCCATCCAGCACTATCAAAAACGCTGCCGGGAGACGCTGGATAAAGGCTTAAGTCCATATAACGGCCACGATACGGTCGGCATTATTGGTCTGGATAAACTGGGGTCGATGAGCGTTGCCACCTCCACCAGCGGCCTGTTTATGAAAAAACGCGGCCGCATTGGCGACTCTCCGGTTATTGGTTCCGGCTTCTATTGCGACAGTGAAGTCGGCGCGGCGACGGCAACGGGCGTCGGTGAAGATCTGATGAAAGGCTGCGCCAGCTATGAAATTGTTCGTCGCATGGCGCAGGGGATGACACCGCAACAAGCGGCTGATTCTGTCGTGTTTGAGCTGGAAGATAAATTGATGTCGCGATTTGGTCGCACAGGCGACCTCTCGGTGGTCTGCATGAACCGTAAAGGCGAGTTTGGCGCAGCCACTAACATCAAAACATTCTCGTTCGTTGTCGCTACCGCACGCCAACCGCTCACCGTATTTCGCGCCGAACGCCAGCACGAGAAGACCCATTATCACCCCGTCGATGAAGAATGGATGCAAGACTATGCCGCACGGATACGTGCTCCAGTCGAGGAAGAGAAATGATTTCATACCAACTGATTTGCTCACCCGCAGAGGTTCAACCACAAGGCCATCTTATCGCGCCTCCTGGCTGTTCTTTATTGCCGGATTCCGCTCTGCTCGCGGAAATGCGCGTACTGGCGCAAGATAAAGTAGCGGATACCCGCTTCGGCTGCGCGCCTTTTACGCGAATTACCCTGTTGCCTGATGCGCTCTGGCAGGACAACCTGACCGAAAGTTTACTCAATGCGATACGACCGCTGCTGGCCTCGCCAGTCAGCGAAAATGTGCTGATTGATGTCACCGAAATAAACGACACTGTACTGGCGCTGCTGCTGCGTTTTCTGTTTAATCAGGCGTATACGCTCAATGATTTACAATTGAAAAAAACGGATGCCACCGCCACTCGCATCCGCCATATCACCGCGTTCTGCCAGCCAGAACAATACGAGAAACGTGAA
Source organism: Citrobacter sp. CK198 (assembly GCF_030333295.1). NCBI lineage: Bacteria > Pseudomonadati > Pseudomonadota > Gammaproteobacteria > Enterobacterales > Enterobacteriaceae > Citrobacter > Citrobacter sp. CK198. The sequence continues at coordinate 100,430 of NZ_JAOWGE010000034.1, read as the reverse complement.
AAAGTGTTCAGGCAACAGCAGGCCATTGCCAACGGCATGGTCGCTGCGAGGCGGCTGGCGGATACCCCCTCCGATTGCTGTACGCCGCAGTTCGTGGTCAACGAGGCACAAACCCTGTGCGCCTCTTTTCCTGCGTTGCACTGTGAAGTCCTTGATGAAAAACAAATTGTTGAACAAGGCCTCGGACTGCTCCATGCGGTTGGCAAAGGAGCGACCTGTCCACCGCGTTTGCTTGCCATTCATTACAACGGCATAAGTGACGGCCCGGTACGTTGCTACATAGGTAAAGGGATAACGTTTGATACCGGTGGCCTGTGGCTGAAAGAGGGCGCGGGTATGTACACCATGAAATATGACATGTGTGGCGCAGCCAACGTGTTGGGACTGCTCCTGACGGTTGCGGAGTTAAAACTGCCCGTACGCATAATGGGCGTACTGGCGCTGGCTGAAAACGCAATCGGCCCGAACGCAATGCAGCCAGGCAGCGTTGCTCGCGCCTGCAACGGTATGACAATGGAAATCAATAACACCGACGCCGAAGGACGACTGGTGCTGGCCGACGCCATTGCATGGACGAGCCAACGACAACCGCAGGCCCGTTATATCATCGACATGGCAACCTTGACCGGTGCGGTGGTGAAAGCGCTTGGCTACGAACTCAGCGGGCTGATGACTCAGGACGATGCGTTAAGACAGGCGCTAACAGAAGCAGGACGGCAGTGCGGAGATGAAGTCTGGTCTTTACCTCTGGATGCACGACTGAAAAAGCAGACCGAAAGCGCCATAGCCGATCTCTGTAATACGCCGACGAACAATGCGGCAATCAGCGCTTCCGCAGCCTGGTTACTGCATCATTTTTGCCCGTCGGATATCCCGTGGGCACATCTGGACATTAGCGGTACGGCGCTATGGCGAGAAAACGGCAGAAGCGTCGCGTCCGGCAGGCCGATTCCACTGCTGGTTGAGCACTTACTGGAAGATATTGCCTGAGTTTTTTGCCCGGCCACCGGGCAAAAATGGCAGCGTTACAGCGTCAGAATCTCTTTAACGAACGGAATGGTGAGTTTACGCTGTGCGGTGATTGAGGCGTGATCGAGCTGATCCAGCGTAATAAATAGCGTACGCATCTCACGATCCAGCCGCTTCAACAGAAAACGCCCGACATCTTCCGGCAGTTCAAACCCACGCAGTCTGGCGCGCAGTTGTAACGCCTGGAGTTTGTCTTCATCAGAGAGCGGTTGCAGCTTGTAGATTTGCCCCCAGTCCAGACGAGAAGCCAGATCGGGTAATCCCAGCTTTAACTGACGTGGAGGACGATCGCCGGTGATCAGCAGGCGCGTTTTTCCCGACTCAAGGATGCGGTTATAGAGATCAAAGATCGCCATTTCCCACAGTTCATCTCCGGCGACACATTCAATATTGTCAATACACACCAGCGACAAATGTTCCATGCCGTCAAGCACTTCCGGTACAAACCAGGTGCGCTTATCCAGCGGCACATAGCCTACCGCGTCGCCGCGTTGCGACAGTTCAGCACACGCCGCGTGCAGCAGATGGCTACGGCCCGCGCCTTCACGCGACCAGAGATAAATATATCCGCTATGTTCCTGACGCAGCACGTTTTGCAGTGCAGCCAGTAAAGAGGCGTTATCCCCCGGCCAGAAACTTGCGAAAGTTTCGTCGTCAGGAAGATAAAGTGGCAGAGAGAGCTGTGCCGGAGTGTTCAGAGATACCTCAATCCAGGATTCCATAAAATCGCGATGAGTTTACCACAGAATTCCATCACGATAGAACCGGGCAGCAGCACTGCCCGGTTTCAGGATTATTGCTGCGGCGTATCCGCGTCTTTCGCATCCAGCACCACTTCTTCCGGGCGCAGAACGCTGATCAGTTTGAAGATCAGGCTCAGGCCGATCCCAACGATGGTCGCCAGCGCCATTCCTTTCAGTTCAGCCGCGCCAATATGCACTTTCGCGCCGCTGACGCCGATGATCAAAATCACCGAGGTCAGGATCAGGTTCTGCGCTTTGTTGTAATCGACTTTTGATTCAATCAATACGCGAATACCGGATGCGCCGATCACGCCGTACAACAGCAGCGATACGCCGCCCATTACCGGCAGCGGGATTATCTGAATCGCAGCAGCCAGTTTACCCACGCAGGAGAGCAGAATGGCAAAAATCGCCGCGCCGCCGATAACCCAGGTGCTGTACACGCGGGTGATCGCCATAACACCGATGTTTTCACCGTAGGTGGTGTTCGGCGTAGAACCGAAGAACCCGGAAATCATCGTTGATAACCCGTTGGCAAACATCGAACGATGCAGGCCAGGGTCACGAACCAGATCCTTTTTAACGATGTTCGCCGTCACGACCAGGTGGCCTACGTGTTCGGCAATCACCACCAGCGCCGCTGGCAGAATTGTCAGAATGGCAAACCATTCAAAGCGCGGCGTATAGAACGTCGGCAGCGCGAACCAGTGCGCTTCGGCAATCGGCGCGGTATCCACCACTCCCATTGCAAATGACAGCGCATAGCCTGCCAGCACGCCGATCAGGATCGGGATAATGGCCAGGAAACCCCGGAACAGCACGGAGCCAAAGACCGTCACCGCCAGGGTCACAAGGGAGATGGTAATGGTTTTGGTATCCGGGGATTGCCCTTCAGCAGGCAGTAACCCGGCCATACCCGCAGCCACGCCCGCCAGTTCCAGACCGATAACGGCAACGATTGCGCCCATCGCCGCAGGCGGGAACATCACGTCCAGCCAGCCGGTTCCGGCTTTCTTCACGATAAAAGAGACCAGGCAGAACAGCACGCCGCACATGATAAAACCACCCAGCGCCACTTCATACCCCAGCGGCAACAGCAGCAGAACCGGCGAAATAAAGGCAAAGCTCGACCCTAAATATGCAGGAATTTTACCTTTACAAATAAAGAGATACAGCAACGTACCGATGCCGTTAAACAGCAGAACGGTAGCCGGGTTGATATGAAACAGGACTGGCACCAGCACGGTTGCGCCAAACATGGCGAACAAATGCTGCAAACTAAGCGGGATTGTCTGTAAAAGCGGCGGTCTTTCACTTACCCCGATAGCACGGCGCGTCATAGTGTTTTCCTCTGAGTGTTGTATGTTATGAGTGTTTTATTCAAAAAAAAGCCGACTCTTAAAGTCGGCTCTTTATTATTCATTCACTTACTTCGTACCAAAGATCTTATCGCCGGCATCGCCGAGGCCCGGAATAATGTATCCGTGCTCGTTAAGTCCCTTATCAATCGATGCGGTGTACAGCTCAACATCCGGGTGTGCTTTCTCCAGCGCCGCAATGCCTTCCGGCGCAGCAACCAGCACCAGCACTTTAATGCTGTGGCAGCCTGCATTTTTCAGCAGATCGATCGTCGCAATCATTGAACCGCCGGTTGCCAGCATCGGGTCAACTACCAGCGCCATACGCTCATCGATGTTGGATACCAGTTTCTGGAAGTACGGAACGGGCTCCAGCGTTTCTTCGTTACGGTAGATGCCCACCACGCTGATACGCGCGCTCGGCACATGCTCCAGGACGCCTTCCATCATGCCCAGACCGGCACGCAGGATAGGAACCACGGTGATTTTTTTACCTTTGATTTGTTCGATTTCAACCGGGCCATTCCAGCCGTCGATGGTTACCGTTTCGGTTTCCAGGTCTGCGGTCGCTTCATAGGTCAGCAGGCTGCCTACTTCCGAGGCGAGTTCACGAAAGCGTTTAGTGCTAATGTCGTTTTCACGCATCAGACCCAGCTTGTGTTTGACGAGTGGGTGTTTGACTTCCACGATCTTCATACTCTTCTCCTTTCCTCAGACGAGTGGCAACCACAAAAAAAATCGCCGGATTATACCGCTTTTCCTCTCTGGCGCAACACAACGTATGCTTGACATGGATCAACCAAAGTGACATACGTCTGGAGAATGAGTATAAAACACGCCCCGCACAGATGGCGGGGCTGAATAACAACGTATTGAATCTTAAATATTTTCTCCGTTGTTTTTAATTACATTTTGATACCAGGCAAAAGATTTCTTCGGATGGCGCGCTAACGTCCCGCTGCCGTCATTATTTTTATCGACATAGATAAAGCCATAACGTTTTTTCATCTCGCCCGTCCCCGCCGACACCAAATCAATGCAGCCCCACGGGGTGTAGCCCATCAAATCAACGCCATCTTCCACAACGGCTTTTTTCATTTCACGAATGTGCGCTGCGAGATAGTCGATACGGTACCGATCGTCAACGGAACCATCTCCCTGCTGAATATCTATCGCCCCAAAGCCGTTCTCGACAATAAACAGCGGTAGCTGGTAGTGATCCCAGAACCAGTTGAGCGAGTAGCGTAACCCCACAGGATCGATCTGCCAGCCCCAGTCCGACTTCTGCACATACGGATTGGAGACCAGACTTTTCGTTTCGTCGTAATCGAGCTGTGGGTTATCTGCGGTCGCTTTCGTGGCAAAAGACATGTAATAGCTGAAACCGATATAGTCGACGCAGCCCTGTAACAACGCCGCGCGATCTTCATCGGTGATATCCAGCGCAAAGCCCCGACGCGCAAAGTAGTTGAGGATATGCTGCGGATATTTCCCGCGCACATGCACATCCGTAAACCAGTAGCGACGGTGCATCGCGTTCATCGCCATCATCATATCGTCCGGCGCGCAGGTCAGCGGATAGATCGGACACATGGCGATCATGCAGCCAACCTGCAATGCCGGGTTGATCTCCCGCGCCGCTTTCACCGCCAGCGCGCTGGCGACCAGCTCATAGTGCGCCGCCTGATACATCACCGGTTCACGATCTTCGCCCGGCAGGTATTTCAGCCCCGAGTTGGTGAACGGCGCGAAATCTTCGTGATAATTGGCCTGGTTGTTGATCTCATTGAAGGTCATCCAGTATTTCACTTTGTGCTGATAGCGGGTAAATACCACTTTCGCGAAGCGCACGAAGAAATCGATCAGCTTACGGTTACGCCAGCCGCCATATTCCGTGACCAGATGGTAAGGCATTTCAAAATGCGACAGCGTAATCACCGGTTCAATACCGTACTTCAGGCATTCATCAAACAGGGCGTCATAAAACTGCAAACCCGCTTCATTCGGCTGTAATTCATCCCCCTGCGGGAAAATGCGCGTCCAGGCGATAGAGGTACGAAAACATTTAAAGCCCATCTCAGCAAAGAGCTTAATATCGTCTTTGTAGCGGTGATAGAAATCGATAGCCTCATGGTTAGGATAATTTTTCCCGGCGATCACGCCGTCGGTAATTTCCCGCGGAACGCCATGCGCACCGGCGGTCATCACATCCGCCACGCTAATCCCCTTTCCGCCTTCCTGCCAGCCGCCTTCTAACTGGTGAGCGGCAACGGCGCCGCCCCACATGAAATTCGCTTTAAATCCAGACATACGTTTCCCTCATTGTAATTGCAATGTTAACGCCGCTACGCTGACAACCCGAAGCAAAAAAGAAACCGGTTTCAGTACGATACTGTGCATAACTGGCGCAGGTTTCAAGCACGGTAATGAACCCGGTTTCATTTTCGTGGAGCAGTTCAAACAAATGGGTACACAACGGTAAAACGCTGAAAAAATCGGCAGATAAAAACGGATGCAGAGCAGGCTCGCAAACGTTTGCTTTCCCTGTTAGAATTGCGCCGAATTTAATTTTCACCGCAAGTAACGCGTGGGGACCTAAGCAGTGACCGACAAAACCTCTCTTAGCTATAAAGATGCCGGTGTTGATATTGACGCTGGTAATGCTCTGGTTGATCGAATCAAAGGCGTAGTGAAGAAAACTCGCCGCCCGGAAGTCATGGGTGGTTTGGGTGGCTTCGGCGCGCTGTGCGCATTGCCGCAAAAATATCGTGAGCCTGTACTGGTTTCCGGCACTGACGGCGTAGGGACAAAACTGCGTCTGGCGATGGATCTGAAACGCCACGACACCATCGGGATCGACCTGGTGGCGATGTGCGTCAACGATCTGGTCGTTCAGGGCGCGGAGCCGCTGTTCTTCCTGGATTACTACGCGACCGGCAAGCTGGACGTCGATACTGCCGCCAGCGTGATCAACGGTATTGCCGAAGGTTGTCTGCAATCAGGCTGCGCACTGGTCGGCGGCGAAACCGCTGAAATGCCAGGGATGTATCATGGCGAAGATTACGATGTCGCCGGTTTCTGCGTCGGCGTGGTGGAAAAATCAGAAATTATCGACGGTTCCAAAGTGGCCGATGGCGATGTGCTGATTGCCCTTGGCTCCAGCGGCCCGCACTCCAACGGCTATTCTCTGGTGCGCAAGATCGTTGAAGTCAGCGGTTGCGACCCGGAAAACACCGAGCTGGAAGGCAAACCGTTAGCCGATCACCTGCTGGCGCCAACCCGCATTTATGTGAAGTCCATTCTGGAACTGATTGAAAAAGTCGATGTGCACGCCATCGCCCACCTGACCGGCGGCGGTTTCTGGGAAAATATTCCTCGCGTATTGCCGGACAACACCCAGGCGGTGATTGACGAATCTTCCTGGCAATGGCCAGCCGTCTTCAACTGGCTGCAAACCGCGGGCAACGTCAGCCAGCATGAAATGTATCGCACCTTCAACTGCGGCGTCGGGATGGTGATCGCCCTGCCGGAAGCGGAAGTGGATAACGCCCTCGCCCTGCTGAAAGCAAAAGGTGAAAACGCCTGGAAAATCGGTATCATTAAAGCCTCTGATTCCGAACAGCGCGTGGTTATTCAATGATGAATCTTGTGGTGCTTATTTCCGGCAACGGAAGCAATTTGCAGGCGATTATCGATGCCTGCAAAGAGAAAAAAATCAAAGGCACCCTTCGGGCAGTATTCAGTAACAAGGCCGACGCGTTCGGCCTTGAACGCGCACGTGAGGCCGGAATTCCGGCACATGCGTTAACGGCCGATCAATTCGCCAGCCGTGAAGCGTTTGACCGCGAACTGATGCGTGAAATAGACGCTTACGCCCCCGATCTCGTGGTGCTGGCGGGCTATATGCGCATCCTGAGCCCCGCGTTCGTCGCCCACTATGAGGGGCGTCTACTCAATATTCACCCTTCCCTGCTGCCAAAATACCCGGGGTTGCATACGCACCGTCAGGCGCTGGAAAACGGCGATGAAGAACACGGAACCTCTGTCCATTTTGTTACCGATGAACTGGACGGCGGCCCGGTTATTCTGCAAGCGAAGATTCCGGTCTTTGAAGGCGACAGCGAAGATGAAATTACGGCCCGCGTTCAGACGCAGGAACACGCTATCTATCCGCTGGTCGTCAGTTGGTTTGTGGATGGCCGTCTGGAAATGCGTGATAACGCCGCCTGGCTGGATGGCAATCGCCTGCCGCCGCAAGGCTATGCCGCCGAGTAATAACATTCCCTCGCAGGACGGGTAAGCGAAGCGCCATCAGGCAATCCAACGTTTCAATGCCGGGTGGCGCGTCAACGCCTTATCCGGCCTACGCCTCAGGAATTCCCCTCATCTCTTTGCTTATCTGACGGTTTATTGTCATATTTTTCTGGCACAGTTGGACATCTGAGCGCAATGCTCGCCATAATAATCAGGCAGTGTCCCGTGAATAAAACGGAGTGTGAGTTGTAATGGGTCAGGAAAAACTATACATCGAGAAAGAGCTAAGTTGGTTAGCGTTCAACGAACGCGTGCTCCAGGAAGCTGCGGATAAATCAAATCCGCTTATTGAACGCATGCGCTTCCTGGGCATCTATTCCAATAACCTTGACGAGTTCTATAAAGTTCGTTTCGCCGAACTGAAACGTCGCATCATAATCAGCGAAGAACAGGGTTCTAATTCTCATTCTCGCCATCTGCTAGGTAAGATCCAGTCCCGGGTACTAAAAGCCGACCAGGAATTCGACAGCCTGTACAACGAATTGCTGCTGGAAATGGCGCGTAATCAGATCTTCTTAATCAACGAACGCCAACTGTCGGCCAACCAGCAAAGCTGGCTGCGGCATTATTTTAAACATTACTTACGCCAACACATCACGCCAATTCTGATCAATCGCGAGACGGATTTAGTTCAGTTTCTGAAAGATGATTACACCTATCTGGCCGTAGAGATTATTCGTGGCGATGCTATCCGCTACGCGCTGCTGGAAATTCCATCCGACAAAGTGCCGCGTTTTGTGAATCTGCCGCCGGAAGCGCCGCGTCGCCGTAAGCCGATGATCCTGCTGGATAACATTTTGCGCTACTGCCTGGACGACATCTTCAAAGGCTTCTTTGACTACGACGCGCTGAATGCCTACTCAATGAAGATGACCCGTGATGCCGAATACGATTTGGTGCACGAGATGGAATCGAGCCTGATGGAGCTGATGTCCTCCAGCCTGAAACAACGCCTGACCGCCGAGCCGGTGCGTTTTGTTTATCAGCGCGATATGCCAAACGCGCTGGTGGAAGTGCTGCGTGAAAAGCTGACCATCTCCCGCTACGACTCCATCGTACCCGGCGGCCGGTATCACAACTTCAAAGACTTCATTAGCTTCCCCAACGTGGGCAAAGCCAATCTGGTGAACAAGCCGCTGCCGCGATTGCGCCATCTCTGGTTTGATAAAGAGAAGTTCCGCAACGGGTTCGACGCTATTCGCGAGCGCGACGTTCTGCTCTATTATCCGTACCACACTTTCGAACATGTGCTGGAATTGCTGCGCCAGGCCTCCTTTGACCCCAGCGTGCTGGCGATCAAAATCAACATCTACCGTGTGGCGAAGGATTCACGCATCATCGACTCGATGATTCACGCCGCCCATAACGGCAAGAAAGTCACCGTGGTGGTAGAATTGCAGGCGCGATTCGATGAAGAGGCGAATATCCACTGGGCGAAGCGGCTGACCGAAGCAGGCGTACATGTGATCTTCTCGGCGCCAGGCCTGAAAATTCACGCCAAACTGTTCCTCATCTCGCGTAAAGAAGGCGATGAGGTAGTGCGTTATGCTCACATCGGCACAGGGAACTTCAACGAAAAAACGGCACGCCTGTACACCGACTATTCCTTACTGACCGCCGATGCGCGTATCACGAACGAAGTCCGTCGCGTGTTCAACTTTATCGAGAACCCTTACCGCCCGGTGACGTTCGACTATTTGCTGGTCTCTCCGCAGAACTCACGACGCCTGCTGTACGAGATGATCGATAAAGAAATCGCCAACGCCCAGCAAGGTCTCCCCTCCGGCATTACGCTGAAGCTGAATAACCTGGTGGACAAGGGGCTGGTCGACCGTCTGTACGCTGCATCCAGCTCGGGTGTGCCGGTCAATCTGCTGGTTCGTGGGATGTGTTCGCTGATTCCAAATCTGGAAGGCATTAGCGACAATATCCGCGTGATCAGTATCGTGGATCGCTATCTCGAACATGACCGGGTTTATATTTTTACCAACGGCGGCGATAAGCAGGTGTATCTTTCCTCCGCTGACTGGATGACGAGAAATATCGATTACCGTATCGAAGTTGCTGCGCCGCTGCTCGACCCGTGCCTTAAGCAACGCGTGCTGGATATTATTGACATCCTGTTTAGCGACACGGTAAAAGCCCGCTACATAGATAAAGAACTGAGTAATCGCTACGTGCCGCGCGGAAATCGTCGCAAGGTGCAGTCGCAACTGGCGATTTACGACTACATCAAATCACTCGAGCAACCTGACTAACGCTATGCCAATACATGACAAGACACCCCGGCCGCAGGAGTTCGCGGCGGTCGACCTCGGTTCGAACAGTTTTCATATGGTCATTGCCCGCGTGGTGGATGGCGCCATGCAGATCATCGGTCGGCTGAAACAGCGCGTACATCTGGCGGATGGTCTCGGCGAAGACAATATGTTAAGTGAAGAAGCGATAGAACGCGGGTTAAGCTGCTTATCGTTATTCGCCGAACGCCTACAGGGATTCTCCCCGTCAAGCGTGTGTATCGTAGGCACCCATACCCTGCGCCAGGCGCTGAACGCCACCGATTTTCTGAAGCGCGCGGAGAAGGTCATCCCCTACCCGATCGAAATCATTTCCGGTAACGAAGAAGCCCGCCTGATTTTTATGGGCGTGGAGCATACGCAGCCGGAAAAAGGCCGCAAGCTGGTGATCGATATCGGCGGGGGTTCGACGGAGTTAGTCATCGGCGAAAACTTCGAGCCCAAACTGGTCGAAAGCCGTCGCATGGGGTGCGTCAGTTTCGCACAAATCTATTTTCCTGGCGGCGCCATCAGCCCGGAAAATTTCCAGCGCGCCCGAATGGCCGCTGCGCAAAAACTGGAGACGTTAACCTGGCAGTTCCGCATTCAGGGCTGGAACGTCGCGCTAGGCGCGTCTGGCACCATCAAAGCCGCCCATGAAGTGCTGCTGGAAATGGGTGAGAAGGACGGCTTCATTACGCCAGAACGGCTGGATAAACTGATGGCTGAAGTGCTCAGGCACCGCTCCTTTGAAGCGCTGAGCCTGCCGGGTCTGTCTGAAGAGCGAAAAGCGGTCTTTGTACCGGGTCTGGCCATTCTGTGCGGCGTTTTTGATGCGCTGGCGATCCGCGAACTCCGCCTTTCCGACGGGGCGCTGCGCGAAGGCGTGCTGTACGAAATGGAAGGCCGCTTCCGTCATCAGGATGTGCGCAGCCGTACTGCCAAAAGCCTGGCGAATCAGTATAACATCGACAGCGATCAGGCCCGGCGCGTGCTGGAGACAACCATGCAGATGTATGAACAGTGGCAGACGCAACAGCCAAAGCTGGCGCATCCGCAGCTGGAAGCGTTACTGAAGTGGGCTGCAATGCTGCATGAGGTGGGGCTGAACATCAACCACAGCGGCCTGCACCGCCACTCTGCCTATATTCTGCAAAACAGCGATTTGCCGGGTTTTAACCAGGAACAGCAACTGATGATGGCGACATTAGTCCGTTATCATCGTAAAGCCGTTAAGCTGGATGACTTGCCCCGCTTTACGCTGTTCAAGAAAAAACAATTCCTGCCGTTGATTCAGCTATTGCGCCTGGGCGTTCTGCTGAATAATCAGCGCCAGGCCACCACAACGCCGCCAACGCTACGGCTTAAAACTGACGACAATCACTGGACGTTGCGCTTCCCGCATGACTGGTTTAGCCAAAACGCGCTCGTCCTGCTCGATCTGGAAAAAGAGCAGCAATACTGGGAAGCGGTCACGGGCTGGCGTCTCAAAATCGAAGAAGAGAGTTCGCCCACTATCGCGGCGTAATTTCGCCTCAGGCACCAGACAATGGTGCCTGCACCTCTTCCAGCGTCGCCGCCAGCGGCCTGGGTTCGCCAAGCAAATAGCCCTGAAGGTAATCGATCCCCAACGCGCTCACCGCGCTACGAATTTCTTCGCTTTCCACATATTCCGCCACCACTTGCATATTCTTCATTCGCGCCAGATGGCAAATGGACGCCACAATCTGATAATCGAGACTGTTAGAGACGATATTGCGAATAAAGCTGCCATCGATCTTGAGAATATTCGCGCTCACATTTTTCAGCCGCGCATAACTGGCATAACCGGTTCCAAAATCATCAATCGCTATCTGGCAACCTAACTGTTGCAACTGTGACAACGTTGCCTGACCCTGTTCGGCATTGGTGAACGCATTGCTTTCGGTCACTTCAAAGATCAGTTGCCACGCTTCAACTTCGTACTGGCTCAGCAGGTTACTGACATCAATCGGAAACTGGGCGCGGCATACCGACGTTGGTGACAGATTGATGGCAAAACGGTGGGCTGGCAGCTTATCCCGGTTTTCCGCCATAAAGCGCAGGGTATTTTCAATCACCCACAGATCGATGCTGGACGACAGGCCAAATTCGTGAGCAACGGGCAGAAAACCATCGGGATTGATCATGCCGCCATTATCGTCTTTCAGTCGCAGCAGTATTTCATGGTAAACATCGCCGCGAATGCCTGAAATCGGCTGCGCCATCAGGCAAAAATGATCGTGCTCCAGCGCATACTGCAAGCGGTTCATCATCGCCACTTTATCTTTCAGGTCCCGCTGCAAATGCATTGCGCCACGCCGCTGCATATTCTCCGGTTTGTTGGTCATCAGAGAAAGATCGGCGATGGTACTTAATTCGCCTAATAACAGATAGATATGGCTGACCGGAGAGCGCACATAGCAGTAGCTGACCCCAACCTGCGGCTGGAGCGGCATATCATCCCACATGAAACGGAATTGCTTGATATGGTTGTCCAGCGCTTCAATGCGCTGTTGATGCGACTCCATATTCAGACGCAGAATCAAATCATGCCCCGACAGCTGATACACGCACTCACCGGGCGCCAGCAAGGTGTTTATCCAGTGGGAGAGCTTTTGCTTGTACTGAATTCTCAGCATAACGCCATAGTTCTTCCCCAGTAATTCCAGGCCGGGCACGCGTAAAAAACAGAGTGCTGACCAGGGCGAATTTTTCAGCGCGCGATTTAGCGCCCGCAGGTTAGGCAGATGCACGACGGGATCAAGATACGCGAGCCGACGCGCCCGACCGCTGACGATTCTCTGGCGCGTCGCCAGCACCGCCATATAGCTCACAATAAAAGAGAAAACCAGGTAGCTTGAAGACGTAATAGTGAGTTGTGTGTCATACCCGGAATAATAAGGCATGTAGCTCTGGTAATAATGAATTGCGGTAATGAGAACAGCCGACCATATCAGCGAAATAAATCGATAACCGTAGCGCATCGCTCCCCATAGCATTACCGGCAATAATAATGACAAGGTATAGTTAGTGCTAAATATTGAACTATTTTCATTCAATGGCATGCAAAGCATTGTCATGAGCAATGTCAGCACGAGTAACCAGATAACAACCTCTTTCTTTGTGACTTTCTTATCAAACTGTTGTTTCAGCTGCGCATAATATCCACGCAGATATAGCGGATTGCGGACAGTACGAATAATAAAATAACACAGCGGAACGCCGATAAGATTTCCCACCAGCAAAGCCTGATAGTTAATCAATGTATTGATATTAAAAGGCATTACGCCCATCATGCTTGATTTGCTCGCATACATTCCCAGGAAGGCGGCAAATTGAAAGAGCACCAGAAATAACGTCGCCGGGCAAAACACCTGCCAGAACATCCGCTGAAACATCAGATGAGCATCGCCATGAGACACCTGATTACGCCGGGGAGTAAACACGCGATACCCGCCCCAGCAGAGCACGACCGGGATAATGAAATGTCCGATAATGGAGAGCGTCTCATACAATCCCACTATCGGATAACGATTCCAGAAGATTGCGACCGCAATGCCCGGTAATGCTGCCCAGTCAAAAAATGACATCAGGCTAATGGTGAATGCCAGGGGAAGATAAAAAAGCGTGACATTGCCGGAACCCGTATTGGTATGCGCGTAGGTATTGGCAATGCTTAATATGGGCAACAGCAAAGAGGGTAAAATGAGAGGCAGCACCCACCATTTATCTCTGATTTTGATATAGGTCTGATTTAGTTTCATAGATGCTCAGCAAAAACCCTCGCTTCCTGCAAGGTGCTTCAGACAGGCATCCCACCTGACTTTAAAATAATAATAAAAACAACGTCACAATATGTGTCTTGATTCTAGTTATCAACGGGAAGCAACATTTGATATATATCAATCAATTTTCTTCTCAGTAACTAATAATTACGTTTTTTCTGCTTCGTTATCATTAATTTATTATTAATGTAAATACTAAAATTATCTTCCATAACAATAAGAGATAAATCAACTGACGTATTTTTACATAATCGACAATTGACCATTCCTTTACAATGTGCCTTAATGTACCCATCGCCCACTATGCTGGGCATACCCTAAGGAACCTTTTGTGAGTCAGGCAACCAGTATGCGAAAACGACATCGATTTAACAGTCGAATGACCCGTATCGTACTGTTTATCAGTTTTCTCTTCTTCTTCGGACGCTTCGTCTACTCTTCTATCGGTGCCTGGCATCATCATCAGGATAAAAAAGAAGCTCAACAGTCCACTCTTTCAGTCGAGACGCCTGCTCAACGCTAAACTTTTCCTGCTCACATAAACATACTGTTTTCTGGATTGCATATGCATTCGCCGGACAGGTAGCGCTGTGCCTCAGTCTGGTAAAGAAAAACCCCCTGCACAGGCAGAGGGTCTTTATTCATTACAACGCAGTGGTCATGAAGCGGGAGGTTATTCCCACTCAATCGTTGCTGGCGGCTTACCGCTGATGTCATACACCACGCGGGAGATGCCGTTGACTTCGTTGATGATGCGGTTAGAGACGCGGCCGAGGAAATCATACGGCAGGTGCGCCCAGTGCGCGGTCATAAAGTCGATGGTTTCTACCGCACGCAGGGAGACAACCCAGTCGTATTTACGGCCATCGCCCATTACGCCAACGGAACGAACCGGCAGGAACACGGTGAACGCCTGGCTCACTTTGTTGTACAGATCTGCTTTGTGCAGCTCTTCGATGAAGATAGCATCCGCACGACGCAGCAGGTCGCAGTACTCTTTCTTCACTTCGCCCAGCACGCGTACGCCCAGACCCGGCCCCGGGAACGGGTGACGGTACAGCATGTCGTACGGCAGGCCCAGTTCCAGACCAATCTTGCGCACTTCGTCTTTGAACAGCTCTTTCAGCGGCTCAACCAGCCCCATCTTCATCTCTTTCGGCAGGCCGCCCACATTGTGGTGAGATTTGATGACGTGTGCTTTACCGGTGGCGGAAGCGGCGGACTCGATAACGTCAGGATAGATAGTGCCCTGCGCCAGCCATTTCACGTCTTCCAGTCTGAACGCTTCTTCATCGAAGACTTCAACGAATACGCGACCGATGATCTTACGTTTCGCTTCTGGATCGTTTTCGCCTTTCAGCGCGGTCAGGAAACGTTCTTCCGCCGGAACGTGAACAATGTTGAGACCAAAATGATCGCCGAACATGTCCATTACCTGCTCGGCTTCGTTCAGACGCAGCAGGCCGTTATCAACGAATACGCAGGTCAGGTTTTTACCGATGGCACGGTGTAGCAGCATCGCGGTAACGGAAGAGTCAACGCCGCCAGACAGGCCGAGGATCACTTTGTCGTCGCCAACCTGTTCACGGATGCGATTTACCGCATCGTCGATGATCTTCGCCGGAGTCCACAGCGCTTCACACTGGCAGATATCACGCACAAAGCGTTCCAGCATGCGCATACCCTGACGGGTATGCGTGACTTCCGGGTGGAACTGCACGCCGTAAAAACGTTTTTCCTCGTTAGCCATAATGGCGAACGGGCAGGTTTCGGTGCTGGCAACGGTGACAAAGTCAGACGGGATAGCGGTAACTTTATCGCCGTGGCTCATCCACACGTCCAGCAGCGGCTTGCCGTCTGCGGTCAGGGAGTCTTCAATGCCGCGAATCAGCGCGCTGTCGGTTCTCACTTCCACCTGCGCGTAACCGAATTCACGTTCATTGGATGCTTCAACATGGCCGCCCAGTTGCATCGCCATCGTCTGCATGCCGTAGCACACGCCGAATACCGGCACGCCAGCTTCAAACACATACTCCGGCGCGCGCGGGCTGTTTTCTTCAGTGGTGCTTTCCGGGCCGCCGGAAAGAATAATACCGCTTGGGTTGAATTCGCGAATTTGTGCTTCCGTAACATCCCACGCCCACAGTTCGCAGTAAACGCCGAGTTCACGCACGCGACGCGCAACCAGCTGAGTGTACTGAGAACCAAAATCCAGGATGAGAATGCGATGTTTATGAATATTTTCCGTCATTGACGCTAATTCCGAGGCAAGTGAAACAGATTAAATAAATCGCCCGACACGAGGTCGGGCGAAGAAAATCAGGAGCCCAGACGGTAGTTCGGGGACTCTTTGGTGATGGTCACGTCATGAACGTGGCTTTCCTGAATACCCGCACCGCTGATGCGTACAAACTCCGCTTTGGTACGCAGCGCGTCGATAGTACCACAGCCGGTCAGACCCATACAGGAGCGCAGGCCGCCCATCTGCTGGTGAATGATCTCTTTCAGGCGGCCTTTATACGCTACGCGGCCTTCGATACCTTCCGGCACCAGTTTGTCTGCCGCGTTATCGCTCTGGAAGTAACGGTCAGAGGAGCCTTTGGACATCGCGCCCAGAGAACCCATACCACGGTAGGATTTGTAAGAACGGCCCTGGTACAGTTCGATTTCGCCCGGGGATTCTTCAGTACCCGCCAGCATGGAACCGACCATTACCGCGCTTGCGCCTGCGGCGATCGCTTTGGCGATATCGCCGGAGAAACGAATACCACCATCGGCGATAACCGGAATGCCCAGGCCTTCCAGCGCTTCAACCGCGTCAGAAACCGCGGTGATCTGCGGAACGCCTACGCCAGTGACGATACGGGTCGTACAGATAGAGCCAGGACCAATACCCACTTTCACCGCGCTGACGCCAGCGTCTGCCAGCGCGCGCGCGCCTGCGCCGGTTGCTACGTTGCCGCCGATGATTTGCAGATCCGGGTATTTGGCGCGGGTTTCACGAATGCGTTGCAGAACGCCTTCGGAGTGGCCGTGAGAGGAGTCGATCAGCAGTACGTCAACGCCAGCGGCAACCAGCGCGTCAACGCGCTCTTCGTTGCCCGCGCCCGCGCCGACTGCCGCGCCAACGCGCAGACGACCCTGCTCATCTTTACAGGCGTTCGGTTTACGTTCCGCTTTCTGGAAATCTTTTACGGTGATCATGCCGATAAGATGGAAGCTGTCATCCACAACCAGCGCTTTCTCAACGCGTTTTTCGTGCATTTTGGCAAAAACCACTTCACGCGCTTCACCTTCGCGCACCGTAACCAGGCGCTCTTTCGGCGTCATATACACGCTGACAGGCTGGCTCAGGTCGGTGACAAAACGCACGTCACGACCGGTAATGATACCGACCAGCTCGTTATCTTCGGTGACAACCGGATAGCCAGCAAAACCGTTACGTTCGGTCAGTTCTTTCACTTCACGCAGCGTGGTGGTTGGCAGAACGGTTTGCGGGTCGGTGACCACGCCGGATTCATGTTTCTTCACGCGGCGAACTTCTTCCGCCTGACGCTCGATAGACATGTTTTTGTGGATAAAACCGATGCCGCCTTCCTGTGCCAGGGCGATTGCAAGGCGCGCTTCCGTCACGGTATCCATTGCTGCGGAGAGCATAGGAATGTTCAGACGAATGGTTTTCGTCAACTGCGTGCTGAGGTCGGCAGTATTCGGCAGAACGGTGGAGTGAGCGGGAACGAGGAGGACGTCGTCAAACGTCAGAGCTTCTTTAGCAATACGTAGCATGGGCAATATCTCTAACCTGGGGGTGGATAAATATTGCCGTGGCATTATACAGAGCGAAACCGATTGCATCCACACTTTTTTGCAAATAATGCTTGCGATCCCCTGTGGGCGGGTTACTATCGACTGAATAACTTGCTGATTTAGAATTTGATCCCGCTCACATGTTATCCTCTCAGACCTCCTCAATCTTTACCGTAAGCCGCCTTAATCAGACGGTTCGTCTGCTGCTTGAGCAGGAAATGGGGCAAGTATGGATCAGCGGTGAAATCTCTAATTTCACGCAGCCCGCCTCCGGTCACTGGTACTTTACGCTAAAGGATGACACCGCCCAGGTACGCTGCGCGATGTTCCGTAACAGCAACCGCCGCGTCACTTTTCGCCCGCAGCACGGGCAACAGGTGCTGGTTCGCGCCAATATCACCCTGTATGAGCCGCGCGGCGACTATCAGATCATCGTTGAAAGCATGCAGCCTGCGGGTGAGGGCCTGCTCCAGCAGAAGTATGAGCTGCTGAAAGCAAAATTGCAGGCTGAAGGGCTGTTCGATCAGCAGTATAAACAACCGCTCCCCTCGCCCGCTCACTGCGTCGGGGTGATCACCTCAAAAACCGGTGCCGCTTTACATGACATTCTTCATGTCCTGAAACGCCGCGATCCCTCCCTGCCGGTTATCATCTACCCGACCGCTGTTCAGGGTGATGACGCGCCGGGCCAGATTGTTCGCGCCATTGAACGGGCTAACGCCCGAAATGAATGCGACGTGCTGATCGTCGGGCGCGGCGGCGGTTCACTGGAAGATCTGTGGAGCTTTAACGATGAACGCGTCGCGCGGGCAATTTTCGCCAGCCGCATTCCGGTCGTTAGCGCCGTCGGCCATGAAACCGACGTCACCATCGCCGATTTTGTTGCCGACCTGCGCGCGCCGACGCCTTCCGCAGCCGCCGAGATAGTCAGCCGTAATCAGCAGGAGTTGCTGCGCCAGATTCAGTCCGCGCAACAACGCCTCGGGATGGCGATGGATTACTATCTGGCAAACCGCAACCGCCGTTTTACGCAGCTTTTCCATCGGTTACAGCAGCAACACCCGCAACTGCGCCTGGCGCGCCAGCAGACGATGCTGGAAAGATTGCGCCAGCGGATGAACTTCGCGCTGGATAATCAACTCAAACGCGCGGCCTCGCGCCAGCAACGTGTCCTCCAGCGTTTAAACCAGCAAAACCCGCAGCCGCGAATTTATCGCGCGCAAACGCGTATTCAGCAGCTGGAGTATCGTCTGGCCGAGAACGTGCGCGCACGTCTGAGCGCTACACGCGAACGCTTTGGCAATGCGGTAACGCATCTTGAAGCCGTCAGCCCGCTCTCCACGCTGGCGCGCGGTTATAGCGTAACCACAGCGACGGACGGCAAGGTGCTGAAGCAAACCAGACAGGTGAAAGCCGGTGATGTGCTCACCACCCGGCTGTCAGACGGCTGGGTGGAAAGCGAAGTGAAAGGCGTGACGACCGCGAAGAAAACGCGCAGGAAAAAGACGGATTAAAGCGGCACAAACTCCACGCGCTTTTTAGAGATCAGCCCATGACCATTCTGGCAGAAATAATCCACCGCGCCGCAGGCTTTTAACACCTGGAGCGGCTTATGGCACTCCGGGCAGCGCGCTTCAAGTTCAATATCTTTATTGCAGCTGTCGCAATGCGCCGCACCGTTTTGCGGTTCCAGCTCTGTATGGCAATCCGGGCAGGTAATCGACACGGTAACTCCTTTGATATGTTGCGGGCTGAGCATCAAAGCCCATGACCAATAAATCCCTGAACGCCTGTTCCCGTCTCGTTCGTTGAACTGCCGGGGCGTCACTCACGCCCCGGCCAGATCGGATGTTGCATCAGGCGTTAGTGACCGGCTTCTGCTCATTTTTAGTCTGTGTATTTTCCAGCATACGACGAACCGGAACAATAAGCACGATCAGCACCGCAGCGCAAATCAGCAGGGCGACGGAGCAACGCGCAAAGAGGTCCGGCAGCATATCGAGCTGATCGGCCTTCACATGGCCGCCAATCAGGCCCGCAGCCAGGTTACCCAGCGCGCTCGCACAGAACCACAGCCCCATCATCTGACCGCGCATTCTTTCCGGCGCCAGCAGCGTCATGGTCGCCAGACCGATCGGACTCAGGCACAGCTCGCCCAGCGTCAGCATCAGAATGCTGCCTACCAGCCAGAACGGCGATACGCCCGCCCCGCCGTTATTCAGCACGTTCTGCGCCGCCAGCATCATCAGGCCAAAGCCCGCCGCCGCACACAGAATACCGATAACAAACTTGGTGATGCTGCTCGGGCGAATGTTCATGCTCGCCAGCTTTGGCCATGCCCAGCTGAACACCGGCGCCAGCAGGATGATAAACAGGGCGTTGATCGACTGGAACCATACGGCCGGGATCTCAAAATCGCCGATCATGCGGTTAGTGTAGTCGTTGGCGAACAGGTTGAATGAGGTCGGCTTTTGCTCAAACGCAGACCAGAAGAATGCGGCTGAAACCAGCAGGATAAAGCAGACCAGCAGTCGTGCGCGCTCTTTACGGTTCAGGCCCGCAAAAACAAACAGGTAGATAAAGTAGAGCGCAACAGACGCCGCAATCACGTACACCAGCATGCTGGCTACCGCGACCGGGTTAATCACAATCACGCCCTGAGCGATCAGCGCAACGATAACCACCACGCCTACCGCCAGCGCCAGCAGCCATGCGCCCACGCCGTTTCTCTTCACTACCGGGCTGTTCCAGGTGGAGTCCAGCCCCACTTCGCTGTCGTAGCGTTTCATTGCCGGAACGGCAAACACGCGGAAGATGATCAACGCCACCAGCATCCCGATGCCGCCGATACCAAAGCCCCAGTGCCAGCCGTGGCTTTTAATCAGCCAGCCGGAGATCAGCGGCGCAATGAACGACCCCATATTGATGCCCATATAGAACAGCGAGAAACCGCCGTCACGACGCGCATCGCCTTTTTTATACAGCGTCCCCACCATGACCGAGATACAGGTCTTGAACAGGCCAGAACCGAGCACGATAAACATCAGGCCAATAAAGAACAGGTTGTCGCCCATCACGGCAGAGAGCGCAATCGACAGGTGGCCGAGCGCAATCAGAATCGAGCCGTACCAGACCGCTTTCTGCTGGCCGAGCCAGTTATCCGCCAGCCAGCCACCCGGCAACGCCGCGAGATACATCGTACCGGCAAAGATACCGACAATCGCGGAGGCGTTTTCACGCGCCAGTCCCATGCCCCCGTCATAGACGGTCGCAGCCATAAACAGGATCAGTAACGGACGGATGCCGTAAAACGAGAAACGTTCCCACATCTCGGTGAAGAACAGCGAACCGAGCGGATAAGGATGGCCGAAGAACGTTCGGCTTTCTTTTTGATTAACAGAGGATTGCATAATTCTCCCGAAAAGGTATGTCGTTGTGCTTATAAACACCGCAATGCACGCCGACCAGTTACGTATCTGGCCGATTTTTTTACATGCGGCGAAGGGTTATTTAACCATTTGATAACCTGGAGCCAGTTTTGTCTAGTACCAACCCCTGGACTTTAAGATGAAAATTCGACAATTGTCTACTTTCTTAGATTTAAAGTTGGAAGAAAACGAATAGTCATTGACATCACACAGGGAAACCATCAGCTGGAACAAAACAAAAAAACCCGCGACAGGCGCGGGTTTTATCAACGTCAGCGACGATTATTTGCTTTTCTTAATGTGCTTAATCAGACGTTTACGCTTACGCATCTGGGTCGGGGTCAGCGTATTGCGCTTATTCGCATACGGGTTTTCCCCTTCTTTAAACTGAATACGGATAGGCGTTCCCATCACGTCCAGCGATTTGCGGAAGTAGTTCATCAGATAGCGCTTGTAAGAGTCCGGCAGGTCTTTCACCTGGTTGCCGTGAATCACCACGATTGGCGGATTATATCCCCCGGCGTGGGCATATTTCAGCTTCACGCGGCGACCGCGAACCAGCGGCGGCTGGTGATCTTCAACCGCCATAGTCATGATGCGGGTCAGCATGGCGGTGCTGACGCGACGGGTTGAACTGTCATACGCTTCACGTACGGACTCAAACAGGTTGCCCACGCCGCTACCATGCAGCGCAGAGATAAAGTGTACGCGCGCAAAGTCGATAAAGCCCAGACGGAAGTCCAGCGTCTCTTTCACCTGCTCTTTCACTTCCTGGGTCAGACCGTCCCATTTGTTCACGACGATGACAAGTGAGCGCCCACTATTAAGGATAAAGCCCAGCAGTGACAGGTCCTGATCGGAAATCCCTTCGCGCGCATCAATAACCAGCATCACCACGTTGGCATCTTCAATCGCCTGCAACGTTTTAATGACGGAGAATTTTTCTACCGCATCGGTGACTTTCCCACGCTTACGTACGCCTGCGGTATCAATCAGCACGTATTCACGCTCGTCGCGTTCCATCGGAATATAGATACTGTCGCGCGTCGTTCCCGGCATGTCATAGACCACTACGCGGTCTTCACCCAGAATACGGTTAGTCAGTGTGGACTTACCTACGTTCGGACGACCGACAATCGCCAGTTTGATTGGCAGATCCTGAGGGTTGAAGTCATCTTCCGGCTCCTCTTCCCCGTTCTCTTCCGCTGCCAGTTTCGCCCAGTATTCGGCGTCTTCATCCACCTCTTCCTGCGGGGCGACGTCGTCCATCCACGGCAGCAGAACATGCTCCAGCAGGCTGAGCACGCCACGACCGTGAGAAGCTGCAATCGGGTGAATTTCACCTAAACCCAGCGCATAGAAGTCGACAACCGCCTGATCGGGATCGAGCCCGTCAGTTTTGTTTGCCACAAGGAACGTGGGTTTTTCGCGGGAGCGCAGATGTTTGGCGATCGCTTCATCCGCTGGCATCAGGCCAGCACGCGCATCCACCATGAACAGCACAACATCAGCCTCTTCAATCGCCAGCAGCGACTGTTCCGCCATGCGGGTTTCCACACCGTCTTCGGTGCCATCAATACCGCCGGTATCAATACAGATAAACTCGCGGCCTTCAATCTCCGCACGACCGTACTTACGGTCACGAGTCAGACCCGGGAAATCCGCAACCAGCGCATCTCGGGTGCGAGTTAGACGGTTAAATAACGTGGATTTTCCGACGTTAGGGCGCCCGACAAGCGCGACCACAGGTACCATGTTTAAAGCCTCATTTAAAAAATCATCAAACAACGCGCGCGATTTTTACGCCGTTGTTAAAAACAGTAAAACGGCCCCTGCACCAGGAGCCGTTTTTCAAAGCGTGCGGCCGTGACGATTAACGCGTAATAGAGTACAGCGTACCGTCTTTCGCCTGGATCAGCAGTTTGCCATCGGCAGAGACCGGTTCGGTCAGGAAGCCGGAGCTATCCACTTTTTGCTGAGCCACAAAACGACCATCCTCAACGTTAATCCAGTGCATATAGCCTTCGCTATCGCCTACCACCAGATTGCCATTATACAGCGCAGGCGATGTCAGCAGGCGGTGCAGCAGATCGCTTTGCGTCCACAGCGTCACACCGCCGTCGGTGGTCAATGCCAGAATACGGTCGTTCTGATCCACCAAGTAGATACGATCGCCGTCAACGATGAAATCATTCACCGAGCCCAGTTCACGTTTCCACATAATCTGACCACTGCGCAGATCCAGCGCCGTCAGGTTACCATTATAAGCCAGCGCGTAAACGACGCCATTGACGATAACCGGCGTGGTATCGACATCGCTCAGACGGTCGATTTCAGTCGAACCGGTCGCCTGGGAAATACGCTGTTGCCAAATCATCTGGCCCTGCTGCATCAGCACGGCGCTGACGCGACCGTTATCACCACCCACAATGGCGGCGCCATACGCGGTAGCCGGAGCGGACTCACCGCGCAGCGAAAGCGACGGCATGTCGAGGTTCACGGTCCATTTGATCGCGCCGTCCGCCTCATTCAGCGCCTGCAACTGACCGTTGCTGGTATGAATAAGCACCAGGCCATCGCTGACAACCGGGCGAGATAACGCTTCACCGGCGACTTTCGTCTGCCATGCCGTCGTACCGTCAGCCGCGTTCAACGCATAAACCTGCGCTTTTTCGCTGCCAATATAGACATGGCCGCCGGAGACCGTTACGCCGCCAGACAGCAACGCAGGCGCTCTGGAGAACCAGCCGTCTTTCTCCGCCAGGTTCACGGACCAGACTTCTTTCCCGTCATCCGCGTTTACCGCTTTTACGGTGCCTTTACGGTCAGCCGCGTAGACCACGTTATCGGCATACGCCGGGTGCAGGTTGGAATAAAACTCGCCGATACCGCTACCTACAGACGTACTCCATGCGGTAGACGGCGTAAACTGGTTTTCCACCGTCGGCAACGGGGACATTTTGACAACATCTTCTTCGCCACTAAACAGTGAACAACCGCTCAATAACGTAACAGAAAGCAGTCCTGGCAGAAGTAATTTACGCAATTGCATCGGGTCCCTCTCAGATGGACAAATTATTGATTTTCATCTGCATCATTTCACTCAGCGCCGGGCTGGCATCGCTTTTCACGCCTGCTTCCCATGCGCTACGCGCGCCTTGTTTATCGCCTTTGCTCAACAACGCTTCGCCACGCAGATCGGCGACAATCGCAGCCCATCCTTCACCTTTTACGGTATCGAGCGTTTTCAGCGCGGTATCGGCCTGCTTGAGCTGCACCTGAACGCGGGCAAGACGCAGATTAATCACCGCTTTGAGGTTCTCATCGCTGGTGGCCGCCAGTCCTTGCTGTAGCTGGGCTGCGGCTTTCTCAAGTTCATTTTGATCAACAAACTGCTGCGCCAGTTCCATAGAAGCTAACGCGCCGTAGGTATTTTTATTCTCCGTGGCGAATTTCTCCGCAGCGGAGATGCTATCCGGTTTGCCCGCGCTCACCGCGGTCACCGCATTTTGATATGCCAGAGAAGCAGAGCGTGCGGACTCCGTCTGATGACTGGTCCAGTAGCGCCAACCGAGCAGTGCGCCAACCCCTAAAATCACCCCAACAGCCAGCGCTTTGCCATTTTCAGCAAAGAAGCGTTTAATCGCATCAACCTGGTCGTTTTCGTTCTCGTAAATTTCCACGCTGTCCTTCTCCTTAACCCAATAACGTGCGCAAATGTGCGGTCACACTATCCTGTGCGACTGCCGTTTGCTCACCAGAGCGTAAATCCTTCACTACAACGGTGCCGTCAGCCACTTCGGACTCACCCAGCACCAGTGCAACGCGGGCGCCCCATTTATCGGCACGGGCAAACTGTTTCTTAAAGTTGCCGCCGCCGTGGTTAGTCATCAGTTTCACGCCCGGATTTTCATCACGCAGGCGCTCCGCCAGTGTCATCGCCGCAGACTGCGTATCCGCGCCTGAGGCTACCAGGTATATATCGACAACAGGATCGGCATTAAATTCCAGATTAACTGCCTGAACTAACAAAACAAGTCGTTCCAGACCCATCGCAAAGCCCACCGCCGGGGTTGCGCGACCGCCAAGTTGCTCCACCAGACCGTCATAACGACCGCCGGCGCACACTGTGCCCTGAGAACCCAGACTGTTGGTTACCCATTCAAATACGGTGCGGTTGTAGTAATCAAGGCCGCGAACCAGACGCTGGTTGACGGTGTAAGCGATACCCGCCGCTTCCAGCAGTTTGCACAGACCGGCAAAGTGCTCGCGGGAGTCGTCATCCAGATAGTCGCCCAGAGCAGGCGCATCGTTGAGCAGCGCCTGAACGTCCGGGTTCTTGGAATCCAGCACGCGCAGTGGGTTGGTGTACATGCGGCGTTTGCAGTCTTCGTCCAGCTTCTCTTTATGCTGTTCAAGGTATGCCACCAGCGCATCACGATAGTTGGCGCGCGCGTCAAGCGAACCGATGGAGTTCAGCTCCAGATTCACATGTTCAGCAATACCCAACGCACGCCACCAGCGCGCGGTCAGCAGAATCAGCTCCGCATCAATATCCGGCCCTTGCAGACCGAAGGCTTCGACACCCAACTGATGGAACTGACGATAACGCCCTTTCTGCGGACGCTCGTGGCGGAACATCGGCCCGATATACCACAAGCGCTGTTCCTGATTGTACAGGAGACCATGTTCGATACCGGCGCGTACGCAACCCGCCGTCCCTTCAGGACGCAACGTCAGGCTGTCGCCATTACGATCCTCAAAGGTGTACATCTCTTTTTCAACCACGTCAGTGACTTCACCGATAGCGCGTTTGAATAACGGGGTCTGCTCTACAATCGGCAAACGGATTTCACTGTAACCGTAGCTGCCGAGCACGTTTTTGAGTGTGCCTTCAATGCGCTGCCAGATGGCGGTTTCGCCAGGCAGATAATCGTTCATGCCGCGAATGGCTTGAATGTTTTTTGCCACGTTTATTCTCTTTCTGAATATAAAAATGAACCCTCAGCGCTTCCCAAACGATACGGGAGCCATGCGGGTTCAATCATACACGGGAAGCGCGCCGCTTCCCATCGCGTTATTATTTTTCAACCTGCTGCACGTCGATTCGACGCGCTTCGTCCATAATGCTGGCCTTCGCGCGGATACGGGCTTCAAGCTGCGTAATCATATCATCGTTGTCGAGTCTGTCTTTACGCACGCCGTCTTCATACAGGCCGCTTTTTTTGTTGCCGCCCGTTACGCCCAGCGTCGAAACCAGCGCTTCGCCCGGCCCGTTCACCACACAGCCGATGATGGAAACGTCCATTGGCGTGATGATGTCTTCAAGGCGTTGTTCCAGCGCGTTGACCGTGCCGATGACGTCGAACTCCTGACGGGAACAGGTTGGGCAAGCGATAAAGTTGATCCCACGCGCACGAATGCGCAGCGATTTCAGAATATCGAAGCCCACTTTAATTTCTTCTACCGGATCGGCCGCCAGAGAGACGCGCAGCGTATCGCCAATGCCTTCCGACAGCAGTAAACCGAGGCCAATCGCCGATTTCACCGCGCCGCTGCGCGCGCCGCCCGCTTCGGTGATCCCAAGATGCAACGGTTGTTCGATCTGTTTCGCCAACAGACGATAGGATTCTACCGCGAGGAAAACATCCGAGGCTTTCACGCTGACTTTAAACTGATCGAAGTTCAGGCGATCGAGATGATCCACATGGCGCATCGCCGATTCCAGCAACGCCTGCGGCGTCGGCTCACCGTATTTTTCCTGTAGATCTTTTTCCAGCGATCCGGCGTTTACGCCGATACGGATAGGGATATTTTTATCGCGGGCGCAGTCGACAACGGTACGAATACGCTCTTCGTTACCGATGTTGCCTGGGTTGATTCGCAGGCAATCCACGCCATATTCCGCCACTTTCAGCGCAATGCGATAGTCAAAGTGGATATCAGCAACCAGCGGGACATTAACCTGCTGCTTGATAAGCTTAAACGCCTCTGCGGCATCCATTGTCGGCACGGAGACGCGGACGATATCCGCGCCAACACGTTCCAGCGCTTTAATTTGATTGACCGTCGCTTCCACATCCGTCGTGCGCGTATTGGTCATTGACTGTACGGCGATGGGGGCGCCATCGCCAATCGGCACATTCCCAACGTAAATACGTTTCGATTTTCTACGTTGAATTGGAGCCTGGTTATGCATGAAAAATCTCCCGCGTTGCCCGTCTGTTACTGCGCCGGTGATTGTTCGGCATTAAGGGTCAGACGCGCAACCTGGTTAGTTCTGATAAAACGGCTCAGATCGACAGGTTTTCCTTGATACTGGATCTGTACCGCAGCCGGGGCGCCAATTTTAAGCTTATAAGGCGCCTGACCGGTTAGGTTTAAATTGCCATCTTTACGCTGCATTCCGCTAAACAGTTTTTTACCTGTCGCATCGGTGACTTCCAGCCAGCAATCGGCGGTAAAGTTCATCACCAGCGCGTTCTGATCGACCGCTGACGTAGCCACGCCCGCCTGATCGGTCGGCAATGACGCCGCATCACCCGGCGCGGCAGGCGCCGTGGTTGCGGTATCCACATTCGCCTGAGAAGGCGCAACGACCGCATTCTGCTGAGCGTCTGCGGCAGGCGCCGTGGTCGTCGCGGACGCATCCGGCGTCTGCGGCACGGCGTTTGTCGCCGTAGAGTCAACAGGCGCAGTTGGCGCTGGCGTCGAATCCTGGCTTGCGGCTTCGCTGGTGTCCAGCGGTACGCTCTGGGCGCTATCGCCGCCGGCATTCAGTTCAGCAGAGGATTGATCGACCATCGTGGTGAGTTCTTCCTGCTGCGCCTTATGGTTTTGCCACCACCAGGCCCCCGTCAGGCCAACCACCACAAACAGCACCAGCCAGGTGAACGTCATCAACCAGCCATCGCGCTTTTTACGACGCTTACCTAAAGAGAAGCTCTGCATTGGCGCGACTTTGGAAGGACGAACCGGCGCCTGTTTTTCCAGACCGGGCAGCAGTTCTTCTTCAGGGATGTGCACCAGACGCGCATAAGAGCGGATATACCCGCGCAAAAACGTTGAAGCGAGATCGGCCGGGGCCTTATCTTCTTCAATATCGCGTACCGTGGAAACCTTCAGGCAAAGTCGCTCTGCAACCGCCTGCTGGCTGAGTCCGAGTTGTTCACGGGCATTGCGCAGACGAACGCCGGTGGATTGTGCTTCATTTTGGTCGTGCGTGGCTTCAGTATTCATTCGCTACAGCTGCTGGTACGTAAATTGGGGTTCAGGCGCCGGTGAGACACAATGCCCACCCGCACCGCGAAACATCTGGTCAGTTAACCTTAGTTGGACAGTATAAGACTGTCAGGCTACTTATGACAAAACAGCTTAATCCTTAAGGCTAAACTATTGTTGCACCGCTACATACTGCCCTAAAGTTGACAAAAACGCACCGTTAATATTGACCAGATAAGTACAACTTGAGGCATCATTCAACCAACATTGCGCCACTGTACACAAAACACACAATGGCGCAAGCCGTATCAGACCGCCTTAATGTCGATAGCCTCACCTTGCATACGCTTACGCAGAGTACGTTTGGTACGGTCAATCACATCCCCGGCAAGCTGACCACAAGCGGCATCGATATCATCGCCGCGTGTTTTACGCACAATGGTCGTGAAACCATAGCTCATCAACACTTTAGAAAAACGATCGATGCGGCTGTTGGAACTCCGGCCATACGGCGCGCCCGGGAACGGGTTCCACGGAATCAGGTTAATCTTACACGGCGTATCTTTCAGCAGTTCCGCCAGCTGATGCGCATGTTCCGTTCCATCGTTGATGTGGTCCAGCATGACGTATTCAATTGTGACGCGTCCCTGATTCGCATTGGATTTCTGCAAATAACGGCGAACCGCGTCGAGGAACGTTTCGATGTTGTACTTTCTGTTGATCGGTACAATTTCATCGCGAATTTCATCGTTCGGCGCATGCAAAGAGATCGCCAGCGCAACGTCAATCATGTCGCCCAGTTTATCCAGAGCCGGAACAACGCCTGACGTCGACAGCGTAACCCGGCGTTTAGACAGACCGAAACCGAAATCATCCAGCATGATTTCCATCGCCGGTACAACGTTGGTCAGGTTCAGCAGCGGTTCACCCATGCCCATCATCACCACGTTGGTGATCGGGCGTTGCCCGGTGACTTTCGCCGCGCCGACGATTTTCGCCGCACGCCACACCTGGCCGATAATTTCAGAGACGCGCAGGTTACGGTTAAAGCCCTGCTGCGCAGTTGAGCAGAATTTACACTCCAGCGCGCAACCAACCTGTGAAGAGACGCACAGCGTGGCGCGATCGTCTTCCGGGATGTAGACCGTTTCCACGCGCTGATCGCCAACGGCAATCGCCCATTTGATGGTGCCATCTGAAGAACGCTGTTCTTCCACCACCTCTGGCGCGCGGATTTCCGCCACCTCTTTCAGTTTGCCACGTAACACTTTGTTGATGTCGGTCATCTCATCAAAGTTATCGCTGCAATAGTGGTACATCCACTTCATCACCTGATCGGCGCGGAAGGGTTTTTCACCTAATTCTTTAAAAAACTCCCGCATCTGCTGACGGTTCAGATCCAGCAGGTTAATTTTTCCATTTTTATCAGGAACAACCGGGGTGATGATTTCAGACGTGACAATTTGTTCAGACATATTCTATTCCGGCCTCGTTATTACACGTTATGGCCCCTGGAGGGTTGAAAAAAGAAGCGCCCCAGTGAGCGGTGCTCGTCCTGGGGCGCTGCATTGTACAAATTCTATCGCAAGGATGCCACGCCTGCGCGGGACATTAGCGAAAATAATGTGTAAAGGCAGAGCAGCGTCGTAGACCTGATAAGTCGTAGGCCGGATAAGCATCAGCGCCATCCGGCATTGCGCGACTGCCTGATGGCGACGCAGATGCGTCTTATCCGGCCTACATACTACATCACTGATTTATTAACGAGTGCGCGGGCACACTTCGCCTTCACCAAAGAAATAGGCGATTTCACGCTGAGCGGATTCCAGAGAATCTGAACCGTGGGTGCCGTTTTCGGTGAAGCTGTCCGCGTAGTCGGCACGCAGGGTGCCCGCCAGCGCGTTAGCCGGGTTGGTTGCGCCCAGCAGGTCGCGGTGACGCTGCACGGCATTTTCGCTTTCCAGTACGGAAACCACGATCGGGCCAGAGGTCATGAACTCGACCAGGCCGTCGAAGAACGGCTTACCATCGTGCTCGGCATAGAAACCGCGCGCCTGCTCAACGGTCAGGTGCAGCATTTTCGTACCGACAATTTTGAACCCTGCTGCTTCAAAGCGCGCAAAGATGTTGCCAATAACGTTTTTTGCCACCGCATTTGGTTTGATGATGGAAAAAGTACGTTCAATCGCCATGATTACCTCTGTAATGTGTTCTGCTGTTGTATATATGCTTGTACGACCTGGCGCGGATTATAAAGAGCATCCGGGTTATTGCCTATGGATGAAGGTAACATTTTTTTAAAATAAGATGAGTATTAGCAACAAACTGTTGCTATCAGGTCTATTGCAGAATAAATCGCAGCGCAGAAATCTGTCCAGCAGCATCCATAACCAGTAATTGATACTCACCTTTTTCGGCAAGATGTAACGTAATATTCCGCTCGCGTTCTCCCAACGGCTCACCATTGAGGAACCACCAGCGCGCCCCCGCGCCACCACTGCTCTGAATCGATAAATCCACCCCGGAAGCGCCGGGTAACCGTTTCACTATCGCGCCATCACGCACGCCCGTTAACTGTAGAGGTAAAGGCGCATTCTGCCCCAGCGGCGGGCAGGCCGTCGAAGCCGTCGGCAGTCGCGCAGCGCGGCGTTCAGCAGCGGGCAACCAGGGCTCCAGCGGCAACGGCCAGACAATCAACGTCTGCTCCCGCGCCTGGGCGCAATCGGCGGCGACGCGTTTTCCGTCATTATCCAGCCAGACAGGAAAACGAATGCCGCTAATCCCTTCCTGTTCAGGTAACAGCAGCGTCGGCGGTTGGCTGTTTTCCAGCAGCCAGGTCGCCAGTCGACGGCGGCAGTTATTGTCTCCCGCCGAAAGCGCCTGTCCGCCCGGCCAGCAGATAACGCCCCGGCTCACCGACGCCGGACGCGGATCTTCAGGCTGCGTCGCGGCGCGCGCCATCAGCATATTATTCACCTGATTAAGCAGCGGCACCGCGCTGGCAAAACCAAACTGTCCGGCAACGGGTGTGCCGTCGGGCCTGCCCGTCCAGATGCCAGTCACGTAGCGGGAGCTAACACCTATCGCCCACGCGTCGCGATAGCCATAGCTGGTGCCAGTTTTCCAGGCGAGCGGCACTACGCGCGGCAGGGCGCTATCCGGCAACGGCTGCGCTTCATCGGCCATCACCCGCCGGATGATCCACGCCGCACCCGGCGACATCAGCGGACGCTCCTGCAACGAATCCCCGGGCTGCAAGCGCAATGTTGCCGCCTTGCCATGACGGGCAAACGCGCTGTATGCCGCCACCATCTCGTCAAGCCTTGCGCCCGCGCCGCCCAGAATCAGGGAAAGATTAGGGGCCGCGCCCGCAGGCAGATACAGCGGCAGGCCAACGTTACGCAGTTTTGCCGCAAAACGTTTTGGGCCATATGCTTCCAGCACCTGTACCGCAGGCAAATTTAACGAACGAACCAGCGCTTCGCTCATGCTGACGGGGCCATGAAACCCGCTGTCAAAGTTTCCCGGACGATAATCGCCGGTACGGCGCGGCACATCCTGTAACAGCGAGGCGGGATGGATCAACCCGTCATCCAGCGCCAGCCCATAGACAAAGGGTTTAAGCACCGATCCCGGCGATCGGATCGCAGTGACCATATCCACATGACCAAAACGACTGTCATCATTCATATCCACCGATCCAACCCAACCACGCACGCTCATATCGGTATGATCGACAACGATCATCGCCAGCGAACTGCGCGCCGGAAGCCGTCCCTTCCAGTTTTGCGCCAGTTCTTCAAGCTGACGCTGCAACCCGGCATCCAGCGTAGTGACGATTTTGTCACTGTTGCTTTTGCCCAGCATCATGCGTGAGAACAGCGGCGCCAGTTGCGGCATTTGTCGGGGCGCCAGCCAGACGGGTTCTTCGCGGGCCTCCTGAACATGCCGGGCCGACCATACGCCCTGCGCCGCCATCCGCTCCAGCACTTTATTGCGCGCCGCTTGCGCGCGTTCCGGCCAGCGATCGGGACGCAAGCGGCTCGGCGCCTGCGGTAAAACCGCCAGCAACGCCGCTTCCGAATAGCTCAGTTGCGCCGGTGGTTTACCCAGATAAGCCCAACTGGCGGCGCCGATGCCCTGCAACGTTCCGCCAAACGGCGCACGGTTCAGATACAGCGTCAGAATATCGCGCTTGGACAGGTGCCACTCCAGCTGGAGCGCGCGCCAGAGCTGGCGAAATTTACCGCCAAAGGTTCGCGGATGCGGGTCCAGCAATCGCGCCACCTGCATGGTCAACGTACTGCCGCCGGAAATCACGCGTCCTGACGACAGATCCTGCCAGGCGGCACGCAGTACCGAAAACGGATTCACGCCCGGATGCTGCCAGAACCAGCGGTCCTCGTAATTGATTAACGCGTCAAGATAGCGGGGAGAAACGTCTTCAATCGTCACGGGATAGCGCCAGATCCCCTCCGCATCGGCAAAGCGCCACAGCGGTGTGCCGTCATGCGCCACCACCACCCGTGCCGGATTGACCTCATGCAGCGGCAGCGGCCAGATTTTGTCCGCCGCCCAGACTGTCAGAATCATCAGAAATGGAGCGATGGCCAGCCAGCGCCAGCCACCGCGTAGACTGCGCAGGACGATCATTTATGGCGTGACAATCAAAAGCCCCTCGGTTGATCCCGTCGCCCGCCACTGTGGAACATACATTGACTCCACCTGCGGGACAGGAACCTGATAGGTTCCCGGCGTCACCGCGCGCGCCAGATATACCAGCGTCACCGGCTGCCCCTGGTTAACCGCCACCGCCGCGACAAAGCGATCGTCACGGAATTCCATATGCTGAATATCCGCCTGCTGCATCTGATTTAACAGGTTTTGCACTTCACTGCCGCTGTCTTGCAGGCTGGCGCTGCTGTTTGCCAGGTTCTGGTTTTCCAGCTCCAGACCGGCAGGCAGCAGGTCGACCACCAGCGCGTCTGGCACGTTTTGACTCGCTTTCACTTCGAGCCAGACCAGCACCAGTTCACCGCTGCGCAGGGAACTGAGCGATTTACTCTGACCATCGGTTCCCAGAATCTGGCGCTCGATGTGCAACACATTGCTGGCAGGTACGGGCGCCGTTTGCGGGTATCCGCTGCTGTCCAGACGCAGCCACAGCGGTTGGTCGCCGCTGTTGGTCACCTGCAACGCGGAAAGCCGATCGGCATCCAGATTACGCGTTTGCGCTTTATCGCCCGTCAACGGCTGGTCAGCGAGCGAGGTCTGCGCCTGCCATGTCCCCGGCAGATCCTGTAGCGTGCGCGCAGCAAGGAACAGCGCATTACTCTCCTGCGTCGAAAGCCAGCGCTGACCAAATGCCTGTTCAGAAAGCGTCGTCAGCAGCGTATTTTGCGCCTCGGGTTGCAGTTTATTTTCTTCCAGCAGCGACAGCATGAGCGCGTTATCACGCAACGGGCTACCGTAATCCGCCATCCATTGCTGCGCGTCACGGCGCGGCGTGTTCAGAGCCAGCGTCAACGCCTGTTCACTGCGGCTGGCATCGCCCATATTTTTCAGCGCAATGCCCAGTTGCAGAAGCGGCAAGCCCGACGCGGCCTGACTCCGGCGTTCCCAGATTTCACGCAGCGCGCCAAGCGGCGCTTTTTGCTGACGCGCCAGCACCAGTCCCGCATACGCCTGAACGGCAAATTTGCTGGCCTGGGTATCGTCGCTATAGCGCACCGACATCATGCCCGGGTCCTGCAAATAGCGCAGCAGGCGTTCATTTCCCCGGTTAATCGCATCGGCCGGAACGCTGTACCCTTGCTCGCCAGCGCGCACGAGGAAATCCATCGCGTATGCGGTAAGCCAGTATTCTTCCGGCCCGTTGTTATCCCACAGGGCAAAACCGCCGTTATCACGCTGCATTTGCAGCATCCGGGAGATCCCCGTGTCGACTGCCGCACGGCGTTTTTCATCAGTATCGCCCGCGATCCCCAACGCCTTCAGTTGCGCCGCGTTGGTATAGAGCGACGGGAACAGGCCGCTGGCGGTTTGCTCCAGACAACCATACGGATAAGCCTTCAGCTCCCGAATATAGCGCGCCAGGTTCAGCGGCGGTTTGCCGCTAAGCAACAGCTGCCCCTGCAACGTTACCGGCGAGAAGTTCTCCAGATTTTGGGCGGGCGCATGCCAGGTTTCCCCCGCCTGAAGCACCGTTCCGCTATTTACCGTCTGCGCAGGCCAGGCCGGACGCACGCCAATTTTCCACTGCTTATGCTGAGCGGGAAGCGTCTCGCCAGGCAGGTTCAGGCCGGTCAGCGTGGCCTGCAATTCTCCCTCGCCAAACCCTTCTTTTGCGCGTACCGGGATAAACAAGGTCGTACGCACGCCCGGCGCCAGGTTTACCGGAGCAGGTTGCTGACTCACCAGTTCCAGTAACCCACTGGCGGCGAGTTCAATCGTCAACGTCTGCGGTTTGTCTGTCAGGTTAGTGACATCCAGCGTCAGGCGCGAAGTATCGCCGCCCGCCATAAAGCGCGGCTGATTCAGTTCCGCAATCACCGGAGCGGCAACAATCACCTTGCTTTCACTGCTGCCGAAGTCCTCTGCCGTCCATGCCTGGGCCATAACGCGTAACTCGCCGTTAAAATCACCAATCGGCAACGTAACGGAACCTTCGCCCTGCTCATTGAGCGTGACCGGCAGCGCCTGCTGCGCCACGATGTTGACATGGTTGACCGGCGGTTTGCCGCCGCGTTTGAGTTCATCGCCGTCGCCGCCAAAACGCAGCGTCGCCAGGCGTCCCTGCCCTTCAATCACCTGACCGTAGATATCATAAATATCCGCGCCATAGCGTTTTTGCCCGAAGAATGCCAGCCACGGATCTGGCGTAACGTAATCGGTGATATTCAACACTCCGCTGTCCACCGCAGAGAGCAGTACGTTGATCTGTTTTGGCGTTTCGCCATGTTTAGCACTGGCTTTGACGTTCACCGTCAGCGGCTGGTTTGGACGTATTTTAGCCGGGCTTTCCAGCGTCAGATCCAGACGACGATTTTCATCCCCCAACGGCAGGTGCAGCAGCCCAACCGCGCGTTTCGGCGTCGCTGAACGCGACTTATCGCCCGGACGCACAACCAGCGCGCTCAGGTAGAGATCGTGTCGATTCCAGGCTTTATCGACGGGAATCGACAGGTCGAGGCCCTCGGCAGGTACATCTATTTCCTGCCACCAGAGCGGGCCGTCGCTTGATTCCACCATCGCGTAGCCTTTACCCGCCACCGGCGCGGCGACATGCAGTTTGATGGTGTCCCCAGGACGATAGGTGGGTTTATCCAGCTTCAGGGTGACGCGATCCGGGCGCGCCGCGCCGCTGCCGTCGCTGTTATCCTGCCAGCTGTAACCTGCCCAGAAGCGCACGCTGCTGATCGCATCATTCGGGGCTTTCACTTCGAGACGATACGATCCCCAGTCAACCGGGAAGCTCACTTTGCCCGTTTCATCGGCGCTGAGATCCAGCGTCTGCTCCCCTTCAACCAGATCTTTTTGATCAAACTGCGACTGCCAGCCTTCGCTTTCCGACCAGTTCCAGTAGTAATCGCGCCGTTCACGGATAAAACGAACCTGCAAACCCGAAGCGGCTTTTTTATTGCCTTGCGCATCGGCGTAGACAATATCAAAGGCGGCGTTACCGCCCTCATCCACGATGGGTTGGTTAACCGTGGCGTCAGTACGATAGTCATACACCGCTTTAGAGGCGAATTGCGGACGAATACCCGGCAAGGTATCGGCAGGCCAGATAGCCTGTTCCGCACGGCGAGTGACCGGGCGACCGCCTGATTCCAGCAGGCTTGCTTGTAGGATCACCTGTAACGGCGAATGCGCTTCCTGCCACTGGCTGTTGGCGGAGACGTCGCCACGGCCATTTTCATCCAGCGTAAGCTGGACTTCGTCCAGGCTGCGGGAAAGGTTTTCTTCCGCAATATCGCCAAACTGGAAGCCTGGCAGCGCCTGTACCGCTTCACGCTGCGGGCGCAGGAAGAGTTGCCCCTGTAACGTGTTGCCATTGGCAGGCGCTCCGTACAGGTAGTAACCAACAACGGAGAACGTCACCTCTTCCGACGGGGCTAACGGCGTTTTCTGCGTGCTGAGATTAAGCGCCATTCGCTCCGGCATAAAATCTTCGACATGGAAATCCCACATCCGGGGCTGGTTATCGCCCGTGTTCGCGCGGATGTGCCACATACCGGTTGGCGCACCGCTATCCAGCGGATACGTAAAGCGGTATAACCCGTTTTCAGGCTGGCTGACAACGGTGCGCAGCACCTGGCCGTCCGGCTTTACCACTTCCAGTTTGACGGGCTGATCGGGCAAGGTTTTACCGTCGCTGTCGCGCAGCAGTCCGTTGAGGATCACCGTTTCTCCAGGACGATACAGATCGCGCGGGCCGAACATAAAGAACTGCTTGCTGTAGCCCGACGCGCCCGCAATCGCGAACTCCGCCAGATCCAGCGCGGGCAGTTTCAGATCCAGCAGCGTGGTTTGTCCGTCTTTTCGCGCCAGCAACAGCGCCGCCTGCTGACTATTTTCCAGTTGTACATGCCCCTGCGCATCGCTGGCGGCTTGCGCCAGCGTCTGACCTTTCTCATCAAGCAGAGCAACCTCAACCCCCTGCTGCGCCGCGCCGTTTTCCAGACTCTGCGTAAAGATATCAAGGCGATTGTGATAACGGTGGGCGGAAACGCCAATGTCGCTGAGGGTAAAGAGCGTGGCAGGATTACTGTAGTTGTAATGTCCGGCCTGATTCATTACCGCAATGTACACGCCCGCCTGTTGCAGGGGCTTAATGTCACTCAGCGGCAGCAGGCGTTTTTCACGCGTATTACGCGCAGGATTGAGATCAAAACGCCCGGTATAGACCAGATCCGCCATTTTGAGCAGGTTGTCAGATTCCCAGTTCGAAAGAGCATTGCGGTATTCCCACTGGCTGACGAATGCCGCCAGCGACTCAGGCTTCACGCTAAAGAAGTTTACATCCACGTCGTTCACGTTCAGCGCCATGACCGGCAAGCCTTCCACCACTTTTCCCGGCAGCAGCGAGCCACGGCTGGTAAAGCCGACGCTCGGCTGAACGTCCCGCGTGGTAATGGTTTTTTCATACGCGCGGCCAAAGGCGGTTTTATTCAGCGCCGTTAAATCACGTTCAACGGACACCACCAGATCGCGGTTGGGTTCCAGGTGGCGCAAGCGCAGCTCTTTCAGATTCGGCGACAGCTCCCAGGCGCCATCAACCTTGCCGCTTTTTTTATCGACCACATGTACGGTGCGGGCAAAATCTTGTTCAGGATCTAACGGAATGGAGAACGTCAGCACCAGCGTCGCCGCGCCGTCCAACTGGACTTCGGAGGCGTCCAGCAGCGTCAGTTCTTTACCTTCGCTCTGTTGCGCCAGCTTTTGCAGTTGTGCCGGATCTTTCGTCGGAGCGGATTGCGCGGCGGGCGTCTCATCGTTTTTCACCGCCGTTGGCGCGTTATCGTTGTTATCGCACCCCACCAACGCCAGCATGAGCATGCAAGCGGCTACGCGTATGTGTTTCATTCTTTCATCCCTGGCCACAGTGGCCCGTTAGCAACGTAGAGTAACTATTATGCGTGAGATTTCCCGTTGTGAAAGCCAGTATTCGTTATATAAGTTCTGATTTTTTCATCAGAAATGTGGTTTCACCAGCCAAATCAGCCTCTTTTACTTGTCCCTTTGCGGTAAACGTCCGACAATTTGGCATTATTATGGCAAAAGATGGAGACGCCTATGTCCACCTCCTGGTTTGTCGCCGCCGACTGGCTGGCAGAGCATATCGACGATCCGCAAATTCAAATTATCGACGCCCGCATGGCGCCTCCCGGACAGGAAGACAGGGATGTTACGGGTGAATATCGTTCAGGCCACATCCCCGGAGCACTCTTTTTCGATATTGAAGCGCTCTCCGATCACACCTCGCCGCTGCCGCACATGATGCCGCGCCCGGAAGCCTTCGCAGTGGCGATGCGTGAACTGGGCGTACACCAGGACAGACATCTGGTGGTCTACGATGAAGGCAACCTGTTTTCCGCCCCGCGCGCGTGGTGGATGCTGCGAACGTTTGGCGTAGAAAACGTCTCAATTCTTGCCGGTGGTCTGGCAGGCTGGCAGCGCGATGAGCTGCCGCTTCAGGAAGGCGAAGTGGAACTCCCGGAAGGGGAATTTGACGTTAAATTCACGGCGGAGAAGGTTGTGCGTCTGACCGATGTACTCCTGGCGAGCCATGAAAGAACCGCGCAAATCGTTGATGCCCGCCCGGCGCCACGGTTTAATGCCGAAGCCGATGAACCGCGTCCGGGTCTGAAGCGTGGCCATATCCCCGGCGCGTTGAACGTGCCCTGGACGGAGCTGGTGCGTGAAGGGGAGTTAAAAACGACCGATGAACTGGACGTCATTTTCTTCAGTCACGGCGTCAGTTTTGACAGACCAATTATCGCCAGCTGCGGTTCAGGTGTCACCGCAGCGGTCGTGGTGCTGGCGCTCGCCACGCTGGATGTGCCCAATGTCGCGTTGTATGACGGCGCATGGAGCGAATGGGGTGCGCGTAATGATTTACCGGTAGAACCGGCCTAACGTTTTGTAATGTGCCGGATGGCGCTTGCGCTTATCCGGCCTACCGCGCGGGTTGTCCCGGATGACGTTAACGCCATCCGGCTACCGGGATCAGATAATCCGATTCTGTTTGAAATCGCGCAGGAACCCGCCCCAGCGGCGCTCGTAGAACGGCGCGATGTGCTCGGTAATAAAGTGGCTGATGCCCTGCTCACCTTTTTTCACCTGACAGATATCAATCGGTTCATCGCCGGGCAAGGTATCAGTCGCCACGCTGCCCGCCGCATGAATGATCTCTTCGATGTCGCCATCCGCTTCGATGCCAATCAACAGATTCGGCTGAGCGTCATTGCTCTCTTTAATAGTGCAAAGAAAGGCGCGCTTAACCAGTTTGATGGTTTTAAACAGCGTGGTCAGGGAGTCGATCATCTGCGCAGGTGGTTCCGCCACCTCAGACAGAATCAGCGATTCACCGCCTTCCAGCACTTCCTGTGTACTCAGCGGATTGCCCTCTTCGCCGATCAGATGGCTGATCTCACGCGGCATAAACTCTTTACCGGTAGGCAGTTTTGCGTTCAGGAAGAGCGTTTCGCCGAGCGTCATTTCAAATAACGTGCGCACCGGCATCACCACGAATGCCTGCTCGTCTTCTACCGCCTGCTGCAAGGCTTCCAGAGAGGTAAAAAACGGGATGACCGTCGTGCCGTCTTCTTTTTCCCAGTGCTGCAAATCCAGCGCGCTATCGTCAACAATCGCTTCGCCTTCAGCCGCTGTGCCTGGCACCCAGACGGTGGACTCCAGTAAGGTACGGAAAAATGCCGGACGATGCGCGGGTTCAGTCGCCGCCTTCTCCAGCAGGGTTTCTAATTCGTTTTTTGTTTCGGACATAAGGATCACAATAGAGATGCGTGTAGGGCGGGTAAGCGAAGCGCCCCCGCCGTTATCTTGCCGGATAGCGCTAACGCTTATCCGGCCTACATAATTATGCTGTTAACAGGTTAGCGATGGTGCGCACACCCAAACCGGTCGCCCCTGCCGACCACTGCTCAACCGGCGCTTTACGGTAGGTTGCAGAGCAGTCAATGTGCAGCCAGCCCTGCTGGTAGTTTTCGACAAAGTGCGACAGGAAGCCCGCAGCGGTGCTCGCCCCGGCAGGATACGCCGCGCTACCGGTATTGTTCAGTTCCGCAAAGTTAGAAGGCAACTGATTGCGGTGGAACTCCGCCAGCGGCAGACGCCAGAACGGTTCATTTTCTTCTGCCGCACTCGCCAGCAGACGCCCCGCCAGCGCGTCATCAAAACTGAACAACGCGTGGTAGTCGTTACCCAGCGCGGTTTTCGCGGCGCCGGTCAGCGTCGCCGCATCGATGATCAGCTCTGGTTTTTGCGCACTGGCGTCGATCAGGCCATCCGCCAGCACCAGGCGCCCTTCCGCATCCGTGTTCATCACTTCCACGTTCTTACCGTTGCGATAATGAATAATATCGCCCAGTTTAAACGCGTTGCCGCTGATCAGGTTATCCGCGCAGCACAGGTACAGCTTCACGCGTTTGTTCAGACCACGGGTAATCGCAAATGCCAGCGCGCCCGTTACCGTTGCCGCACCGCCCATATCGGACTTCATCGAGTCCATAAATGCGCTTTGCTTGATGCTGTAACCGCCGGAGTCAAAGGTAATGCCTTTGCCCACCAGACAGGCGTAAACCGGCGCGTCTTTATCGCCGGTTGGGTTGTAATCCAGCGCCAGCAGCACCGGCGCGCGATCGGAACCCCGGCCAACGGTATGCAGCCCCATGTAGTTTTGCTCGCGCAGATCTTCGCCTTTGGTAATGCGGTAAGAGACGTGATCGCACGCGACGCTGCACAGCAGATCAACGGCACGCTGCGCCAGCTGTTCCGGCCCCAGCTCTTCCGCCGGCGCGTTAATGGTGTCACGCACCCAGTCAATGATCGCCAGACGGTTATCTAGTTCCTTCCGCTTCTCATCGTCAAGATCTGGCCACTCGACCTTGCGGCTGCCTTTCGGCCCTTTGTAACCCTGCCAGAATGCCCAGCTACGCTCCACATCCCAGCCAGCGCCGGTCAGTTGTACGTGTTTAATGCCCAGGCCGTCAATTTTACGCGCCGCGCGCTGGATTAAGCCGGAATCATCTTTACCGTTCAGGTGCAGGGTAATGCCGTCGTTATTGATGCTGTATGTGGCTTTGTCTCCCCAGCGAGCGTCAGCCGGTTGGGTGGAGAGCGTAATTTTCATCGCTTCAGTCATTGTTCTTTTCCTTCTTCGCGCATACAGGAAAACGGGCCACCCGTGGGCAGCCCGTTTATTTATTCAGCTTCGTCCAGCCAGACCAGCAGGATAGCCTCAAGGATCTTTTCATTTGATGCCTGCGGGTCATCATCAAAATCCTCAAGATCGCAAATCCATTGATGCAGGTCGGTGAAACGAACGGTC
Source organism: Citrobacter sp. CK198 (assembly GCF_030333295.1). Lineage (NCBI taxonomy): Bacteria > Pseudomonadati > Pseudomonadota > Gammaproteobacteria > Enterobacterales > Enterobacteriaceae > Citrobacter > Citrobacter sp. CK198. The sequence continues at coordinate 59,376 of NZ_JAOWGE010000034.1, read as the reverse complement.
TTAGGATCGAGATCGGGGAACGCGTCGTACAGCGCCTCGCCGATTTCGCGGCTATCAGTCCACTTCAGTCCCATACTACCCTCTGTTAATGCTCGCGTGCATGGTTGATTGTGTAACGTGGGATTTCGACCACCAAATCTTCATCGGTGACACGCGCCTGACAGCCCAAACGACTCTCCGGCTCCAGACCCCAGGCTTTATCCAACATATCGTCTTCGTCTTCCGTGCTTTCCGGCAGGGAATCGAAACCTTCACGCACGATGCAGTGGCAGGTCGTGCAGGCACAGGATTTTTCACAGGCGTGTTCAATCTCGATACCGTTACGCAGGGCAACGTCAAGAATGGTTTCGCCGGTCTCAGCTTCCAGAACTGCGCCATCGGGACAGAGATCCTGATGAGGCAGAATAACAATCTTTGGCATATTAAACCTCGTCCACGGAATGGCCTTGCAGCGCGCGACGAACAGATTTGTCCATGCGGCGAGCGGCGAATTCCTGGGTTTGTTTGTCTACGTTTTTAATGGCTTGTTCTATCGCGTCAACATCATCGCTCTGCGCAACCTCGCTCAAGTGCGCGGCGGCATCATCAATGACCTGACGTTCTGCGGCGCTTAGCAGCGCGGCATCAGCAGCGAGCGCGCCGGTCAGGCTTTCCAGCACGCGCGCCGCTTCCACTTTTTGCTCTGCCAGCATACGGGCTTTTACATCCTGCTCGGCAAAGCTCATTGAATCCTGAATCATGGTGGCGATTTCGCTGTCCGTCAGACCGTAAGACGGTTTGACCTGGATAGACGCCTCAACGCCGGTGGATTTTTCCATCGCGGTGACGTTCAGCAGGCCATCGGCATCCACCTGGAAGGTGACGCGGATATGCGCCCCGCCCGCTGGCATCGCCGGGAGCCCGCGCAGCGCGAAGCGCGCCAGCGAACGGCAATCCTGCACCAGCTCGCGCTCGCCCTGCATGACATGGATCGACATCGCGGTCTGACCATCTTTAAAGGTGGTGAAGTCCTGCGCACGCGCCACCGGAATGGTGGTGTTACGCGGGATCACTTTCTCCACCAGGCCACCCATAGTTTCCAGCCCCAGCGACAGCGGAATCACGTCCAGCAGCAGCATTTCGCTGTCCGGCTTGTTGCCGACGAGGATATCCGCCTGAATCGCCGCGCCAATGGCGACGACCTTATCCGGGTCGATTGCCGTCAGCGGCGGACGACCAAAAAATTCGCCCACGCGTTCGCGCACCAGCGGCACACGAGTGGAGCCGCCGACCATCACCACTTCCAGCACCTCCTGCGCCTCAACGCCCGCATCTTTCAATGCGCGGCGACAGGCCATCAGAGTACGTTTAACTAAAGCGGCGATAAGGTCATTAAACTGTTCACGGGTGATGTCGCCCTGCCAGCCCGCCACATTGACGCTAACGGAATCGGCATCGCTCAGCGCGATTTTTGCCGCGATGGCGGCATCCAGCAGTTCACGCTGGACGCGGTTATCGCTGCGATCGGCAATGCCCGCCTGCTCACGGATGTAATCGGCCAGCAGATGGTCGAAGTCGTCGCCGCCGAGCGCGGAATCACCGCCGGTCGCCAGCACTTCAAACACGCCGCGACTCAGGCGCAAAATAGAGATATCGAAGGTGCCGCCGCCGAGGTCGTAAACCGCGATAACGCCTTCTTTGCCGGAGTCCAGACCGTAGGCGATCGCCGCCGCCGTAGGTTCATTGAGCAGACGCAAGACGTGCAGCCCCGCCAGACGCGCCGCGTCTTTCGTTCCCTGACGCTGTGCATCGTCAAAGTAAGCGGGCACGGTAATAACCACGCCATCCAGCTCGCCCGACAACGCTTCCGTCGCCCGCGTCGCCAGCGCTTTCAGGATATCGGCAGAAATACGTACCGGGTTGAGCAGACCTGCCGCCGTTTCAATCATCGGCAGACCATTTTCACTGGCCTGGAACTGATACGGCAGATGGGGATAGCGCGTCTGAATATCCGCCAGCGAGCGGCCCATCATGCGTTTTACCGAGCTGATGGTGTTAGCCGTGTCCTGCGCCGCGTTCGCGCGCGCCGCGTAACCGACCGTGTGGCCCTGCTGCTGATAGTGAACGACTGACGGCAACAGATGGCGACCGTCGTGATCGGCCAGCGTTTCTGCCTGGCCGCTGCGAACGGTCGCAACCAATGAGTTGGTAGTACCTAAATCGATGCCTGCCGCCAGACGACGCTGGTGCGGCGCAGCGCTCAGACCAGGCTCACTAATTTGTAATAAGGCCATATTCGCTTCCGGGAATTAAAAATCGAGCAGCTTTTCTTCGAGTTGTTCGGCGCTGCTTCGCAGTTTATCGAGAAAACGCAGTTTACGCACGGTGTCCGCCGCCACGTCCCACGTCTCGTTGTCCAACTGTTCCACCATCAGCTGATGGCGGGCATCAAACATTGTTTTCACGCGCTTGATGAAACTTTCCAGTCGCGCTTCGTCCTTTGCCTGTTCTATTTCATCAAGCTCTTCACGCAGTTCCAGCTGTTCCATCAAAAACGCGGTATCGCGCACCGTATGCTGCTCGCTGGCCAGATCAAAGCCGTGTAGTGACAGTAAATATTCGGCGCGCGTCAAAGGGTGACGCAGCGTTTGCCAGGCCTGATTAATGGTCGCGGAGTGTTGTACGGCGGCGAGTTGCTCAGCCTGCGTACCGCTGGCGAATTTATCAGGATGATACTGACGTTGAAGATCCTGAAAACGGAGGCTCAGCGCCTGGGTATCGAGTTGATAGTGGGCTGGCAAGCCAAAGAGGGTGAAGTAGTCCATAACATTCTCAGGGCATCGACTCTCTGATGTTTCAGGAAGTCAGGTAAAACAAACCCCACGCGCAGGTGACCACGGTGGGGTTATCGGTAAGCACGTTACACGTTGAAGCTTTCGCCGCAACCACACTCGTCTTTTACGTTCGGGTTGGTGAATTTAAACCCTTCGTTCAGACCTTCTTTTACGAAGTCTAACTGCGTACCGTCCAGAAATTGCAGGCTCTTACCGTCGATCACGACTTTTACGCCTTTGTCTTCAAACACGGTGTCTTCTGCCGCCGGTTCATCAACAAATTCCAGTACATAAGCCATACCTGAACAGCCGGAGGTTCTCACCCCCAGGCGCAGGCCAAACCCTTTACCACGGTTTGCCAGAAAGGTATTTACTCGCGCTGCAGCACTGTCGCTAAGTGTAATCGACATAACAACCTCAACTCTTCTTATTTTGCTTCACGTTTGCTTTTGTAATCCGCAATAGCGGCTTTAATTGCGTCTTCTGCCAGAATGGAGCAGTGAATTTTCACCGGAGGCAGTTCAAGCTCGTCTGCGATATCGGTATTTTTAATCGCTTGCGCTTCGTCCAGGGACTTCCCTTTCACCCATTCGGTGACCAGGGAGCTGGACGCGATAGCGGAACCGCAGCCGTAAGTCTTGAAACGCGCGTCTTCAATGATACCTTCATTGTTGACTTTAATCTGCAACTTCATCACGTCGCCGCAAGCCGGTGCACCCACCATGCCGCTGCCTACGTTTTCGTCGCTGTTGTCAAAGGAACCCACGTTGCGTGGATTCTCGTAATGATCGATTACTTTTTCGCTGTAAGCCATTATAAATTCTCCTGATTCCGATACCGATTAATGATGAGCCCATTCGATGCTGTTCAAATCCACGCCCTGTTTGAACATTTCCCACAGCGGGGAAAGGTCACGCAGACGACCGATGGATTTGCGCACCAGCTCAATGGTGTAGTCGATCTCTTCTTCAGTAGTGAAACGACCTAAAGAGAAACGGATAGAGCTATGCGCCAGCTCGTCATTCATGCCCAGTGCGCGCAGCACATAGGACGGTTCCAGACTTGCGGACGTACAGGCGGAACCTGAAGACACCGCCAGATCTTTCAGCGCCATAATCAGGGATTCGCCTTCAACGTAGTTAAAGCTGACGTTGAGAATGTTCGGCGCGCCCTGTTCCAGGTCACCGTTCAGGTAAACTTCTTCGATATCGTTGATGCCGTTCCACAGACGGTTACGCAGCGTGCGCAGACGCGCCATCTCGGTTTCCATCTCTTCTTTCGCGATACGGTAAGCTTCGCCCATACCGACGATCTGGTGTACAGGCAGCGTACCGGAACGCATACCGCGCTCGTGACCGCCGCCGTGCATCTGCGCTTCGATACGAATACGCGGTTTACGACGCACATACAGCGCGCCAATCCCTTTCGGGCCATAGATTTTGTGGCCGGAGAAGGACATCAGGTCTACTTTCAGCTGGCTCAGGTCGATAGGCAGTTTGCCCACGCTCTGGGTGGCGTCAACGTGGTAGATAATGCCACGCGCACGGCACATTTCGCCGATAGTCGCGATATCCTGCACCACGCCGATTTCGTTGTTAACGTGCATGATGGACACAAGAATGGTGTCATCGCGCATCGCCGCTTCGAGTTCTTTCAGATCGATAATGCCGTTGCTCTGCGGCGCCAGGTAAGTAACCTCAAACCCTTCGCGCTCAAGCTGACGGCAGGTATCCAGCACGGCTTTATGCTCGGTTTTGCTGGTGATGATGTGCTTGCCTTTTTTCTGATAAAAGTTGGCCGCACCTTTAATCGCCAGGTTGTCGGATTCAGTCGCACCGGAGGTAAAGACGATTTCACGCGGATCGGCGCCAACCAGTTCTGCGATCTGGTTGCGGGCGATATCTACCGCTTCTTCAGCTTGCCAGCCGAAACGGTGTGAACGAGAGGCCGGGTTACCAAAGGTTCCGTCCAGGGTCAAAAACTGCATCATTTTCTCGGCAACACGCGGGTCCACCGGCGTGGTTGCGGAGTAATCGAGATAGATCGGTAATTTCATTGCTCTATAAACTCCGTACATCGCTTCAATGCAAGGAATCAGGCAACCGGCTGGATGTACGACCGAGTACACGGGGCGAGTAAACGCCCCGGCCTGATTCTGAAATCTATTATAATTTTTTACCCTAACTGTTTTGCGGTGCAGCAAGGCGACAAGCTTGTGAAACCCAGGCGCTTACATAAGTAAGTGACTGGGGTGAACAAGCGCGGCCAACGCAGCAGCGCCCCGAAACAGGGCGGGTAAATTACGCGCGCAGTTTGACGTCGATTGCGTCTTGCGTGCGGGTGCTACGTGGCGCGTCATGGGTGTGCTGACGATCAGACACATCCAGAACTTCCTGGTTATTCACCAGTTCGCCTAAGGTAATATTGTTGAGGAAACCGGTCAGACGGTCACTCAAATCACGCCACAGCGCATGCGTCAGGCATTTATCGCCGCCCTGACAGCCGCCTTTGCCCTGACAACGGGTCGCATCTACCGACTCGTCAACAGCGCTAATCACTTCGCCAACCGCGATGCTACCTGCGTCTTTACCCAACAGATAACCACCGCCTGGGCCACGTACGCTGGAAACCAGACCATTTTTACGCAAACGTGAAAACAGCTGTTCCAGATAAGAAAGGGAAATTCCCTGACGTTCAGAAATATCAGCCAACGGTACCGGGCCCGCTTCGGAGTTGAGCGCAACGTCCAACATTGCGGTCACGGCATAACGCCCTTTAGATGTCAGTCTCATGTCTTACTTAACCTCAAACTCGCCCCTGCCCGGGGTTTTTTATTGTAAAATGGGGGCATTGCATAGCAGGGTCAAGTCTGACATTCCCGACTAAATCAGTCAACTATTTACTTGACTAATTTAGTCAGGTATTTAACCTTCAGTGCCGTTTCTGTTTGCCGGATGGCGCTTCGCTTATCCGGCCTACAATATTCGGCCTGCAAATCGTGCAGCCATCCGGCATCAACACGCTTACTTGCCTTTATTCTGCTGCTCAATAGAAGCAAGAATGCCGCGCAGGATGTTCAGTTCCTGGCTTTCCGGGCGCGCACGCGTAAACAGACGACGCAGTTTGTTCATGACCTGCCCCGGATGGCCTTCACGGATAAAGCCGGTTGAAAGCAGCGTCTGCTCCAGATGGCCGTAAAAACGTTCCAGGTCGTCCACCAGCGGATATGGCGTCTCTTCATGTTCCGCCGCCTCGTCGTTTTCCTGCGTTGCCAGCCAGGCCATACGCACTTCGTAGGCGATCACCTGTACCGCCATCGCCAGGTTGAGCGAGCTGTATTCCGGGTTTGCGGCAATCGCCACATGGTAATGGCATTTTTGCAGTTCGTCGTTGGTCAGGCCAACGCGCTCGCGGCCAAAGACCAGCGCAACCGGCGTATTCGCGGCTTCCGCCACGCTTTTCAGACCGCATTCGCGCGGGTCCAGCATCGGCCACGGCAGCGTGCGGGAACGCGCACTGGTGCCGACCACCAGGCTACACCCTGCCAGCGCGTCATCGAGCGTATCGACGATCTGTGCATTGCCGATCACATCGCTGGCACCAGCCGCCAGCGCGATAGCCTGGGAGTCCGGCTTGACCAACGGATTGACCAGCCACAGGTTTGTTAAACCCATTGTTTTCATGGCGCGGGCAACAGAACCCATATTGCCGGTGTGAGAGGTTTCCACCAGCACAATTCGAATATTTTGCAGCATTGTCTTTCTTCGGCTAAAGATTATTCGGGCATATTATCATAAAACGGAGACATATTCCGAACTCGCTGCTATACTCTGCGCCGTTTTCCCGTTCTTTAACATCCAGTGAGAGAGACCGATGCATCCGATGCTGACCATCGCCGTGCGCGCAGCGCGCAAGGCGGGTAATGTAATTGCCAAACACTACGAAACGCCTGACTCAGTAGAAACCAGCCAGAAAGGCAGCAATGATTTTGTGACCAACGTCGATAAAGCCGCCGAAGCGATTATTATCGAAACGATCCGCAAATCTTACCCACAGCACACCATCATTACCGAAGAAAGCGGTGAACATGAAGGTACCGATCAGGATGTTCAATGGGTTATCGATCCACTGGATGGCACCACCAACTTTATCAAACGTCTGCCGCACTTCGCGGTATCTATCGCCGTACGCATCAAAGGCCGTACTGAAGTCGCGGTAGTTTACGATCCTATGCGTAACGAACTGTTCACCGCCACTCGCGGTCAGGGCGCACAGCTGAACGGTTACCGTCTGCGCGGCAGCACCGCGCGCGACCTGGATGGCACCATCCTGGCGACCGGTTTCCCGTTCAAAGCCAAACAGTATGCGACCACCTACATCAATATCGTTAGCAAACTGTTCACCGAATGCGCTGACTTCCGTCGCACCGGTTCTGCTGCGCTGGATCTGGCGTATGTGGCTGCGGGTCGCGTTGACGGTTTCTTTGAGATCGGTCTGCGTCCGTGGGATTTCGCCGGTGGCGAACTGCTGGTGCGTGAAGCGGGCGGTATCGTCAGCGACTTTACCGGCGGCCATAACTACATGACGACCGGTAACATCGTGGCCGGTAACCCGCGCGTGGTTAAAGCGATGCTGGCAAGCATGCGCGACGAATTGAGTGATGCGCTGAAGCGTTAATCGTTTGATGCCGGATGACGGCTAGCGCCTTATCCGGCCTACCAGGGGAGTTTCCCGTAGGCCTGATAAGCGAAGCGCCATCAGGCATTCATCCTACAACTGTGCTAAAACGGTCTTAATCCCCTGCCCACCGGCACCGCACTCATCCACATCACCACCGCCGCCACAACCAAAATCACGCCACCGGCTAACGCCAGCGTTGTCCATCCCACTTGCCGCCACAATACCGGCGTTTTATTGCCGCTTAATTTTACCGCCAGCGTGCGGAAACTGTGGACCAGCAACGCCAGAGAGGTAATGGTCAGCGAAGTTCCCGCCGCCATCGCCAGCGCCGACGCCATTCCCCAACTAAAGACGCCAATAACTTTACTGAACAGCAGCACCATAATCGCGCCGGAACAGGGGCGCATCCCCATCGACAGAATAATCATCAGCCGCGCGCGCCAGTCATCGCCATTCCTGAGTTGCTCTGGGTTCGGCAGATGCTGATGCCCACAGCCGCAATGTTCGTGGTGAACATGATGCGGCGTAAATGAGATAAATTTCGGCTTGCGCAGCAGCACGCGAAGCGTCTTTAGCGCCCGCCAGCAAAGCAATATTCCCAGCACGCCGACTAACGCATAACTGCCCTTCTCCAGCCAGAAGCTGCTCAGATGTAACTGCCTCGCCGGAAGCTGCAATACCGTCAGCACCACAACCACCAGCGCAATGGCCACCAGCCCCTGCAACAACGATGAGGCCAGCGTCAGGCCGATGCTTGATTTCAGCTTTGATGGATGCGTCGCCAGCCATGTGGTAATCACCACTTTTCCATGACCCGGCCCCAGCGCATGGAGTACGCCATACAGAAAGCTAAACAACAGCAGCGAACCGCCCGCCTGCGCCGGATTCGCCGCCACCGCTTTTAATAAGGCGCTCATCTGCTGATTCACTTCCCGCTGCCAGGCAATGCTTTTCACCATCACCTGTGGCCAGGCCTGCCATAACCACAGCCCGCCCGCGATGGCCAGCAACAGAAATACCGCCAGCGGCCACAGCGGCAGCCAGCGTCGGGAGCGCGGGCGTTGTTGGGAGATTACTGACATTGCACCGTTACCTTCTGCGCGAACTGTTTACCCAAATCCATATCCTCCGGCGGCGCGTCTTCTTTATCCAGCGACTGCGCAAAACTGAGAGTCTCTTCACTCGGCGTCGGCGTATGTACGCTCATGCTGCATTGTGTGCTTAACGCCTGCGGCAACGAGGCGTCCCGATCGTTGGCGTAGCTCATATCCACATAGTATGTGGGATCGAAGGTCGAGAAAGTATAAGTCTGGCCGCTCAGCGGCTGCGGTTCAGCCAACGGCAGGACAAACGTCAACACCGCCTGGTGCGCTTCCCGTTCCATTCCGTATTCCATCGGGCGATTTTTAAACTTGACCTTTTGTCCGTTATGCCACACTTCGGTGAAATAGTGCTGGCCGAGCACGTTCGCCATCACTTCCGCCGCCAGCTTTTTCCATATCTCCGAACCGGGCTTCGCGTCTCCCGCGTCGTAAAGCAGGTCGGCGGAGGTGATTTCATCCATCGTCCAGCGCATTTTTAGCGCCACAAACCGATCGTTTTCACTCACCAGCTGCGTCTGCAATCGAATAAAGCTATGAGGGTGCGCCTGCGCTGTGAAAGATAAAACAGCGAGAAAGAGTGTTAAAGCGCTGCGTTTAACTAATTGCATCTGTTCCTCACGTTAAAAATTCTGTGATGCTCGCCAGCATTCCTGGCGTAAAGCCCTCTTATAACCATTTCCACGCACAAACTTTAGCTATCCTTATCAAACAAACTAACGGGAGACCAGACAGATGATGCCAACGCTTACTCCGCCGTCTGTACTTTCTGCTCCCCAGCGCCGCTGCCGGGTTTTACTGACGCTTTTCCAGCCGGGGCAAATCGCCACCACGGAAACATTCAGCGCGCTCAATGGCGTCGATGATGAAATTGCCCGTGAGGATATCACCGAAACAGGCCTGGAGATCCAGCGCTATCATCGACTCGCCATCACAACGGGTCAGAACGGACGCTACCGAATCGAGGGGGCTGCGCTCAACCAACGTTTGTGCCTTTTACACTGGCTCAGACGCGGCTTACGCATATGCCCGACCTTCATTACGCAACAGTTTACGCCGGCATTAAAAACCGAGCTTAAACGGAGAGGGATCGCGCGTACGTTGTATGACGATACCAATCTGCATGCGCTGATCAACCTTTGCTCGCGGCGGCTGCAAAAACCGTTTGAATGCCGGGATGTGCAGTTTCTGCGGCTGTTTTTACAATATTGCCTGCTACAGCATCATGCGGGCATCGCACCGGCGTTTAATCCGCTACAGAAACAGTGGGCGCAGTCCTGCGCCGAATACCCGCTCGCGCTGGAGATTGGCCGTCACTGGCAGCGCCGCGTCATGCAAAACGCGCCGCCCGACGAAACGCTGTTTATGGCTTTACTGTTTTCCATGATTCGCATCCCCGACCCTATCCACGACAACCATCAGCAGGATCGCCGCCTGCGCCTGGCTGTCGCCCGGCTGGTGTTGCGCTTTCGGGAAATGGGGCAGGTGCGCTTCAGCGACGAACAGGGACTTAACGACCAACTCTATGTGCACCTTGCCCAGGCGCTGAGCCGAAGTTTATTCGCCATTGGTATTGATAACACGCTGCCGGAAGAGTTCAGTCGCCTCTACCCTCGGCTGGTGCGCACCACGCGTGACGCCCTCGCCGGGTTTGAAAGCGAATACGGTGTGCGTTTCTCTGATGAAGAGACAGGACTGGTCGCGGTGATTTTTGGCGCATGGCTGATGCAGGAGAACGACCTGCACGAAAAGCAGATCGTGTTACTGACAGGCAATAACGGCGAACTGGAGGCACATATTGAGCAGCAATTACGAGAACTGACGCTCCTGCCGCTCAATATTAAGCATGTGCCGACGCAGGCCTTCCAGAAAGAAGGTTCGCCGCGCGGCGTGGCGCTGATTGTCACCCCGTATGCCACACCGCTGCCGCTCTTTTCGCCGCCGTTGATTCATGCGGACCTGTCGCTTACCGCACACCAACAGCAGCAGATCCGCAAAATACTGGAATCATGATGACGCGGCGACGTTAGGCCGTAAGAAAATAGCAGGCAACGCCACCAATGCCATCACCCAGAATACGCCGTTCCCTAAATGCTGATACAGGAATCCGGCGAATACGGTCATGATGGCGATGCTGCCGCCCATCGCCACGGCAGAATAGACCGCCTGTAGACGAATCACTTCGCTTCCCTGGCGAGCGGCGATGTAACGCATCGCGGCCAGATGGCAAACGGTAAAGGTGCCGCAATGCAGAATCTGGATCGCTATCAGCCACGGCAGCGCGGTGCTCCAGCCCATTAATCCCCAGCGGATGACGCCGCATACGGCGGAGAGCAATAGCAGATCGCGAGCGCTAAAACGGCGGAACAGTTTGTTGCTCAGCGCAAAAATAACCACTTCCGCCACCACGCCCAGCGACCACAAATACCCCACTGCCGAGGCGGAATAGCCCGCCCCCTGCCAGTAAATCGCGCTGAAGCCGTAATAAGCGGCATGCGCGCCTTGCAGCAGGCACACGCAGGCGAGAAAGCGCCAGCTCTGGACGACGAGCGTACGCCAGGCAGGCCAGCCCGCGCTCTCCTGGTGACGGCTTTCCCCCTGCGGCAATACGCTCGGTCGCAGCAGCATACCTAGCAGCATCGAGGCCACCCCAAGCGTCAATAGCCCCAGAATCGCCTGATAATCAAAGAGGCTCACCAGTTTCCCGGTCAACGCCGAGCCGATCACAAACGCAATAGACCCCCACAAACGCACCCGGCCATAGTCCATCGTTAACTGTTTTTGCCAGGTATTGGCCAGCGCATCGGTGAGCGGCACCAGCGGCGAGAAGAAGAGGTTAAAACCGATCATCACCACCATCAGCCACGCAACGTGCGTCCCTGCCCAGAATGCGAGGGCAAACACCAGCGTCAGCAGCGCCAGAAGGCGTAACGCAGAAATCAAGCGGGAAGGATCGCTCACCCGTGGCGCAATCAACAGGCTACCGAGGAAACGCGCCACCAGCCCCGCCCCCAGCAGGAGACCGATGGTTTCCGGCGTCAGTCCCAGGCCTTTAAGCCAGACGCTCCAGAATGGCAGAAAAATACCGTAGCTAAAGAAGTAGGTAAAATAACCGAGCGCCAGCCAGCGCGTGGAGTGCAAAACCATGATTCCCTCCCGTATGGAGGCGATAGTCTGGCGATAAATGCAGGCTGGCGCAAGAGAGCATTAACAGGCGAATAACATCTTTTTTGGCCTAAACAACAGCGATTTGCATCGCGAAATGGCACTGGTCTCCCTGAGCTAAAGCCTGGAGTCCCGGTTGCCCCGGCATGTTGTGGGCATTTACCGGGTGCGACTGCGGTTCCAGACACAAGAATGACTCCCCTTGCATTCTGAATAGCATAAGCCAGGGCGTTTGCGATAAAAGCGTGACCTTCATCACATCACGCTGCACGATCGCCCGCCCGCTCCAGCCGGAATACCCTACGTTAAGCCACGCATCCTCGCCATATTGCGCGCCGGAAAAATCCGCCTGCCGGGGAATATCGCTCTGCCATTCCTGCGGCAGATGCTGCTTACCTTCCGGCCAGTAACCACTGGCGGCAAACTGCACGGTACTGTGACGATCAAAAGCAAAGTACGGGTGGAATCCGCAACCATAAAGCATCGGTCGTTCCCCCCGGTGCGTTATCGTCAGCGAGGCATGAAGCACAGAAGCGTTCAGCTGATAGTGAAGATCCGCGACATAATCATAACCGCACGCCATTTGACGACCTGAACGCAGATGACAGGCATCCTCATGAACGGCAATCGTATCCCAGCGCCTGAGCCAGCCGTCACCGTGCAGAAAGAAAACGGCATCCTCCTCATGCCGGGGAAGATTCACCTCCTCTCCGCGGAACAGAAAACGGTTTTCGGCAACGCGATTGGCGACCGGCAGCATGGGGAACAGGCCGCATTCGCCGGGTTTTACGCCGCATCCTTCACGTAAAACGGCCTGCTGATGCGCTAATGAAAATAAACTCAACAATCTGCCGCCCTGTGGATCAACACGCATCCGCAGATGCGTGTTTTGTAATGTCAGCGTATCGTCCATTACCGTGCGCTTCGCTGTTGAGTTGACGGGCTGGATTTCACATGCCGCGCCGCCAGTTGCTCTTCCAGCGCTTCCAGCGTCACGCCTTTCGTTTCAGGCACATTGCGCAGCACGTAGAAATACCCCATCGCGCAGATAACGCCGTAAAGCAGGAAACTGCCCGCCGCTCCCAGCCCCGCATTAAGCAGCGGGAACGTGTAGGTCAGCAGGAAGCAGGCAATCCAGAGCGCCAGCGTCCCCAGCGACATCGCCAGACCACGGACGCGGTTCGGGAAGATTTCCGACAACAGAACCCAGGTGACAGGCGCCAGCGTCAGAGCGTAAATCGCAATAGCCGCCAGCACCAGCACCAGAACCGGCCAGCCCATAATCCCCATCCCGTAAGCGGCGGCAATCAGTACATAAATCACCGTGAGTCCTGAAGCGCCAAACAGCATCAGTTTTCGGCGACCAATTTTATCGACCAGCGGCAGCGCTGCGAGGGTGAAGACGAGGTTAATGATCCCTGTGGCGACAATGGATTTTAACGTTCCGTTGATATCAAACCCTGCGGAAGCGAAGATCTCCTGCGCATAGTTGAAGATCACATTGATCCCGCACCATTGCTGGAAGACGGCCAGCACCATACCGATGATGACAATCGGTTTAATCTGCGGCTGCAATAGCGTTGACCAGGCCACTTTGTGGTTGTCTTTCAGCAGAGTATGTTCTATTTCCCGCAACGTCTGCCCGGCATACTCCGCTGAGCCAATCCGTTGCAGCATGGCGCGGGCGCGTTCAGGTTTGCCCGCTTTGACCAGCCAGCGCGGTGATTCCGGCACAAAGAACATCAGAACCAGAAACGCCAGCGCAGGCACCAGTTCCGCGCCAAACATCCAGCGCCAGCCCATCTGCCCATTCCAGCTTTCAACAATCGCCTGCCGGGTCGCGTCGGTCGCCACCGGTTCAGCAATCATCAGGTTAATGAGCTGAGCCGCCAGCACGCCGATCACGATCGTGAGTTGGTTGACCGCCACAAAACGTCCACGCTTCTCCGCCGGGCTGACTTCCGCGATGTACAGCGGGCTAAGGGCGGACGCCAGGCCGATTCCTACGCCGCCAACGATACGGTAAATCACAAACATATCGAAATTGCTGGCGACAGCGGTTCCCCAGGACGATGCGCTGAACAGGATCGCGGCCAGAATCAGCGGCATTTTTCGCCCAAATTTATCAGCGCACCAGCCGGACATCAGTGCGCCAAAGATACAGCCGACCAGCGCTGAACTCATCGCCCAGCCGGACTGCGCGGGATCGGTAATTGAAAAATAGGCTTCGTAGAACGGTTTGGCGCCGCCAATCACCACCCAGTCATAGCCAAACAGCAAGCCGCCGCAGGCGGCAACCAGACAGATAGTCCAGACATAACCGATTCTTAAATGTGTCTGCGTGTTATTCATTATGATTCCTCTTTCAGGGAAACGCAGGGAACAGCAGGTTTCAGGTGGAGTCGCCTCCACCTGTTCAGGGTCTATTGAAATAACGGTACGTTGAGCGCATGGCGCAGCAGCTGCGCCTTGTCATGCGTCGGATTGCGTTGCAGGAGCGCGTTTAGCGCCTGCTGGCACGCCGGGATATCACCCAGCCCCAGATGGCCCAGCGCGGTAATGAACAGACAGTGCTGCTGGTGTTTCTCCTGCGCGGGTGTATCCAGCACCACCAGATCCGGTAACGATACGGCGAAGAAATCGACGTCGGGAACCTTGTCACGCTGCGTCTCCACCCATTGCAGGAAACTCTGGAAAAGAAGGTTCGCTTCAGTGCAGTCACCTGACGCTTTCAGCGCCATCCCCTGCCAGAAGAGATAATCCACCGGCTGGTCATTGTAGTAACGTCCCGCGTCCAGCGAGCTGCCTCCGCGAGTCGCGCGGGTGAAATAGCGCTGCGCCTCATCATGATGACCTTGCTGGCGCGCGCAATAGCCCAGCAAATACCAGATGTCATTATCCGTTTGTCCCGGTAAACGCCCCTCGCCGAGATTGTGCGGATAGTGCAACGCCTGCTGAAGCAAAACGGTGGCGTTTTGCAGCTCGCCACGGCGAATAACCTCCAGCGCCTGATGGATCTGATTCAGTAAATATTGCCCGGTGGCTTTGCCCTCCCCGCCTTCCCAGGGGTGAAAAACACGTTCGCGCAACACCCCGGCGGCCGCTTCGTAGCGACCGAGGCTATTCCATACGCTAAGCAATTCCACGGTCAGATCGTCGCGATGGAAAACAATCTCTTTGCTGGCCTCCAGCCGTTGTAAACGCGCCTCGGCTGGCGCTGCCATCAGTTTGTTCAGATAATCCAGCTCAAACAGGAAGCGGGCATTCTTCGGCTCCAGCGCAACCGCCTGAGACAGGTATTTCAGCGCTTTCTGCGCATCGTGCTGTTTGTTCCAGGCGTAAATCCCCAGCAGCCGATGCGCCGGCGCGAAATTCGGTTCCTGCTCCAGCGTAAACTGCCAGCAATTCACCGCCTCTTCATAACAACGCTTGCTGTACCAGAAACAACCCAGCAGATAGCGAGCGAAGGCGCAATCCGACAGCGTTTGCAGCATTTGCACTTCGTCGAGCGTGTTGGGAAAACGAACGCGGTTGTGCAAACAGTCGCGAGCCAGCGCAATAAACGGTTGCGGATCATCACTCAGCGACGCGCGCCACAGCATGGGCAGCGTCTCCTGGCTGTCGAGCAGCGTCAGCACCGCGCGGGCGGCCTCTTTTTGCCCACAAGAGACCAGCCAGCCCGCCAGCTCGCAGGCGTTGGCGCCACGGCGCCCGGTAATGGCGATAAGCGCCTCTTTCGCCGCCTCATCCTGACGGATAGCCCAGCGCGCATAATGCAGGGTATAACTCAGCGGGTACTCAATAAGCTGCTGTGAAATATACGCCAGCGCTTCGGTTGTGCGCCCGAGTCCGGCCAGAGCCAGTGCTTTCAGCCCCATCGCCAGATTATTGCTGCCATTAAAGCGCAAACTCAGATTCACTTTCTCCAGCGCATCGGCGTAATCATTCCGCTTCATGGCGATTCGCGCCAGCGACCAGAAGGCCGCGTCACGACAGTTGCCGCTCCAGCTGGCTTTGTAGTAGTGCTCACGGGCGAGGTCGTCCTTGCCCTGGCGTTCCAGCGCGGCGGCCAGCAGCATACTCGCTTCCCCATCACGCGGATTTTTATTGAGCTTATGCGCCCGCTGTAAGGCAGACTTCGCACAGCGCTCTGCCTGCGCCCAGTCCGCACGATTCAGCGCCAGCGTGCCCAGCGCGACATTGTTGCGATAGTCATGCGGGTCCACGTCCAGCGCTCGCTGGTAATACTCTTCTGCATAGCGGCTGGCATGGTTGTACTGCTCCAGATGCTGACCAATAAAATAGAGCTCATCAGTACAGGACAGCGCCTCTGGTAGTTCGGGCGCGCAGGCCGCTTTCGGCAACGGCAAGTCCTCCGCGATATGCTCCTCATACGCCAGCAGCGTGACGCCATCACGACGGGCAACGGTCATTTTCACCCGCGCGTGGCCCGCGTCAGAAAGATCGGCGCGCCAGCTTTGACCGGGTTCCAGCGTGAGTGTTTTTTCAAAGAACGGTTGCCCCTGGGCACAAAGCGTTACCTGAACGTCATGTAGCGGCGCAACGGCATAAACGCCGGATGAAAGCTGGTTCCCTTCTCGCTCAAGGCGCAGCGCAAGCTGCGTACTGGCGTTTTGCACCATGCCCAGTTCACTGTAGGGCAGGAAATTTTGCACGAAGACTTTCTCTTCATACGGCGCAAGCCAGGTAAAATCAGGCTGGTTGTCGGTGAAGACCCCGGTCATGAGTTCAATGTACGGGCCGTTGTCATCGGTCAGGTTGCGATCCCAGGCCACGCCAAAATCACCGTATCCCCACGTCCACTGTTTTTTACCCGGCGAAATATGGTGGTCGGCCACATGCAGCAGTCCCCCTCGTTCGCCATGATGCCAGGCGCCGACAAAATCATAATCTGACTTTTCAGCCATATAAGAGGTCGGCACCGGTACATTTTTATAACGCGAGATATCCACGCCGGCGGAGTAGTCCACTTTGTAATAAGTGCCCGTCGCGATCGGAAAGGCGGAGACATCCCGTTTACCGTGGTCATATACGGCAGTAACGTCCGGCGGGAAGACGCTCTGGTGGTCGTCTCCGCCTTTCACCGCCGGGTTTGCCCACCATAAAAAATGGCGCGGCGTAGCGTTGCCGTTAAAGACTTTTCCGGTGATTTCAATTAATGCCCGATCGGGGTACAGCGTAAATCCGGTCATCACCTGCAAGCCGCGCATGGGTTCCACTTCCCCCATCCACACGGTTTGTTCTCCGTGTTCGCCCTGCTGACAGGTAAAATCCACCGGCATAAATGTGGTTGGACGGTGATGCTGCGGCCAGTTAAATTCAATCCCACCGGAGATCCACGGCCCCAGCAGCCCGACCAGCGCGGGTTTCACCACTTCGTTGTAGTAAACAAAATCACGCTGCTGTACTTTGTCATACGCGCGATGAATACGTCCGCCCAGCTCCGGCAACAGCATGATGCGAATAAAATCATTCTCCATCCAGACTGCCTGATACTCGCGCATTTCACGTTTACCGGTCAGCGTATCGATGACGCCATAAGGATAAACCGCGCCTGAAGACCCCTGATAAACCCGCTTTTCCAGGAACATCGGGTTCGGATCTTCTTCGCCGGTTGTCCACGTAGGGAGTGAGAGTGTTTCCTGCCAGACCTTAACTGAACCGTACATGTCATTCTCCACTAAACAAACAAAAGTAAAATTTCACCTTGCTGCTATTCTGGGGCAGATAACTGGCGTTAAAATACGCAATGCTCACGCAATATAGTTAAGGGAGTTAAGTGTATGCAGCGTACAGGGTTCAATAACGCCCGGGTCAGGCAAGCCAACAAGCAGATCTTTCTGTCGCACCTGTGGCGTGAAAAACAGCTCAGTAAATCCCGGCTGGCGCAGCTCAGCGGCCTGTCGATTCCGGCGGTCAGCAATATTCTGGAGGAGTTGATCGATGAGGGAAGAATTTGCCATTCCCGGGAGACGTTAAGCCAACGAGGGCTGAGTAGCGGCAGCTATCACCTGCCCGAACAGGGAGACTGGACGCTGTGCATGAACGTGACGCCCACCAGCATCACCAGCCAGCTGGCAGATGCGCGTCTGGTCGCCGTGGGCGACTGGCGCCATGCGGAGATCAATGCCGGTTCGCCAAAAGCCTTGCTGACCGCGCTTGCCGCGCACTGGCGGGAATATCGTCAGCGCTATCCCGACGTGACCATCAATCTGGCATTAGGCGTTCACGGTCAGGTCGATCCCATTACCGGGGCGTCAAAAACCATGCCGCAGGCACCGTGGAAAACCCCGGTTGAGATTAAATATTTGCTGGAGGAGATGCTCGGCGTACAGGTGCGGTTAGACAATGACTGCGTGATGCTGGCGCTGGCGGAGAAGTGGCAAAACCCGGCGGCAAACCGCGATTTCTGCGTCATTAACGTCGATTACGGGATTGGTTCCTCCTTCGTCATCAACGACAACATCTGGCGCGGCAGTTTGTATGGCAGCGGTCAGATCGGACATACCATCGTCAACCCGGACGGGGTAGCCTGTGATTGCGGCCGCTACGGCTGTCTGGAAACCGTGGCCTCGCTCAGCGCGCTTAAAAAACAGGCCCGACGGTGGATGAAAACGCAGCCCACGGCGGATTGCGACCCAGAAACTATCACCATCGATCAACTGATTACCGCCTGGCAACAGGGCGATGTCCGCATCCAGGCCTGGGTGGAACACGCCGCCAGCGCGATTGGACTGAGTTTATATAACTTTCTGAATATCCTGAATATTAACCAAATCTGGATTTATGGCCGCAGTTGCGCCTTTGGCGAAAGCTGGCTGAATACGCTGGTGCAGCAAACGGGGTTTAATCCCTTTGATCATGGCGATAACCCGCAGGCAAGGTCCACCCGGATCGGCTTTGGCACACTCAGTCGTTCGCAACAGTTGATGGGGATCGGCTATCTGTACGTCGAATCACAGCTAAACGCGCTCTGAGTATAAGTCCGACACCCTGCGATGAAAGGAGATCCGCTTGTCGAACGAAAAACCACCGGCGTGGTATTAAAATTATTCATATAACCGGGTATCAAAGTCGCGCCTGGATTCGCCCGCACGGCGTGACCCGGAAATAAAAAAGGCTTCCCGCAGGAAGCCTTTTTCACGATGCCTGGCGTATCGCTTACGCGTAAACCGGGAAGCGTGCGCAGATGTCCAGCACTTTGCCTTTGATGCGCTCGATAACCGCTTCATCGTTGATGTTGTCCAGCACATCGCACATCCAGCCAGCCAGTTCTTTGGCTTCTGCTTCTTTAAAACCGCGACGCGTAATGGCCGGAGAACCGATACGGATACCGGAAGTAACGAACGGACTCTTCGGATCGTTTGGCACGCTGTTTTTGTTAACGGTGATGTTGGCACGACCCAGCGCGGCGTCAGCTTCTTTACCGGTCAGGTTTTTGTCCACCAGATCCAGCAGGAACAGGTGGTTCTCTGTACCGCCGGAAACCACTTTGTAGCCACGGTTCAGGAACACTTCCACCATCGCTTTGGCGTTTTTGGCAACCTGCTGCTGGTAGACTTTGAACTCCGGTTCCATCGCTTCTTTCAGCGCCACCGCTTTACCGGCGATCACATGCATCAGCGGGCCACCCTGAGCACTAGGGAAAACGGCAGAGTTCAGTTTTTTGTACAACTCTTCGTCACCGCCTTTCGCCAGGATCAGGCCGCCGCGCGGACCCGCCAAGGTTTTGTGCGTGGTGGTGGTCACAACGTGAGCATGCGGAACCGGGTTCGGATAAACGTCTGCGGCGATAAGACCCGCGACGTGCGCCATATCAACAAACAGGTACGCGCCAATGCTGTCGGCAATTTCACGCATTTTTGCCCAGTCAACGACGCCGGAATAAGCAGAGAAGCCGCCGATGATCATCTTCGGTTTATGAGTCTGAGCCAGCTTCGCCATCTCTTCGTAGTCAATTTTACCGGACTCATCGATGCCGTAAGGCACGATGTTGTACAGTTTACCGGAGAAGTTTACCGGAGAACCGTGAGTCAGGTGGCCACCTTGCGCCAGGTTCATACCCAGAACGGTGTCGCCCGGTTGCAGCAGCGCAGTGTAGACCGCGAAGTTAGCCTGAGAACCAGAGTGCGGCTGGACGTTGGCGTAGTCTGCGCCAAACAGTTCTTTCGCGCGGTCAATCGCCAGTTGCTCAACGACATCCACATATTCGCAACCGCCGTAGTAGCGCTTGCCCGGATATCCTTCAGCGTATTTGTTGGTCAGCTGAGACCCCTGCGCCTGCATCACGCGCGGGCTGGTGTAGTTTTCGGAGGCGATCAGTTCGATGTGCTCTTCCTGACGTACTTTTTCCTGCTCCATAGCCTGCCACAGTTCGGCATCATAATCGGCAATGTTCATTTCACGCTTTAACATCCGCATCTCCTGACTCAGCTAACGATAAATTTTGGCCTAAAAAGGCAATCCCGTGGGACAACGGCCAACAGTATAACCGAATCATTCTGCGATAACAGGTCTTGACAAAGGATTTTACGCAAACGATTACCTTCATACTGTACAAGGCTTTGTCGAATGAAGACCTTACGAATTTCAACGGATTTCTTTTCAGGTTTGTGATGCAGATTTTTCACGTTGTAACGTTAAAAACGCAAAGTTACAAAGAACCATTTACAATACAGGGTTATTTTTTATAAGATGTATTTGACATACATCATTAAAGTCTCAGATAAAGGAAGACAGTATGCTTGACGCTCAAACCATCGCCACAGTAAAAGCCACCATTCCCCTGCTGGTTGAAACCGGTCCAAAACTGACCGCCCATTTCTACGATCGCATGTTTACCCACAACCCTGAACTCAAAGAAATTTTTAACATGAGTAACCAGCGAAATGGCGATCAACGTGAAGCGCTGTTTAACGCCATCGCGGCCTATGCCAGCAATATCGAAAACCTGCCTGCGCTGCTGCCTGCGGTAGAAAAAATCGCCCAGAAGCACACCAGTTTCCAGATCAAACCAGAACAGTACAACATCGTTGGTGGCCACCTGCTGGCAACGCTGGACGAAATGTTCAGCCCAGGCCAGGAAGTGCTGGATGCCTGGGGTAAAGCGTATGGCGTTCTGGCCAATGTCTTTATCAATCGCGAAGCGCAAATCTACAGCGAAAACGCCAGCAAGAATGGCGGCTGGGAAGGCACTCGTCCGTTCCGCATCGTCGCGAAAACGCCGCGCAGCGCCCTGATTACCAGCTTTGAATTTGAACCGGTCGATGGCGGCCCGGTCGCAGAATATCATCCGGGTCAATACCTGGGGGTCTGGCTGAAACCGGAAGGCTTCCCGCATCAGGAGATCCGTCAGTATTCCCTGACCCGCAAGCCGGATGGTAAAGGTTATCGCATCGCAGTTAAGCGTGAAGATGGCGGTCAGGTTTCCAGCTGGCTGCACAACCACGCAAGCGTCGGCGATATCGTCCACTTAGCCGCTCCGGCAGGTGATTTCTTCATGGATGTCGCAACGGACACGCCTGTTTCTCTGATTTCCGCAGGCGTAGGCCAGACTCCAATGCTGGCCATGCTGGATACGCTGACCAAAGCCAACCACACCGCGCAGGTGAACTGGTTCCACGCGGCGGAAAACGGCGACGTGCATGCGTTTGCAGATGAAGTGAGCGAGCTGGGTAAAACCCTGCCGCGCTTTACCGCACATACCTGGTATCGCGAACCGACAGAAGCCGATCGTGCGAATGGCGCGTTCGACAGCACAGGTCTGATGGATTTGAACAAACTGGAAAGTGCGATCAGCGATCCGGCAATGCAGTTTTATCTGTGCGGTCCGGTCGGCTTTATGCAGTTTGCTGCGAAGCAGCTGACAGGGCTGGGCGTGAAAAGCGAAAACATTCATTACGAATGCTTCGGCCCACATAAAGTGCTGTAATTAAGTCATGCCTGATGGCGCTGCGCTTATCAGGCCTACGGGATTTTGTAGGCCGGATAAAGTGTTTACACCGCCATCCGGCAAGCACGACGCGGCTTAAATTGCCGCGTCGTCTTCTTCGCCGGTACGAATACGAATCACGCGCGCAACGTCAAAGACGAAAATTTTACCGTCACCGATTTTCCCCGTCTGCGCGGTGCGAATAATGGTGTCAACGCAGGTATCCACGATATCGTCGGTCACCACGATTTCAATTTTCACCTTCGGCAGAAAATCCACCATATATTCCGCGCCACGGTACAGCTCGGTATGGCCTTTCTGACGCCCAAAGCCTTTCACTTCGGTAACCGTCATACCGGTAATGCCTACCTCAGCCAGCGCTTCACGGACGTCGTCCAGCTTGAAGGGTTTAATAATCGCATCAATCTTTTTCATGCTATTCCTTGAAAAGGTCGCCTGTCTTTTAATCTGATAAACGTAACATAATTCACGCTACTTTACGGCATGAAAACTACTCTTTGAAATCGTTTGCATCTAACTCATGGCGCGAGAGCAGCTTATAAAATTCCGTCCGGTTACGCCCTGCCATTCTCGCCGCATGGGTGACATTCCCTTTGGTGATTTGCAGCAGTTTACGCAAGTAGTTAAGCTCAAACTGATTACGCGCCTCAACAAACGTCGGCAGCGCCGTATTTTCGCCTTCCAGCGCCTGCTCTACCAGCGCGTCGCTGATGACCGGCGAGGAAGTTAACGCCACGCACTGCTCAATAACGTTCACCAACTGACGCACGTTTCCCGGCCAGCTTGCGGTCATCAGACGCTTCATCGCATCCGTTGAAAACGCCCGCACAAACGGTTTATGCCGCTCTGCTGACTGGCGCAGAAGATGATTCGCCAGCAGCGGAATATCTTCCGTACGCTCCGCCAGCGTCGGGATCTTCAGACTCACCACGTTCAGACGGTAATATAAGTCTTCGCGAAATTCACCCCGCGCCATCGCCTTAGGCAGATCGCGGTGCGTTGCGGAGATAATGCGCACATCAATATCGATATCGCGATTGCTGCCAAGCGGTCTGACTTTGCGCTCTTGCAGAACGCGCAGCAGCTTAACCTGTAACGGCGCGGGCATATCGCCGATTTCGTCAAGAAACAGCGTGCCGCCTTCCGCCGCCTGAAATAACCCTTCGCGATTGCTGACCGCGCCGGTAAACGCCCCGCGCGCGTGGCCAAACAGTTCGGACTCCAGTAGCTGTTCCGGCAGCGCGCCGCAGTTAATGGCGATGAAAGGTTTACTGCTGCGCGGGCTGGCGTTATGGATAGCCTGCGCGAAAATCTCTTTCCCGGTGCCGCTTTGCCCGTTAATCAGCACGCTGACATCCGATTGCGCCACCATCCGCGCCTGTTCCAGCAGGCGTATCATCAACGGACTGCGCGTAACGATTGATTCGCGCCAGCTGTCGTCCATTGCCGGCGCCGATTGTTCAAGCGCGTCATCAATGGCCTGATACAGCGCATCTTTATCGACCGGTTTGGTCAGAAAGCTAAACACGCCTTTTTGCGTCGCCGCCACGGCATCAGGAATAGAGCCGTGTGCGGTCAAAATGATAACGGGCATGCCAGGCTGGACTTTCTGGATTTCCGTGAACAGCTGCATGCCATCCATTTCATCCATCCGCAGATCGCTAATAACCAGATCCACTTTCTCGCGATTCAGTACGCGCAGCCCTTCCTGACCGCTTTCCGCCGTCACGACGCTGTAGCCTTCGCTGGTCAGGCGCATCCCAAGCAGTTTCAACAGCCCCGGGTCATCGTCCACGAGCAGCAGATGTGCCGGTTTGCGGCTTATCATGGCGTTACCTCATCTTGTGGCAGTGCGGAAGATGCGCCGTCGTCAGGCGCTGCGGGTTTGTCATTTCCGTGTGTCGCGTCAGGATTGTAGTTGCCTGCGGGTTTGCGCGTGGAGAGCTGGCGCTCAATATCAGTCAGATTCTCCAGCTTGCGCGTCGTGAGATCGAGCTGCGCCTGTAAGTGCTGATGCTGCTGACGCAACGTATCAAGCTCGCTATCCGACGCTTGCTGGAGTTTACTGTAACGCTGACGCTCTTCGGCAAGCTGTAACTGTAGCGCCTGGCCGTCGCGCCAGAGCTGATAGAGCGGGCGCACCTGAGCGGGAATTTGCGCGCTTAGCGCATCGAGGCGAGTGACCATATCGCGCCGTTCAAGGGGCGTAATTTTAGCATCCGCCAGCAGAATCCCGCGTTTGAACGTGTTCTGCCAGCTGCCATCTTCCAGCGCCCGCGCTTCATTGCGTGACTGAACAGGCAACAGGCGATCGGCACAATCAATCGCCCGCAGCCAGTAAAGCGGATTGTTATCCGTCGATGGCCCTTTGAGTAACCAGATATCCGTACAGTCGGTAGAGAGATAATCCGCCAGCTGATACGGTGGAATTTTTTCCTGCGACGCATCATTTACGACATGCTTCGCGGCATGTGGCGCGCACCCCATCAGCACCAGGCAAGGCACACTCGCTAACCATCCTCTTCGGGGAAATAATCGCTTCAGAACTCGAACAAAAACGTGTGGCATACTCACCAGGCTTAGCTTCATTTTTAGTGGTTTTTCGATGCAGATAGCGGCAGTTCGATACGGAAGCAAACTTCTTGCGCATTCTCATCGACCAGATACAGTTCCCCCTGCATACGACGGATGCAGTCCCTGGCGATACTTAACCCTAATCCGCTCCCCTTCACCGCACCTTTACGCTGATGGCTTCCCTGGAAAAAGGGTTCAAAAATCATGGCTCTTTCCGCTTCCGGGATCGGCGTGCCCGTATTGATCACATCAATGTGCGCCTTTGAACCATATACATTGCTGCGAATACAAATGTTACCGGATTCAGCGCCATAGTGCACCGCATTGGAATAAAGATTGTCCAGCACGCTCATTAATAGCATCGGCTCGGCCAGACAGCTGTCGATAGCCAGCCTGACCTCGGTATGCATCATTTTAGCGCGCGCAGGCAAACTGTGAGCGGAAACCACCATATCCACCAGCGGTTCAAGCTCCACGGTTTCCATCTCAATCGCGCTGTCTGCCAGTTTCCTGTTGTAATCAAGCAGTTGCTCAATCAACTTCTGTAAGTTGCGGCTGCTATCGTCCAGAATGCCGACGACCTCTTTTTGCTCCGACGTCAATGGCCCCACGACCTGATCGGCCAGCAGCTCTGTCCCTTCGCGCATACTGGCCAGCGGCGTTTTCAGCTCATGCGACAGGTGACGTAAAAACTGATGCCGTTGGGATTCCAGCCAGGACAGACGTTCACTCAACCAGATAATGCGCTGCCCCACCGAACGCAGCTCGCGCGGCCCGGTAAACGACACGGTATTCCCCAGAGAGCGCCCTTCTCCCAGCCGGTTAATCATCCGTTCTATCCCTTTCACCGGCCCAATGATCATCCTTGTAAAAAGCAGCACCATCGCCAGACTGACCAGAAACAGCACCAGCGCCTGCCAGCCAAAGAATTGTCCGCGCTCTGCGATTTCCTGCTGTAACTGCTGCCCGCGCGAGAACACCACCGTGCGCGTTGCCTGCACCATTTCCGTATTGGCGTTGGCAAAAGCTTCCAGCCGCGCGGCGGCGGTAGCGTCAGGGCCGCTATTTTTACACTGTAATTGTGCAAGACCGTTCAGATCATCGCGTAGCGCCTGGTAAAGTTTAGCGTCCGGCAATACTCCCGCATGCGCGTCCAGCATTTCGCTGTAGCGTTTTCGCTGGCTCTGATACACCTTCGCCAGCGTACGGTCGTCGAGCACGCAATATTGCCGGTAGCTGCGCTCCATCTCCAGCGCCACGTTGGTCATCGCTTCGCTGCGCCGGGCATCTATCAGCGTGGTACGGTTAGTCTGCGCCGCCTGGGCGCTGAGCGCGTTGAGACTTTGCCAGGCCTGCCAGGCCAGTACCAACAAAGGCAACAGAATCAGCAGAAATGCCAGCATAACCAGTTGTCGCAAGGACCGGGGGAAAACAGACCAGCGCTTCAAGGCGTTACTCTCATCGGATAAGGATACAAGGATGCTAACCGAGGGGAACATCAGATACAACAAAGCCGGGATTAACCCGGCTTTGTTATGGAATAAGGCGGTGCCTAACTCGACGTTTCGCCCGGTGGTTGATAAAGCAACGCTATTATCAGAAGTTGGACGGCAGGCACCTTGTTGTGCGTCATTCGAAGTTTATGTAGCGCTTCCCGAAGGGGCTGACATAAGAAGGTGAATGAGCCACTGGTTACTATTATGCAGTAAGTGTGCCAATTTTAAAAACAAATAATTAACATTATGATTTTATTTGGTTTTATAGAGAAATAATCACCGTTACAAAACGAACAAAATTTCAGCAAGGTGTCACCATTCAGAGACACCTAAAAACAAACCTTACGCTATCATTGTAAATCAATGAGTTAAATGTCTCCTTTTGGAGACACAAACAATCTACTGATGTCGGCATTTCCCGACACCTTTATGGTTGATGGCAGGGCAAAAAAAAGCTCCCTCACGGAAGCTTCCTTGCCGGATGGCGGCTTCGCCTTATCCGGCCTACGCGTATGTCCAGGCCCGATAGTGCTTTGCTTATCGGGCCATTTACGTGCGGATTAACCTAACTGCTTACGCGCATTGCGGAAAATACGCATCCACGGGCTGTCTTCGCCCCAGTTTTCCGGGTGCCAGGAGTTGCTGACGGTGCGGAAGACGCGCTCCGGGTGCGGCATCATAATGGTTGCACGACCGTTTTCCGTGGTAACGGCGGTGATGCCATTTGGCGATCCGTTCGGGTTGGCCGGGTAGTTTTCCGTAACCTTACCGAAGTTATCGACATAACGCAGCGCAACCAGACCTTTGCTTTCCAGCCCTGCCAGATGCGCATCGTCACGCACTTCAACGCGCCCTTCACCGTGGGACACCGCGACAGGCATCTGTGAGCCAACCATTCCCTGCAACAGCAGAGACGGGCTTTGGGTCACTTCCACCAGGCTGAAGCGCGCTTCAAAACGGTCAGAATGGTTACGCACAAAACGCGGCCACAGATCGCTCCCCGGAATCAGTTCACGCAGGTTAGACATCATCTGGCAACCGTTACATACGCCAAGCGCCAGCGTCTGCGGGCGGTGGAAGAACGTTTCGAACTCGTCGCGTACGCGATTGTTGAACAGAATCGATTTCGCCCAGCCTTCACCCGCGCCCAGCACGTCACCGTAAGAGAAACCGCCACAGGCAACCAGCGCCTGGAAATTACCCAGTCCAATACGGCCAGCCAGCAGATCGCTCATATGCACATCAATCGCGTCAAAGCCCGCGCGATGGAACGCCGCCGCCATCTCAACGTGGGAGTTCACGCCCTGTTCGCGCAGTACGGCAACCTTCGGACGCGCGCCGGTAGCAATATACGGCGCGGCGATATCTTCATTGATATCGAACGACAATTTCACGTTCAGACCCGGGTCGGCATCGTTGGTTTTTGCGTCATGTTCCTGATCGGCACATTCCGGGTTGTCGCGCAGGCGCTGCATCTGCCAGGTCGTTTCCGCCCACCAGGTACGAAGCGTGGTGCGGCTTTCGCTGAAGACAACCTGCCCATTGGATTCAATCACAAAACGGTCGCCGGAAACGGCCTGACCTAAATAGTGTACGCAGTCACTCAGACCGTGCTTCGCCAGCAGCGCCTCGACCGCTTCGCGATCGGCCGCCCGTACCTGAATCACTGCGCCCAGCTCTTCGTTAAACAGCGCCGCCAGACGATCGTCGCCAGATGTTGCAATATCAGCCTGGATGCCGCAGTGACCGGTAAAGGCCATCTCGGCAAGCGTGACCAGCAGGCCGCCGTCGGAACGGTCGTGATACGCCAGCAGTTTACGCTGCGCCACCAGCGCCTGAATCGCATCATAGAAGCCTTTCAACTGCGCCACATCGCGCACGTCTGCCGGTTTGTCGCCCAGTTGACGATACACCTGCGCCAGCGCCGTTGCGCCCAGCGCGTTATGCCCCTGACCCAAATCGATCAGCAGCAGCGCGTTATCTTCGGTCGAGAGCTGCGGCGTGATGGTATGACGCACATCTTCCACGCGGGCAAACGCGGAAATCACCAGCGACAGCGGCGAGGTCATTTCGCGCTGCTCGTTGCCTTCCTGCCAGCGGGTTTTCATCGACATAGAGTCTTTGCCCACCGGAATCGTCAGGCCAAGCTGCGGGCAGAGTTCTTCGCCTACCGCTTTCACCGCGTCATACAGACCGGCATCTTCACCCGGGTGACCGGCCGCCGCCATCCAGTTTGCGGACAGCTTGATGCGTTTGATATCGCCAATCTGGGTCGCGGCGATGTTCGTCAGCGCTTCGCCAACGGCCAGACGGGCGGAAGCGGCAAAGTCCAGCAGCGCTACCGGCGCACGTTCACCGATAGACATCGCTTCACCATAGTAGCTGTCGAGGCTGGCGGTGGTCACCGCGCAGTTCGCCACCGGCACCTGCCACGGGCCGACCATCTGATCGCGCGCCACCATACCGGTCACGGTACGGTCGCCGATGGTCACCAGGAATGTTTTCTCCGCCACGGTCGGCAGATGCAGAACCCGTTTAACCGCGTCAGCAATCGTGATATCAGCACGATCCAGCGCATCGCCTTTCGCTGTCAGCGTCTGCACGTCGCGGGTCATTTTCGGCGTTTTACCCAGCAGCACGTCCAGCGGCAGATCGATCGGTTGATTATCGAAATGACGGTCGTTCAGGGACAGATGCTGTTCTTCGGTGGCCTCACCGATCACCGCATACGGCGCGCGCTCACGCTTGCACAACTCATCAAACAGCGGCAACTGGTCGGCGGCCACGGCCAGCACATAACGCTCCTGAGACTCGTTACACCAGATTTCCAGCGGACTCATGCCCGGCTCATCGCTGAGGATATCGCGCAGCTCAAATTTACCGCCGCGCCCGCCGTCGCTCACCAGCTCCGGCATCGCGTTGGAGAGACCGCCGGCCCCGACGTCGTGAATAAACAGGATCGGGTTGGCATCGCCTAACTGCCAGCAGCGGTCGATCACTTCCTGGCAGCGACGTTCCATTTCCGGGTTATCACGCTGTACGGAGGCAAAATCGAGATCCGCATCCGACTGACCAGAAGCCATAGAGGACGCCGCCCCGCCCCCCAGACCAATGTTCATCGCCGGCCCACCGAGCACGATCAGCTTCGCGCCAACGACGATCTCGCCTTTCTGTACGTGATCGGCGCGGATGTTGCCAATCCCGCCCGCCAGCATGATCGGCTTGTGGTAGCCGCGCAGCTCTTCGCCGTTGTGGCTGTTTACTTTTTCTTCGTAAGTACGGAAGTACCCGTTCAACGCCGGGCGACCAAATTCATTATTAAACGCCGCGCCGCCCAGCGGGCCTTCGGTCATAATGTCCAGCGCGGTAACGATACGCTCTGGTTTACCAAAATCTTCTTCCCACGGCTGCTCAAAACCCGGAATACGCAGGTTAGACACAGAGAAGCCCACCAGACCCGCTTTTGGCTTCGCGCCGCGTCCGGTTGCGCCTTCATCACGAATCTCACCACCGGAACCGGTCGCCGCGCCCGGCCACGGCGAGATCGCCGTCGGGTGGTTATGGGTTTCCACCTTCATCAGGATATGCGCAGGCTCCTGATGGAAGTCATAGCGACCGCTCTCGTGGTCAGCGAAGTAGCGTCCCACGTCAGAACCTTCCATCACCGCCGCGTTATCTTTATAGGCAGACAACACATGATCCGGCGTGGTTTCAAAGGTGTTTTTGATCATCTTAAACAGCGACTTCGGCTGCGGTTTCCCGTCGATAATCCAGTCAGCGTTAAAAATCTTATGGCGACAGTGTTCGGAGTTTGCCTGCGCGAACATATACAGCTCGATATCGTTCGGATTGCGCCCCAGCTTCGTGAAGGCGTCTTGCAGGTAATCAATTTCGTCATCCGCCAGCGCCAGACCCAGACGCAGGTTGGCGTCAGTCAGCGCCTGACGCCCTTCACCCAGCAGATCCACACTG
The DNA here is from genome assembly GCF_030333295.1 of Citrobacter sp. CK198. NCBI lineage: Bacteria > Pseudomonadati > Pseudomonadota > Gammaproteobacteria > Enterobacterales > Enterobacteriaceae > Citrobacter > Citrobacter sp. CK198. Next base: position 29,603 of record NZ_JAOWGE010000034.1, on the reverse strand, counting down.
GCAACCGGCGCAGGCTGGTGATGAACAAACAGTTTTTCCGCATCAGATAAAGAAGAGAACACGGTCTCCATCATCCGGTCGTGCAGTTCAGCGGCAATCGTCTGCCACTGTTCAGCCGTGAGCGTAGCGGCTTCAACGTAGTATGCAACGCCACGCTCCAGGCGGCTTACCTGTTGCAGACCGCAGTTATGGGCGATATCAGTCGCTTTGGAAGACCAGGGGGAGATGGTGCCAGGACGCGGCGTGACCAGCAGCAGCTTTCCTTCAGGGGTATGGCTGCTTAAGCTCGGCCCATATTTCAGCAAACGTGCAAGTTGCGCGTGCTCATCCTCGTTTAAGGGGGCGCTCAGGTCAGCAAAATGGACATACTCAGCGTAAATATTGTGGACCTGAAGATTGGCCGCCTGAAAACGCGCCAGCAGTTTGTTAATACGGAATGCAGACAGTGCAGGCGAACCACGCAGAATTTCCATCATAAGTCTCTCGTCTTCGAAGCGCCTGAGGCGCTTTAAGTGTGCGCAAGGGGGGAAACGGGCGACATTATAAAGAATCTGACGCCCCGACGAAACCGTTTGCGTCGAAATAAAATCGCCGCCTTTTCTTATCATACGGTGCGGCCAATCATTCTAATTAGTTGCCAACTGGCGCATTGTTGCGCAAAATGCCGCACATTCATGATGATTTTAACCCACCAAAATGACATTAGCAGGCTGAGATTACGCACGATTCAGAGAATTAACTAATTGAAAAAATTAAAGATTAATTATCTGTTCATCGGCATATTGACTCTGCTGCTGGCAGCGGCCCTCTGGCCATCAATCCCCTGGTTCGGCAAAGCCGACAATCGTATCGCCGCGATCCAATCGCGGGGAGAGTTACGCGTCTCAACAATAGAGTCGCCGCTGACCTATGCCCGCATTAACGGAAAAAAGTACGGTCTGGATTACGAACTGGCACAGCAGTTCGCCAGCTATCTTGGCGTAAAGCTGAAAATTACCGTACGCCAGAATATCAGCCAGCTATTTGACGATTTAGATAACGGCAACGCCGATCTGCTGGCGGCAGGACTGGTTTACAACAGCGAGCGCGTGAAGAATTATCAACCCGGCCCGACCTACTATTCCGTTTCGCAACAGCTGGTTTACCGGGTAGGACAATACCGGCCTCGCACGCTGGCCACGGTGAATGAAAGCCAGCTCTCTATCGCGCCAGGGCATGTCGTGGTAAATGACTTGCAGGCGCTGAAAGAGACAAAATTTCCCGATCTGAGCTGGAAAGTCGATGACAAAAAAGGGACAGCGGCGCTGCTCAGCGAAGTCATCAGCGGCAATCTGGACTATACCATTGCCGATTCTGTCGCGATCAGCCTGTTCCAGCGCGTACATCCTGAACTGGCCGTCGCGCTGGATGTCACCGATGAGCAGCCTGTCACCTGGTTTAGCCAACTGGACGATGACAACACGCTTTCCGCTGCGCTGCTCGATTTCTTCAACGCTATTAATGAAGACGGCTCACTGGCGCGTATGGAAGAGAAGTATCTGGGGCACGGCGACGATTTTGATTATGTCGATACCCGCACCTTCCTGCGGGCCGTGGACGGCGTACTGCCCGATCTCCAGCCGTTGTTTGAAAAATACGCGCAGGAGATAGACTGGCGCCTGCTGGCCGCAATTTCCTATCAGGAGTCGCACTGGGACCCGCTGGCCACCTCCCCGACGGGCGTTCGCGGTCTGATGATGCTCACCAAAAACACCGCGCAAAGTCTGGGACTGACGGATCGTACCGATGCGGAACAAAGCATCAGCGGCGGTGTGCGTTATATCCAGGATATGATGGGTAAAGTGCCTGAAACCGTGCCGGAAGAGGAGCGTATCTGGTTTGCGCTCGCCGCCTATAACATGGGCTATGCGCATATGCTTGACGCTCGTGCGTTGACGGTCAAAACCAGGGGCAACCCGGATAGCTGGGCCGATGTAAAACAACGGCTGCCGCTGCTCAGCCAGAAACAATATTACAGCAAGCTGACGTACGGCTATGCGCGCGGGCATGAAGCCTACGCTTATGTGGAAAATATTCGGAAGTATCAGATTAGCCTGGTCGGCTATCTGCAAGAAAAAGAGAAGCAGGCGGCAGAAACGATAAAGCTGGCGCAGGATTACCCGGCAGTGTCTCCGACCGAGTTTGACACGGAGACATTTCCTTTCTCTTCTTTCTTATCGCAGCCGTCATCGAACTACCTGTCACACTCTCCTTCTTTGCCGTTTTCACTGAAGAAGAAAGACGGAAACTAATCTCACAGGGCTGGACGCTTTCGCGCCCTGGCCGCCCTACAACGATTCTTGCGAAGATTTTTTTAGCGCTTTGATCTCCTGGCGACGCATGCGGAAGAAATCACTGAGCAGCGCTGCGCACTCATCGCGTAACACACCTTCGGTGATCTCTACGCGGTGGTTCATGCCCGGATGATGCAATACGTCCATCAGCGACCCTGCCGCGCCGGTTTTCGCGTCGCGAGCGCCAAATACCACCCGACCAATGCGGCTGTGTACCATTGCTCCCGCACACATCGCGCACGGCTCCAGCGTCACGTAAAGCGTGGTATCCAGCAAACGGTAGTTCTGAAGCACCAGCCCGCCCTGACGTAGCGCCATGATTTCAGCGTGCGCAGTGGGATCATGATGACCTATCGGACGGTTCCAGCCTTCGCCAATGACGCGATTGTTATGCACCAATACCGCGCCAACCGGCACTTCACGCTCATCCCAGGCGCGTTTCGCCAGCGTCAACGCATGACGCATCCAGTATTCGTGGCTAAATTCAACATCAGACAAAGGAGACACTCCGGTAATAAAAGCGGGCGCATTATACATGGGCGCTATCGTTAACTCTATTCGAGTTGCTGGAGCTCCCCTCGCGGCGTGACGCGCCAGCGATGCTGGCAAAAATAGAGAAGCGGGTTATCCTGCTTACTGTCGCTGTAGCCGCTGTACAGACGTAACGGCGCACCAATCTGGCGTTCCAGTTGGGCGACCTTCTCGTGCCCCAGACAGCGCATAGTCAGTAGCCAGCCGCCGTAGCCACGCCGCATCTGGCTGGCGATCAGGTTCACGCGCGGCAGCCAGAGCGTATCGAAATAGACCTGTTCCACCAGCGATTGCGGAGAGCCGGTAATCAGCCAGATATCAGCGTCAGAGCTTAACAGATAGGTCGTCAGGCGCTCCTGAACAACCGGAAACGCCGTGACGTTATCGCGAAACCAGCGAACGAAATCCGACTGATGCGCCTTGAGCCGCGCTTCACTGTGACCGAAGGTACAGCCCCATAACAGCAGGCTCATCGGCCAACGCGCCGCCCGACCTTTAATCAACAAGCCAATCCCGATAACCGGCAATAACGGCAGCACGAGCAACGCATTCAGCGGCTGGCGACGCAACAGATAACGCAGGAAACTGCCAAACATATCCTGCTGGTGCAACGTACCGTCCAAATCAAAAAATACGACACGACGCTCGTGATTAACCAAACCCTACTCCTCTGGATTGTTGAAGCCCAATAGCCGGGTTAACCGAAACCCGGCGATAATCGTTACCAGATAGCCTAACAGATAGAACCTCAATTTTCCGGTAACGTTAGCGTTCTAACGCCGCCCGTAGAAATCCCTGGTGAGCGGACAATTTCGCCCTTGCGTCTTCGGCATTCAGCCCGGTAAGCGCCATCAGAATGGCCGGCTTAACCTCGAAATCTGTCTGCTTAAGCAGCGCTTCGGCCTCTTCACGCGTAATCCCGGTAGCCTCAACCACCATCCGGCACGCTCTGTCGACGAGCTTAACGTTGGTGGCTTTCATGTCTACCATCAGGTTCTGGTACACCTTGCCGAACTTCACCATCGCCCCGGTGGAGATCATATTGAGCACCAGTTTTTGCGCAGTACCGGATTTCAGTCGCGTCGAACCGGTTAGCGCCTCCGGCCCAACGACCGGCGAGATGGCGATGTCAGCCTCACGCGCGATGGGAGAATCGGGATTACAGGAGATAGCCACCGTGACGCAGCCCACCTGACGCGCGTATTTCAACCCGCCAATGACGTACGGCGTACGACCGGACGCCGCCAGCCCGACAACCAGATCCTGCGCGGTCACGTTAAGCGCCAGGAGATCGTCCTCCCCTAACTGCTGACTGTCTTCCGCGCCTTCCACCGCTTTCAGCAGCGCGCCGGGCCCGCCAGCAATCAGCCCGATCACCAGCCCGTGCGGTACGCCAAACGTTGGTGGGCATTCGGAGGCGTCCAGAACGCCAAGGCGTCCGCTGGTGCCTGCGCCCATATAAATAATGCGCCCTCCCGCCTTTAAGGCGTCGGCGGCGGCATCTACCGCGCGGGCAACGTCTGGCAGCGTCTCTTTTACTGCTTGCGCTACAAGCGTATCCTGTTGATTAAAACGATGAACCAGCTCAAGCGTAGGGAGTGCGTCAAGATCCATAGTCTGTGGATTGCGGGTTTCTGAAACTAACGAGCCGAGATTCATTTTTGTTCCTTAGGAATTTTTAATTCATAATAACTATAATAATGGAATATTATATTCTTTCGGGCGAGGGAAAATCTTTTTATGATCCCCGTCATGTTTTTCGCCAGGAGTCCTCATGAACTGTTTGATTCGTATACGTCAGCGTTATCCGGACCTCGCACAAAGCGATAAAAAGCTTGCTGATTATATTCTTGCTCAGCCGGATGATACACGGCATCTCAGCTCACAACAGCTTGCCGTCGAGGCGGGCGTCAGTCAGTCCAGCGTGGTGAAATTCGCGCAGAAACTGGGCTTTAAAGGCTTTCCGGCACTGAAGCTGGCGATCAGCGAAGCGCTGGCCAGCAATCCAAATCCTCACTCTATTCCGGTACATAACCAGATCCGGGGCGACGATCCGATGCGGCTTGTCGGCGAAAAATTGATCGAGGAAAATGTCGCCGCAATGCACGCAACGCTCGATGTTAACAGTGAAGAGAAATTGTTCGAAAGCGTCATGATGCTGCGCAATGCCCGGCGTGTTGTCATAACCGGTATTGGCACATCGGGCCTGGTGGCGCAGAACTTCGCCTGGAAGCTGATGAAGATAGGATTCAATGTCGTCGCCGAACACGATATGCATGCACTGTTAGCCACCGTGCAGGCGCTGGCGCCGGACGATCTCCTGCTGGCTATCTCCTATAGCGGCGAGCGCAGAGAGTTGAATATGGCGGCGGATGAAACGTTGCGGGTGGGGGGAAAGGTTCTGGCGATCACCGGCTTTACACCGAATGCCCTGCAACAACGTGCCACCCGTTGCCTGTATACGATCGCCGAAGAGCAGGCCACGCGCAGCGCCGCAATCTCCTCTACGCATGCGCAGACGATGTTGACGGATTTGCTCTTTATGGCGCTGGTACAGCAGGATTTGGGGCGCGCGCCGGAGCGTATTCGCCACAGTGAGGCCCTGGTAAAAAAACTGGTCTGAGCAAAGAATGCGCGTATAATGCCCGCCCGGTTTGTGATGTTTTGAGAGTTTCCTGATGGCCCTGTTAATCACTAAAAAGTGTATCAATTGCGATATGTGCGAGCCTGAATGCCCGAATGAGGCGATTTCAATGGGCGACAGCATTTACGAGATTAACAGCGACAAATGCACCGAATGCGTGGGCCATTACGAAACGCCGACCTGCCAGAAGGTGTGCCCGATCCCCAATACCATTCTCAAAGACCCGGCGCATGTCGAAACGGAAGAACAGCTGTGGGATAAGTTTGTTCTGATGCATCACGCGGATAAGCTGTAACCCACCCTGATAGAATGACACCAGGCCGGATGGCGGCGTAAACGCCTTATCCGGCCTACAAAGACCCGAATCTAGCTTTCGATGATCACCGTCGCACAGGCGTAATGACGTTCATCCGCTAATGTCACATGCATATGCGCCACGCCCAGCCTCTCCGCCAGTTTCAACGCCTCGCCCCACAAACGCAAACGCGGTTTACCCAGCTCATCGTTAAACACTTCAAACTGATCGAACGCCAGCCCGTTGCGAATGCCGGTGCCGAACGCTTTTGCCGCCGCCTCTTTTACCGCAAAACGCTTGGCGAGAAAACGCACCGGTTGCTGATGCGTCTCCCAGATAGCCCATTCGTTGTCGCTAAGCACGCGTCTTGCCAGGCGTTCTCCAGAACGGGAGATCACCGCCTCAATGCGGGCGATCTCCACAATATCCGTGCCTAACCCCAGAATCGCCATTAGCCGCGCGCTTCCAGCATCAGGCGTTTCATCTCGGAGACCGCCTCTTTCAGGCCGCTCATGACCGCCCGCCCAATAATGGCATGACCGATGTTCAGTTCATGCATTTCCGGCAGTGCGGCAATGGCCTGCACATTGTGATAGGTCAGGCCATGACCGGCGTTCACTTTCAGCCCCAGGCTTGCCGCAAACGTCGCCGCTTTGGCGATGCGCGCCAGTTCCTGCGCTTGCTCAGCATCCGTTTTGGCATCCGCATAACAGCCAGTATGGATTTCAATGTACGGTGCGCCAACGTCCGCAGCGGCTTTAATCTGTTCTTCATCGGCATCAATGAACAGCGATACCAGAATGCCTGCATCTGCCAGCCGTTTGCAGGCATCACGCATTTTGTCACGCTGACCCGCGACGTCCAGTCCGCCTTCGGTGGTCACTTCCTGACGTTTTTCCGGCACCAGGCAGCAAAAATGCGGCTTCGTCTCAACGGCAATCGCCAGCATCTCTTCAGTCACCGCCATTTCCAGATTCATACGCGTATCCAGCGTCTGGCGCAAAATGCGTACATCACGGTCGGTAATATGGCGACGATCCTCGCGCAGGTGTACGGTTATACCATCCGCCCCCGCCTGCTCGGCGATAAACGCCGCCTGTACCGGGTCCGGGTAAGCAGTACCACGCGCATTGCGTAAAGTGGCAATATGGTCAATGTTGACGCCTAACAGTAATTCAGCCATGACAATCCTCGTTAATCATTATTCGTATTTTCTGCCCGCCCTGGCCGTTTCGGCATAAATTGTCGAAACAGTTCCCGGCTTTTTAACGGCTTACCACCAAGATACGGCTTTAGCGCCATGCGGGTAAAGCGTTTCGCCGCGCGCAACGTATCAACATCAGGAAATTCTCGTGCATCCAGCGCTTTCAGATGCCGCCCGGTAAAGGTGCTGTTATCAATGACCACGCTGGCCATGAATCCCTTCTCTTCGCGATAGCGGTAGGTCATGGAGTCATCGACCGTCTCGCCGCTCCCTGCGCAATGCAGAAAATCCACGCCGTAGCCCAGATGCCCCAGCAGGGCGAGCTCGAAACGGCGAAGCGCAGGTTCGGGCGAACCGGTCGCGCCAGCCAGCGACTGAATACAGTTCAGGTAATCAAAAAAGAGTTCAGAGAAGCGCGTTTCGTATTCCAGAACGCGGGAAAGCAGTTCGTTGATGTACAAACCGCTATAAAGCGTGATGCCGCTTAAGGGGAGCGCCAGAGAGACCGCTTCAGCGCTGCGTAAGGTTTTCACCTCGCCGCGCCCGCCAAAGCGGAGCAACAGTGGCGTAAAAGGTTGTAATGCGCCTTTCAGACTGGAACGTTTAGAGCGTGCGCCTTTGGCAACCAGACGCACGCGTCCCGACTCTTCCGTGAAGACGTCCAGCATCAGGCTGGTTTCGCTCCAGGGGCGACTATGCAGGACGAAAGCTCTCTGCCAGCCTTCCACGTAGTGCTAACTCAGAGGTCGTCTACATAACCGAGACTGCGCAGCGCACGCTCATCATCGGCCCAGCCGGATTTCACTTTCACCCACAGTTCCAGGTGTACCGGCGCTTCGAACATTTCCTGCATGTCTTTTCGCGCTTCGATACCGATGGTCTTGATTTTGGCCCCTTTGTTGCCAATGACCATCTTCTTCTGCCCTTCGCGCTCAACGAGGATCAGGCCGTTAATATCGTAACCGCCGCGTTCGTTAGAAACGAAACGTTCAATCTCAACGGTTACGGAATACGGCAGTTCGGCACCGAGGAAACGCATCAGTTTTTCACGGATGATTTCAGACGCCATAAAGCGCTGTGAACGATCGGTGATGTAATCTTCCGGGAAGTGATGAGTCGCTTCCGGCAGGTGCTTACGCACGATACCAGCGATGGTATCCACGTTCATGCCAGTTTCCGCAGAAACAGGCACGATATCGAGGAAGTTCATCTGGCTTGCCAGGAATTGCAGGTGCGGCAGCAGATCGGCCTTTTCCTGTACGTTATCCACTTTGTTAACGGCCAGAATGACCGGCGCTTTACCGTCGCGCAGTTTATTCAGCACCATCTCGTCGTCCGGCGTCCAGCGGGTGCCTTCCACGACAAAAATGACCAGCTCAACGTCGCCAATCGAGCTGCTTGCCGCCTTGTTCATCAGGCGGTTGATGGCGCGTTTTTCTTCCATGTGCAGCCCCGGCGTATCAACATAGATAGCCTGGTACGCCCCTTCGGTATGGATACCGACGATACGGTGACGCGTGGTCTGCGCTTTACGGGACGTGATCGAGATCTTCTGTCCGAGCAGCTTGTTCAACAGGGTGGATTTGCCTACGTTCGGACGTCCGACGATGGCAATAAATCCGCAATAGCTTTTATCTTCGCTCATTCCAGCTCCAGTTTTTTCAGCGCCTGTTCGGCGGCAGCCTGCTCCGCCTTACGACGGCTCGAACCCGTGCCAACCACCGGTTCACTCAGGCCGCTGACCTGGCAGTGGATAGTAAATTCCTGATCGTGTGCTTCGCCGCGCACCTGCACCACCAGATAAGACGGCAGCGGGAGATGACGACCCTGCAAATATTCCTGCAAACGCGTTTTCGGATCTTTTTGTTTATCGCCCGGGCTGATTTCATTCAGGCGCGTTTGATACCAGTTAAGGATCAACTTCTCGACGGTTTGAATATCGCTGTCGAGAAAAACGCCGCCGATTAACGCTTCTACGGTATCCGCCAGAATAGATTCACGACGGTAGCCGCCGCTTTTCAGTTCACCTGGCCCTAAACGTAGGCATTCACCCAGATCAAATTCACGGGCCAATTCCGCCAGCGTATTGCCGCGCACCAGCGTGGCGCGCATACGGCTCATATCACCTTCGTCCACACGCGGGAAGCGGTGATAAAGCGCGTTGGCGATAACAAAGCTCAAAATCGAGTCGCCTAAAAATTCTAAACGCTCATTGTGTTTACTGCTGGCGCTGCGGTGGGTTAATGCCTGCTGCAACAGCTCCTGATGAGTAAAAGTGTAGCCCAGCTTCCGTTGAAGCCGATTAATTACGATGGGGTTCATGCGATACCAATAAATGAATGCGTCAACAATTCAGCACACGAAACAGACCTGAGGAAACCAACGCTGTTTAGTGTGCCGTGGCAACCTGACGGCGCCAACCTAAAACTTCGGGGGAATATTCTATACACAACGACAGGGGATGTCGTTAGTCTGCGGAGATTTATCCAATAAATAATTCATGTTGTCGCCGCAATGACGACAACATGAACGATTATCAGAAATTAATGGATCCCACCAATACGGCTTAAGCGTACGCCGGTCGGCCATTCACCTTCCTGTTTGTCGAAACTCATCCAGATCGCGGTCGCTTTACCAACCAGATTCGCTTCCGGTACAAATCCCCAGTAACGGCTGTCCGCGCTGTTATCGCGGTTATCACCCATCATGAAGTATTGTCCTGGCGGTACGATCCAGGTCGCCAGTTGCTGCCCCGGCTGACGGTAATACATCCCCGCCTGATCCTGCGCGATCGGTACGGTCAGAATACGGTGGGTTACGTCTCCCAGCGTCTCTTTACGCTCCGCCAGACGAATGCCGTTATCTTTCGTTTCGTTTAACGGCACTTCGAAGAACCCACTGCTGGCTTCTCCCCCATTACGGCGGGCAAAGGTCTGCACGAAATCGCTGGGCTGAACGTCAGAGTAAGTCACCGGCAGCGCGTTTTCACACGCCTGACCGGAACGGCACCCTGGCTGTACAGTAACCTCTTTGGCTACCGGATCGTACGTCACTTTGTCACCCGGCAGGCCGACAGCGCGTTTAATGTAGTCCAGGCGCGGATCTTCCGGGTATTTAAAGACCACGATATCACCGCGTTTCGGATGACCCGTTTCAATCAACGTTTTCTGGTAAATCGGATCTTTAATTCCATAGGCGAATTTCTCCACCAGAATAAAGTCACCGATTAACAGCGTCGGCATCATCGAACCCGACGGGATCTGGAAAGGTTCATAGATAAATGAACGCACCACCAGCACAATCGCCAGTACCGGAAAAACCGAAGCCCCTGTTTCCAGCCAGCCCGGCTTAGGCGCCACTTTTTTCAACGTGGCTTTATCCAGTGAATCACCCGCAGCGGCCTGTGCCGCTGCCTGACGTTCCCGACGTTTTGGCGCGAAGATAAATTTATCAACGCACCATAAAATGCCCGTCACCAGTGTGGCAATCACCAGAATCAGGGCAAACATATTCGCCATGCCAACTCCTTAGGATTATTTGCTGTCTTTACCGACATGCAGAATGGCGAGGAACGCTTCCTGAGGCAGTTCGACGTTACCGATCTGCTTCATTCGCTTCTTACCTTCTTTCTGTTTCTGTAGCAGCTTTTTCTTACGGCTGATATCACCGCCGTAACACTTGGCCAGAACGTTTTTACGCAACTGCTTCACGGTAGAACGCGCAATAATATGCGTGCCAATCGCTGCCTGAATCGCAATGTCGAACTGCTGACGAGGGATCAGCTCTTTCATCTTCTCCACCAGCTCACGACCACGGCTCTGCGAATTACCACGGTGAGTGATCAGCGCCAGCGCATCGACACGTTCGTTGTTGATCAGCACGTCGACGCGCACCATATCGGACGCCTGGAAGCGCTTGAAGTTATAATCCAGCGACGCATAACCACGAGACGTTGATTTCAGGCGGTCGAAGAAATCGAGCACCACTTCCGCCATCGGGATTTCATAAGTCAGCGCCACCTGGTTACCGTGGTACACCATGTTGGTCTGGACGCCGCGCTTCTCGACACACAGCGTAATGACGTTGCCCAGGTATGCCTGAGGCAGCAGCATATGACACTCGGCAATCGGCTCGCGCAGTTCATAGATGTTATTCAGCGGCGGCAGCTTGGACGGGCTATCGACATAGATAATCTCTTTCGCCGTGGTTTCCACTTCGTACACAACGGTCGGCGCGGTGGTGATCAGATCCAGATCGTATTCACGTTCCAGACGCTCCTGAATGATCTCCATGTGCAGCAGACCCAGGAAGCCACAGCGGAAGCCGAAGCCCAGCGCGGTTGAACTTTCCGGCTCGTAGAACAGAGAGGCGTCGTTCAGGCTCAGCTTGCCGAGCGCATCCCTGAAGTTCTCATAGTCATCAGAACTCACCGGGAACAGACCGGCGTATACCTGCGGCTTCACTTTTTTGAAGCCCGGCAGCGCTTTCTCTGCCGGGTTACGCGCCAGCGTTAATGTATCGCCAACCGGGGCGCCATGAATGTCTTTAATTGCGCAAACCAGCCAGCCTACCTCGCCGCACTTCAGTTCGGTACGGTCAATCTGCTTCGGCGTGAAGATCCCCAGACGGTCAGCGTTATAAACCTGCCCGGTGCTCATCACTTTGACTTTGTCGCCTTTACGCATGGTGCCGTTTTTAATACGCACCAGCGACACTACGCCGAGGTAGTTATCGAACCAGGAGTCGATAATCAGCGCTTGCAGCGGGCCTTCTGGATCGCCTTCCGGCGGCGGGATATCGCGCACCAGGCGTTCCAGCACATCCTGTACGCCTACGCCGGTTTTTGCCGAGCAGCGAACGGCATCGGTCGCATCAATGCCGACAATGTCTTCGATCTCTTCAGCCACACGCTCAGGATCGGCGGCTGGCAGGTCAATCTTGTTCAGAACCGGCACCACTTCGAGATCCATTTCCATCGCGGTATAGCAGTTCGCCAGCGTTTGCGCTTCGACGCCCTGCCCGGCGTCAACCACCAGCAGTGCGCCTTCACACGCCGCCAGTGAGCGGGAAACTTCATATGAGAAGTCAACGTGGCCTGGGGTGTCGATAAAGTTCAGTTGATAGGTTTCACCATCAGCCGCTTTGTAATCCAGCGTCACGCTTTGCGCTTTGATAGTAATACCGCGCTCACGCTCAAGATCCATTGAGTCGAGAACCTGCGCTTCCATTTCACGGTCAGACAGGCCACCGCAGATCTGGATAATGCGGTCAGACAGCGTCGATTTACCGTGGTCGATATGAGCAATGATCGAAAAGTTACGTATGTTCTTCATATAGAGTAATTATTGTGCCTTACGCCTGCCTGAGCAGGCTCTTAGAAGTCGCTGTTCTGAGCTTAACGTCTGTTTAACTGAAACGCCGCATTCTACACTACAACACTGAGGCGAGGAAATGTTCATACAGCAAGGATAGCGGGAACCGGAAACGGCATCGCTTTTCTGATGTAAAACGTCGTAAGGGAGGCATGATGCCCGATGGCGCGAGCTTATCGGGCCTGGGGGTCTGCTTATCGTTCACAGGCCGGATCAGGCGAAGCCGCCATCCGGCAAAAATATCACGGGTTCGTTTCGGAAGATGGTGTTTCAACGCGGACCAGACCAGGCGGGAGAGCAACGTTAAGAATGACCGGCTGCCAGGCCTCACGTTCAGCCAGTTTACGCGAGTAGCCGCGCGCAATCAGAAAACCCCCGACGCCGCCCAGCACCGCGCCGCTCAACGCGGCAATGTCAGAACCAAACAGTACCTGGAACAACGCAGCGAAGATAAACAGCCCAACCAGCGGCGACAGGTAAACCAGCATTGCTGACCCCAGCAGGCTGCCTTCGGCAATGCCCAGTTCCACTTTTTGACCAGGCGTCAGCGGTTCGGCACTTGGCACCACAATGGTATGTGTGGTTTGCGGCCCGAGTTTATTCAGCACGCGACTGCCGCATCCGGCCCGTGAGGCGCAACTGCTGCACGATGCTTTGACGTCGCAGCTCACCAGTGCCTGGCCATTTTGCCAGGAGACAACGGTCGCCCACTCTTTAATCATTGTGCCGCCCCGAACTTAATATTGTCCGCAATGCGTTTCGCGGTTTGCGGCGGAAGTTCGCCGACAATCGTAATTTCAGCGTTTTCACGTACGCTGGTGCTGACCGTTCTGCGCCCGGTTCGCAGCATCTGATCGGTGCTGTTCTGCGTCGCACGATTCACGTTCACAGAGAAACTGAACAGGCCGTCAGAATAGAGGCGTGACTCGATAGGCAGATTATCCATTGTAGGCAGCGGACGTCGGCTGCTGGAGACTTCGCTAAACCCTTGCGGCAACCACGTCGGGCTCCAGTTGAACTTCGCCTTTTCCCCCACAGGAACAGAAAGCAATGGCGGCAAATTCGCTTTTGCCAGCATCTGCATGCTATTACCGACGTCCTGATTCACGGCGAAGGAAATCACGCGGAACTGCTCCAGCGTTTCACCATCCCGGTCAAGGAGATCCACCCGCATCGGCAGCTTTGTTTCGGTATCCAGCCATACAATATAGCTGTAACGGGTGCCGTCGCGCGCGACAACACGAATGACTTCACACAGCCTGTCGGCAATGCGGGTGCGGCCTACGGAAATAAAGTCATACCAGGGAGAAAGACGTTTAAAGTCGGCATAGATAAGGGACGGCAGAGAATCGACAATATAGTCGCCGTTCAGGGTGAACGGTTCGAGCCCGGGTTCGAAGTAGCTGATTTCGTTACCACGCTGCACCACTTCCCGGCGCGGGCCATCCATTTGCAACAGTTGTGCAAGAGGACGATTGTCCAGGCGTGCATGTCGATAACGCAGAGACTCAACGCCTTGTTTATTGATGCTGACGAATGACAGCTCGTAATTCAGTGACTGGCTGGCCAGATTCATCTGCTGCAATAACGCCCCGGACGCAGTATTGGCCGAGGCGTTAACAGAGAAGAACAGGCTACCCGCCACAAGTGACATGGCAAACCAAAGTTGCTTCATTACTGCGATTGCGTTCCTAAAGTTTGAATTCCTGGCACCTGTACAGCGGCTTGCTGTGTTTGCGCCTGCTCAAACTGAAGCTGTTCGGAGTGCAGTCGGCGTTGCAGTTCGTAATCCTGCAACATGGCATTAATGCGACGACGCTGCTCCTGCACCTGCTGTTGCTGACCGCCGTTAGCCGTCGCGTCAGAAGGTACTCCCAGGCTCACCGGACTGGCTTTGCCCATCATCGGTAATGTATTGAATACCGGCGTTTCGGGCTGCTGGGACGTTTCAGATTGTCCATTATAGTGCTGGACGCCAACAATAACTGCAAGTGATACGCATGCAGCCACACCCATTTGAGTGAGCTGCGCCGCCCACGGACGCATTTTCTGCCAGAATGGCATTTTCTGCCACTGGTGCGGTGCGGGCTGGGCCTCAGGAATCAGCGGCGCCGTCTGGCGTACCGGCTCATTTTCGATGGCGGCCATTACGCGGGCGGAAATATCGAAATGGAGAACGTCAGCGGTATCACCCCGCATGGAATCGCGGATCAGGTGATAACTCTCCCATGTTTTTTGCATTTCCGGGTCGTGAGCCAGTTTTTTCAGCAGCTCACTGTCCAGCGTTTCGCCATCCATTAAAGCGGAAAGTTTTTCTTTCTGCATGCCTAATACCTTTTCCAGTATCCCGCTATCGTCAACGCCTGATAAGCGGTTGAACTTTATTATCAATAGCTTCCCGCGCACGGAAGATACGTGAACGCACCGTACCCACCGGACAATCCATGATAGCGGCTATCTCTTCATAGCTCAGGCCATCCAGCTCCCGCAAGGTTATTGCCATGCGTAAATCCTCGGGGAGGGACTCAATAGTTCGGAAAACTATCTGTCTCAGCTCTTCTGACAACATTAAGTTCTCAGGGTTCGAAATTTCTTTCAATGCGCCGCCACTTTCGAAGTTTTCTGCGTCAATCGCATCAACATCGCTGGAAGGCGGCCTGCGTCCCTGAGCAACCAGGTAATTCTTCGCCGTATTGACGGCAATACGGTACAACCAGGTATAAAAAGCGCTATCCCCCCGGAAAGAATCCAGCGCGCGATAGGCCTTAATAAATGACTCTTGCACCACATCGGGAACATCGCCCGACGGTACATAGCGGGAAACCAGGCTCGCCACTTTATGCTGGTAGCGCACTACCAGTAAGTTAAAGGCTTTCTGATCTCCCTTCTGGACCCGTTCAACCAGGACCTGGTCCGTTAACTGCTCGCTCATCCGAGGTAAAGTCTCCCCAAACCAAATTTCCACGCGCTCTCGAAACGCCACTCCATAAACTGCACTATGAGCAAGCAACAGCTTAGAGTGTCTCTTTTTCGTAAAGTTCCGTTACGCATCTGTTTTTGTTTGTCATGTTGTAGACAGATCATTATCTCTCATTATAAGTCTACAGAGTCTGAACAACGCACTATCTGTATAGAAATGCCCTTTTAGCCGCTTGAAGAGTAACCCAACAGCCACTTTATTTCATCACATAATCTGGCGCTAACGGCCTGCTTCGCAAAATATTTTCTTTGTTTTACTTCCCCTTGAATTTTCCTTTAATGTTTAGCCATTGCAACACATTCAAAAATAAAACGTGCTGTATCGCGCAGTATGGTGCTATGCTGCCCAAACACTGTTTAGTAAATTAAACAAATGCTATGACTACGACTCCTGAACTTTCCTGTGACGTGCTGATTATTGGCAGCGGTGCTGCCGGACTCTCTCTGGCGCTGCGCCTGGCTGAAAAACATCAGGTGATAGTCCTGAGTAAAGGCCCGGTGAGCGAAGGCTCAACGTTTTATGCTCAGGGTGGCATTGCCGCCGTTTTCGACGAGACGGACAGTATCGATTCGCATGTTGAAGATACGCTGATCGCCGGGGCCGGTATTTGCGATCGCCACGCGGTGGAGTTTGTCGCCAGCAATGCCCGCTCTTGCGTACAGTGGCTTATCGATCAGGGTGTATTATTTGACACCCAGGTGCAACCGAACGGGGAAGAGAGCTACCATCTGACCCGTGAAGGCGGCCATAGTCATCGCCGTATCCTGCATGCGGCTGACGCCACTGGTAAAGAAGTGGAAACCACCCTGGTCAGCAAGGCACAGAACCATCCGAATATTCGCGTACTGGAGCGGAGTAACGCCGTCGATCTGATCATCTCCGATAAAATCGGCCTGCCAGGAACACGCCGCGTCGTCGGCGCCTGGATCTGGAATCGGAATAAAGAATCGGTCGAAACATGCCACGCGAAGTCAGTCGTTCTGGCGACAGGCGGGGCATCGAAAGTGTATCAGTACACCACCAACCCGGATATCTCTTCCGGCGACGGTATCGCGATGGCCTGGCGCGCCGGGTGCCGCGTCGCGAATCTTGAATTTAATCAGTTCCACCCTACCGCGCTGTATCATCCTCAGGCACGAAACTTTCTGCTGACGGAAGCGCTACGTGGCGAAGGGGCGCATCTCAAACGCCCGGACGGCACGCGCTTTATGCCTGATTTTGATGAGCGTGGCGAACTGGCTCCGCGCGATATCGTCGCTCGCGCCATTGACCACGAAATGAAGCGTCTCGGCGCAGACTGCATGTTCCTCGACATCAGCCATAAACCGGAAGCATTTGTGCGTCAGCACTTCCCAATGATTTATGAAAAATTGCTGGGGTTGGGAATCGATCTGACTAAAGAGCCGGTTCCGGTCGTACCTGCCGCCCACTACACCTGCGGCGGCGTGATGGTCGACGATTTTGGCCGAACCGATGTGGACGGTCTGTATGCCATTGGCGAAGTAAGCTATACCGGCCTGCACGGCGCGAATCGCATGGCGTCCAATTCCCTGTTGGAGTGTCTGGTGTATGGCTGGTCAGCGGCAGAGGATATCGACAGACGTATGCCGTATGCCCGTAGCGTTAGCACGCTTCCGGCCTGGGATGAAAGTCGCGTTGAAAACCCGGATGAGTTGGTCGTGCTCCAGCATAACTGGCATGAGCTACGTCTGTTTATGTGGGACTATGTCGGCATTGTGCGCACCACCAAACGTCTGGAGCGCGCCCTGCGACGCATTACGATGCTGCAACAGGAAATCGACGAATATTACGCTAACTTCCGCGTATCGAATAATCTGCTGGAGCTGCGCAACCTGGTGCAGGTCGCGGAACTGATTGTGCGCTGCGCGATGATGCGTAAAGAGAGCCGTGGCCTGCACTATACGCTGGATTACCCCGCATTGCTGCCGGAATCCGGCCCGTCGGTGCTTTCGCCGCTCAACGCTTACATGAACAAATAAAACGCCTGGGTCAGCGCCGTGTACCCTTCAGAGTAAAGCTGGTCTGGCCCACGAATCACCAGGCGATCGCTAAAGCATTCCCCCGTTCGCGGGGAAAATGCCAACAGTACCCGATGAGGCAATCGCGACTCCGTTTCGGCTACGTCGGTACGTAAACGCAAATGCCAGCCCATGCTTAACGCCTGCTGCGTGAAGATGTTGCCAGTCTGTTCCGGCAGCACCACGCAGAAAAATCCCTCTTCCGTAATACAGTCAGCCGCAGTGGTAAGTAACGCTTCGTGATCGAGCGTGGTGGTATAACGCGCCTGCTCTCGCTGCGGCGTTGCGCATTCCACCCCTTGTTCATAATAAGGCGGGTTACTGATGATAAGATCAAAGCGCGCGGTCTGGCGCGGCACCCACTGCCGGACATCTTCCGTATGCACCGTTATCCGCTGCGGCCACGGTGAGTGGGCGATATTCTCCTGCGCCTGCGTCGCCGCTTCGCTGTCCAGTTCAACGGCATCAATGGTGACGCTTTCGTCGGTACGCTGCGCCAACATCAGCGCCAGCAGACCGCTGCCGGTACCAATATCGAGGATCCGCGTTACGCCTGCGACTGGTGCCCATGCTCCCAATAAAATACCATCAGTACCGACTTTCATCGCGCAGCGATCGTGCGCCACGAAAAACTGCTTAAAGGTAAATCCATTACGACGAAGTGTGGATGTAGACTGGGACATGAAAGAACAACCTTCCTGGAAAAACGGCAATAGCGTAGGGTGAAAACAATACCTGAGAAGCGATATCCATACAAACAGATGAAGATTGCAGCCGTAACGTCTATAATCAGCGCCCCACACAGAGGTAGAACATGACTGTAACGACTTTTTCCGAACTTGAACTCGATGAAAGCCTGCTGGATGCCCTCCAGGATAAAGGCTTTACTCGCCCGACCGCCATTCAGGCTGCCGCCATTCCGCCTGCGCTCGATGGACGTGATGTACTCGGTTCTGCGCCGACAGGCACCGGTAAAACGGCGGCATACCTGCTGCCAGCGTTGCAGCACCTGCTCGACTTCCCGCGTAAAAAATCCGGTCCGCCGCGTATTCTGATCCTTACGCCGACCCGCGAACTGGCGATGCAGGTTGCCGATCACGCCCGTGAACTGGCGAAACACACCCATCTGGATATTGCGACAATCACCGGCGGCGTGGCTTATATGAACCATGCCGAGGTGTTCAGCGAGAACCAGGATATTGTGGTCGCCACCACGGGTCGCCTGCTGCAATATATTAAAGAAGAAAACTTTGACTGCCGCGCGGTTGAAACGCTGATTCTTGATGAAGCCGACCGTATGCTGGACATGGGCTTCGCCCAGGATATCGAGCATATCGCAGGTGAAACCCGCTGGCGCAAACAGACCATGCTGTTCTCCGCTACGCTGGAAGGCGGCGCGATTAACGATTTTGCGGAACGTCTGCTGGAAGATCCGGTCGAGGTCTCAGCGACCCCGTCTACCCGCGAACGCAAAAAGATTCATCAATGGTACTACCGTGCCGATGACATTCAGCACAAAACCGCTTTGCTGGTACACCTGTTAAAACAACCTGAAGCCACCCGCTCTATCGTCTTCGTGCGTAAACGTGAGCGTGTACATGAGCTGGCAGGCTGGCTGCGCGAAGCAGGCATCAATAACTGCTATCTCGAAGGCGAGATGGTACAGGGTAAGCGTAACGAAGCGATCAAACGTCTGACCGATGGCCGCGTGAACGTGCTGATCGCAACCGACGTCGCCGCTCGCGGGATTGATATCCCTGATGTAAGCCATGTTTTTAACTTCGATATGCCACGCAGCAGCGATACCTATCTGCACCGTATCGGCCGTACCGGACGTGCAGGGCGTAAAGGAACGGCGATTTCCCTGGTAGAAGCGCATGACCATCTGCTGCTGGGAAAAGTGGGTCGCTATATTGAAGAGACGCTGAAAGCGCGCGTCATTGATGAATTGCGTCCAACCACTCGTGCGCCAAGCGAAAAACTGACCGGCAAGCCGTCCAAGAAAGTGCTGGCTAAACGTGCTGAGAAGAAAAAACAAGAAAAAGAGAAGCCGCGCGTGAAGAAACGTCACCGTGATACCAAAAACATTGGTAAACGCCGCAAGCCTGCTGGTACGGGTACGGACGCGCAGAAGCAGTCCAACGAAGAGTAAAAAAAACGCCGGGGCTAACCCGGCGTTTTTATGTTATCAGTCAGCCTTACAGGCTTTCAGTAAAGGTACGAGCGATAACGTCGCGCTGCTGTTCCGGCGTCAGGGAGTTAAAACGCACGGCATAGCCAGAAACACGGATGGTCAGCTGCGGATATTTTTCCGGGTGCTTAACGGCATCTTCCAGCGTTTCGCGACGCAGAACGTTAACGTTCAGGTGCTGACCGCCTTCAACGCGAACTTCCGGTTTTACTTCCATCGGAATTTCACGGTATTCGATTTCACCCAGTTTGTTCACTGCAACCACTTCATCTTCGGCAAAACCGGCTTTCGCTGCGATGCAACGTGCTTCGCCTTTTTCGCTGTCCAGCAACCAGAAAGAATTCAGCAGGTCGTCGTTAGCGGCTTTAGTAATCTGGATACCTGTAATCATGTGATGCCTCCCCGGCAAAAGTGTTTGATTATGATCGGCCTGTTCGCGGCCAATTGGTAAAACCATTGTTGCTTGAGTGTATATATACCCCTCACACACCCTTGATTCTTTGATTTAAATCAATAAAAACCACACCACAAAGAGGGTGTTGCATGGAATTTATTGTTTTACATCAACTTACGCCACGTCCACACATAAACTTTTTACATAAATTTTCAACTATCTTTAAGGGGTAGCCGGGTTTGTGACACACGCGATTTTGCACCATAGAAAGAAGCAGTTAAGCTATGCAGATTGAAAAATTCGCAGGAGAGCGAGATGGCCACCGATTTAACCTGGCACGATGTGCTGGCAGATGAGAAGCAGCAGCCCTATTTTGTTAACACACTTCATACCGTTGCGGGCGAACGTCAGTCAGGAATGACAGTCTATCCTCCACAGAAGGATGTATTTAACGCGTTTCGCTTCACTGAACTCGGTGATGTCAAAGTGGTGATTCTGGGGCAAGACCCTTATCACGGCCCTGGGCAGGCGCATGGTCTGGCGTTTTCTGTTCGTCCGGGTATTGCCACACCGCCTTCTCTGCTGAACATGTATAAAGAACTGGAAACGTCCATACCGAGCTTTACCCGCCCTGCTCATGGGTATCTGGAGAGCTGGGCGCGTCAGGGGGTATTGTTATTAAATACCGTGCTGACCGTCCGCGCAGGCCAGGCGCATTCTCACGCCAGTCTGGGATGGGAAACCTTTACAGACAAAGTGATCAGCCTTGTTAACGAACATCGTGAAGGGGTCGTCTTTTTACTCTGGGGTTCGCACGCACAAAAGAAAGGGGCGATTATCGATCGCCAGCGCCATTACGTGTTGAGAGCGCCGCATCCGTCGCCGTTGTCGGCACATCGGGGATTCTTTGGCTGTAACCATTTTGTATTGGCGAATCAGTGGCTGGAGCAGCACGGCGAGAAGCCGATTGACTGGATGCCGGTATTACCGGCAGAGAGCGAATAAGTTTTTGCTTTGCGCCGGGTGGCGGCTTCGCCTTACCCGGCCTACGAATCATTGCCGTAGGCCTGATAAGCGCAGCGCCATCAGGCACTTACACCTGATTATGCTTTATTCTGACGCCACCATTCGCCCAGCAATACGCCGGTTGCGACAGAGACGTTGAGGTTTTCAACATTTCCGGTGCCATCAATTTTCACGCACAGATCGCCAGGTTCACGCGCGGCTTCCGGCAGGGACTCCAGCTCACGCCCTAACACCAGCACCATTCTCGCTGGCAGCGCCGTACTAAACAACGGTTTGCCCTGATCGCTGGACGTGGTGACGATCGTATAACCCGCCTGACGGAAATCATCCAGCACATCCACAATGCTGTCGCCCGTGATCGGCTGAACATGCTCCGCGCCACCTTCCGCCGTACGGATCGCCGCACCGGATTCAAGAAGCGCCGCGTCCTGTACCACCACACCTTTTACGCCAAAGTGCGCACAGCTACGCATCATGCCGCCAAGGTTGTGCGGGTTAGCCACATCTTCCAGCGCCAGCACGCAATCCTGCGCGTCCGCCTGGCTTACCCACTGCTTAACGGTCGTACCGTTACGCTTTTTAATCAGGAAACAAACGCCGCCGTGGTGCTCAGTTCCAGAGGCTTTCGCCAGTTCAGCTTCATCCACAACGTGGTACGCTTTGCGGTTAGCCGCCATCCAGCGTAACGCTTCTTTAAAGCGAGGGGTCACGCTCTGAATGAACCATGCGCGAACAATCGCATCCGGGCGACTCTGGAACAGGGCCTGACAGGCATTTTCGCCGTAGACACGGGTCTCTTCCGCACGCTGGCGACGTAAAACTTCAGGATCGATAAAACTTTTACCGCTGATTCCACCGTGATCGGCTTTCTCAGGCGTGTCATCGCCTGGCGCACGGGAAACGGTACGCCACGGTGAGTCTTCACGTTTACGATCGCGAATCTGACCGCTTCTTTCATCACGAGCATCGCGGGCGGGGCGACGGCCACCGTCAGTACGAGACTTTCCTGGACGACCTCCCCCTTTCCCGGTACGCGGGTTATGGGTGCGTTTATCAGAGTCATCATCACTGCGGACATACATCACTTTGACCTTGCCGCTTTTGTTCTTTAATTCATCGTTCATGCTTTTCTCCACCAGCGCTGCGCGAAGCGCGAAGATTACCCGATGTGCACCCGGTTAGCCATTATTTCATTTAAAAGCTAATGACTATTGTACTCATTGAATAAAACACATTGTTGTTTAAAACAGTCTCATCGATAATATGTAACATATTGGAAACATATCGGCGTAATTGCCGGAAAAGTCTACCCTACTCATCCAGAGGTTAGTTATGAATACCGTTTGTACCAGCTGCCAGGCAATCAACCGCATTCCCGATGATCGTATTCAGGATGCGGCAAAATGTGGACGCTGTGGTCACGACCTGTTCGATGGAGAGGTGATTAATGCGACCGGTGAAACGCTGGATAAGCTGCTGAAAGACGATCTCCCTGTGGTGGTCGATTTCTGGGCGCCGTGGTGCGGCCCATGCCGTAACTTTGCCCCGATTTTTGAAGATGTCGCGGAAGAGCGCAGCGGTAAGGTGCGTTTTGTGAAAGTTAACACAGAAGCGGAACGTGAACTCAGCGCCCGTTTCGGTATCCGCAGCATCCCGACCATCATGATCTTTAAGAACGGCGAAGTCATCGACATGTTAAATGGCGCAGTTCCTAAAGCGCCATTTGACAGCTGGCTGAACGAATCGCTGTAATCTCCACGGGGCGCATCTTGTGCCCCGTTTTCACCTCTGCGACAATAGCGTTTTTCACTGTATTCTTCCATGACTGATAACGCTGTTCTCCAGTTACGCGCCGAACGCCTCGCACGCGCCACGCGTCCTTTTCTTGCCAGAGGAAACCGCATTCGTCGCTGTCAGCGCTGTCTGCTCCCGTTGAAACTCTGCCTGTGCGATACCCTCTCGCCTTCTCAGGCGACAAGCCGTTTTTGTCTGGTGATGTTTGATACCGAGCCAATGAAACCCAGCAATACGGGGCGTCTGATTGCCGATATTCTGCCGGAAACAACGGCCTTTCAATGGTCGCGTACCGAACCGCCGCAGGCGCTGCTCGATCTGGTTAACAACCCGGATTATCAGCCGATGGTCGTATTCCCCGCCTCCTATGCCGGGGAAGAACGCGAGGTCATTTTCACGCCACCAGCCGGAAAACCACCGCTGTTTATCATGCTCGACGGCACCTGGCCGGAAGCGCGCAAAATGTTCCGTAAAAGCCCTTATCTCGATAACCTGCCGATTATTTCCGTTGATTTATCGCGTCTTTCCGCCTATCACCTGCGAGAAGTTCATGCCGAAGGGCAGTATTGCACTGCCGAAGTGGCAATAGCGCTGCTGGATCTGGCGGGCGACACGGCTGCGGCAACCCATTTAGGCGATCACTTCTCACGCTTTAAAACGCGCTATATGGCAGGAAAAACGCAACATCAGGGAAGCGTCACAACAGAAACAGCAGAAAGCGTTTAAAATCATTCGGTCACTTCTGCGTAAGGGAGACCGGCATGAGTCAGAGAGGACTGGAAGCACTACTGCGACCAAAATCGATAGCGGTGCTAGGGGCGTCGATGAAGCCCAATCGCGCAGGTTACCTGATGATGCGTAACCTGCTGGCAGGAGGCTTTAATGGCCCGGTATTACCTGTAACGCCCGCATGGAAAGCCGTCTTAGGCGTCCTGGCCTGGCCCGACGTCGCCAGTTTGCCTTTTACACCGGATCTCGCCGTTCTGTGCACCAACGCCAGCCGTAATATCGCGTTGCTGGAGGCGCTGGGGGAAAAAGGCTGTAAAACCTGCATTATTTTGTCGGCGCCCGCAGCGCAGCACGCTGAACTTCTGGCATGTGCCCAACGCTATAAAATGCGACTACTCGGCCCAAACAGCCTGGGTTTACTCGCCCCCTGGCAAGGGCTTAACGCCAGTTTCTCTCCGGTTCCGATCAAACGTGGAAAACTCGCGTTTATTTCGCAATCCGCCGCCGTCTCCAATACGATTCTCGACTGGGCGCAACAACGGGAGATGGGCTTTTCTTATTTTATCGCGCTTGGCGACAGTCTGGACATTGATGTTGATGAACTGCTGGATTATCTGGCGCGCGACAGTAAAACCAGCGCCATTTTGCTCTATCTCGAACATCTGAGCGACGCGCGACGCTTTGTCTCCGCCGCCCGTAGCGCATCGCGAAATAAACCCATTCTGGTGATTAAAAGCGGTCGCAGCCCAGCGGCGCAACGTTTGTTAAATACCAGTGTCGGCATGGACCCGGCATGGGATGCCGCCATCCAGCGTGCGGGGCTTTTACGCGTGCAGGATACTCACGAACTCTTTTCGGCGGTCGAAACGCTGAGCCATATGCGGCCATTACGTGGCGACAGGTTGATGATCATCAGCAATGGCGCTGCGCCCGCCGCGCTGGCGCTGGATGAGCTGTGGTCGCGCAACGGCAAGCTCGCCACCCTGAGCGAAGAGACCCGCCTTAAGCTAAGCGAAGCGCTACCTGCTCACGTCGATATCGCCAACCCGCTGGATTTGCGTGATGATGCCAGCTGTGAACACTACGTCAAAACGCTGAATATCTTACTCGCCAGCCAGGATTTTGATGCGCTGATGGTGATCCACTCACCCAGCGCCGCCGCACCAGGCACCGAGAGCGCACACGCGCTCATTGAAGCGGTAAAACATCATCCCAGAGGGAAATTCGTCACCTTACTCACCAACTGGTGCGGCGAGTTTTCCTCTCAGGAAGCCCGCAAAATGTTCAGTGAAGCGGGATTACCTACCTATCGAACACCGGAAGGCACCATCACTGCCTTTATGCACATGGTGGAATACCGGCGTAACCAGAAGCAATTACGGGAAACCCCGGTGTTGCCAGGCAACCTGACCTCAGACACGGCTCAAGCGCATAACCTGTTACAGCAGGCGATTGCAGAGGGCGCAACATCGCTGGATACCCATGAAGTTCAGCCCATCCTGCAGGCGTATGGGTTACACACGCTTCCCACCTGGATTGCTGGCGACAGCGCGGAAGCAGTGCATATCGCCGAGCAAATTGGCTACCCGGTAGCGTTAAAACTGCGTTCGCCGGATATTCCGCATAAATCGGAAGTTCAGGGGGTAATGCTCTATCTGCGCACGGCAACGGAAGTTCAGCAAGCCGCGAATGCCATTTTCGATCGTGTAAAAATGGCCTGGCCTCAGGCGCGCATTCACGGTCTGTTAGTCCAGAGTATGGCGAACCGTGCCGGCGCGCAGGAACTTCGCGTCGTCGTCGAACACGACCCGGTCTTTGGGCCGCTGATTATGCTTGGCGAAGGCGGCGTAGAGTGGCGACCCGAAGAGCAGGCCGTCGTCGCGCTGCCGCCGTTAAACATGAATCTGGCGCGCTATTTGGTTATTCAGGGAATCAAAAGTAAAAAAATTCGTGGCCGGAGCGCGCTACGCCCGCTGGATATCACAGGGTTAAGCCAGCTGCTGGTACAGGTCTCGAACCTGATTGTCGATTGCCCGGAAATTCAGCGTCTGGATATCCATCCCTTGCTGGCTTCTGCTGGCGAGTTTACCGCGCTGGACGTCACGCTGGATATCGCCCCTTATGATGGCGACAACGAGAGCCGACTCGCTATTCGCCCCTATCCGCAGCAGCTTGAAGAGTGGGTTGAGATGAAAAACGGCGAACGTTGCCTGTTTCGCCCTATCCTGCCGGAAGATGAGCCTTATCTACAGCAGTTCATTTCTCAGGTGACAAAAGAGGATTTGTATTACCGTTATTTTAGCGAGATCAATGAATTTACTCATGAAGATTTAGCCAACATGACGCAGATCGACTACGATCGGGAAATGGCATTTGTTGCCGTGCGCCGTATTGATCAAACTGAAGAGATCCTCGGGGTAACGCGCGCTATCTCCGACCCGGATAACATTGATGCAGAATTTGCCGTGCTGGTTCGCTCAGATCTCAAAGGGTTAGGATTAGGCCGGCGATTAATGGAAAAATTGATTGCTTATACCCGAGATCACGGACTGAGACGCCTGAATGGCATTACGATGCCAAACAATCGCGGCATGGTGGCACTGGCCCGAAAGCTCGGGTTTGATGTTGATATCCAGCTCGAAGAGGGGATTGTTGGGCTGACGCTGAATCTGGCCCAATACGAGGAATCGTGAGTAAGGTACTGGAAATGTTGACCACTTTAACGGGTACTGGTGTTATCATTGCTCGCTTATGTCGTCTGCATAGCACAGAGGACCCTTCAATGAACAGAGAAGAAATGCACTGTGATGTTGTCAAAATTTAAGCGTAATAAACATCAACAACACCTTGCCCAACTACCTAAGATCTCTCAGCCAGTTGATGATGTAGATTTCTTTTATGCTCCCGCTAATTTCAGGGAGACTCTGCTGGAGAAGATAGCCAGCGCGACGCAGCGTATTTGCATTATTGCCCTGTATCTTGAACAGGATGACGGCGGCAAGGGCATACTCGACGCGCTCTATGAGGCTAAACGGCAGCGTCCTGAGCTGGATGTTCGGGTACTTGTCGACTGGCATCGCGCTCAGCGTGGACGTATTGGCGCAGCCGCGTCTAATACCAACGCTGACTGGTATTGCCGAATGGCGCAAGAAAACCCAGGCATCGATATTCCTGTCTACGGCGTGCCGATTAACACGCGTGAAGCGCTTGGCGTACTGCATTTTAAAGGCTTTATCATTGATGATAGCGTCCTTTACAGCGGTGCCAGCCTGAACGACGTCTATCTGCATCAGCATGATAAATATCGTTATGATCGTTACCAGTTGATTCGTAATGCAAAGATGGCCGACATCATGTATGAGTGGGTCACGCAGAATCTGCTTAACGGTCGCGGCGTAAATCGCCTGGACAGTGCCCAGCGTCCGAAAAGCCCGGAGATTAAAAACGACATTCGTTTGTATCGCCAGGAATTGCGCGATGCGTCATACCATTTCCAGGGCGATGCCGACAACGAGCAACTTTCCGTTACACCACTGGTTGGGCTGGGAAAATCGAGCCTGCTGAACAAGACCATTTTCCATCTTATGCCCTGCGCAGAGCATAAGCTCACAATTTGCACACCTTATTTCAACTTGCCTGCGCTGCTGGTTCGCAACATCATCCAACTGCTGCGCGAAGGGAAAAAGGTTGAGATTATCGTGGGTGATAAAACCGCCAACGACTTTTATATCCCTGAGGATGAACCGTTTAAAATCATCGGCGCGCTTCCCTATCTCTACGAGATTAACCTGCGTCGCTTCCTCAGCCGCTTGCAGTATTACGTCAATACCGATCAGCTCGTAGTGCGTTTGTGGAAAGATGACGACAATACTTATCACCTGAAAGGAATGTGGGTTGATGATAAGTGGATGCTGCTCACCGGGAACAACCTTAACCCGCGAGCATGGCGTCTGGATCTGGAAAACGCAATTCTGATTCACGATCCAAAACAGGAACTTGCTCCCCAGAGAGAGAAAGAGCTGGAGCTTATCCGCACTCACACCACGGTTGTTAAGCATTACCGCGATCTACAAAGCATCGCTGACTATCCGGTTAAAGTCCGTAAACTCATCCGCAGACTCCGTCGTATTCGAATCGACAGATTAATCAGCCGTATTCTGTAAATCAAAAAGCCCCGTCCCTGCGACGGGGTTTTTCCTGTGAGGGTCACGGTGCGTTTCCTTATACTTTTTGGCATGTTGTTGCTCTCAGGCTGTAGCCATATGTCCAATGACAGCTGGAGCGGGCAGGATAAAGCGCAACACTTCATTGCATCAGCCATGCTTTCCGCCGCCGGGAATGAGTATGCCCGGCATCAGGGAATGAGCCACGATCGCAGTGCAACCGTTGGGCTGCTGTTCTCCATTAGTCTCGGTGCGTCAAAAGAGATGTGGGACAGCCGCCCCGGAGGGAGCGGCTGGAGCTGGAAAGATTTCTCCTGGGATGTCGCAGGCGCAACCACGGGTTACGCCGTCTGGCAAATGGCGCGGAACTAGAGACGTAACCCTTTTCCCTTGCGGTGCAGCATCAGCGACACCAGAAATGCCACGATAGCCATAATGGTCACATACCAGAAGAATGATGTCTCCATACCAACGGACTTCAGAGACAGCGCAACATATTCCGCAGAACCGCCGAACAGCGCATTCGCCACCGCATAAGAAAGCCCTACCCCCAATGCCCGCACCTGGGCAGGAAACATTTCCGCCTTCAGGATCCCACTGATTGAGGTGTAGAAACTCACGATCAACAGGGCGCACATCACCAACCCAAAGGCTGCGTAAGGTGACGTGACATTCTGTAATGCTGACAGAATAGGTACGGTGAATAGCGCAGCCAGAGCGCCAAAGCAGAGCATTGATGTCCGTCGGCCGATTTTATCTGAAAGGGCGCCAAACAGGGGTTGAATTAGCATGTAGACAAACAGCGCCGCCGTCATGATTCCGCTGGCGACATTGGCATGCATACCAGCGGTATTCACCAGATACTTCTGCATATAGGTTGTGAAGGTATAGAAACACAGCGAGCCCGCAGCGGTAAATCCCAGTACCATGATAAACGCTTTACGGTTACGCCATAGTCCTTTGAGCGATCCAGCCTCTTTCAGCGCGCGGGTTTCTTGTTTTGAGGTTTCATCCAACTGTCGACGCAACCAAAGCGCGACAACGGCCAGTACGGCGCCCAATGCAAAAGGAATACGCCATCCCCATTCTCTGAGGGAAGATTCCTCCAGCGTTTGCTGCAAGATAACCACAACCAGCAGTGCCAGTAACTGACCGCCGATCAGAGTGACATACTGGAACGATGCGTAAAAACCTTTGCGGCCTTCAACAGCTACCTCACTCATATAGGTCGCACTGGTTCCGTATTCTCCTCCAACAGACAGCCCCTGAAACAGACGAGCCAACAGCAGAAGAGCCGGAGCCCAGGTGCCGATCGTGGCATACCCCGGCAGGCAGGCAATGACTAACGAGCCCATACACATCATGCAAACAGAGAGAAGCATTGATTTCTTACGACCATGCTTATCGGCAATCCGACCAAAAAGCCAGCCGCCAATGGGACGCATCAGGAAGCCTGCGGCGAAAACCCCGGCTGTCTGTAAAAGCTGAGTGGTGGTATTTCCCGAAGGAAAAAAGATGTGCGCAAAGTAGAGAGAGCAGAAGGAATAGACATAGAAATCAAACCACTCGACCAGATTCCCTGATGATGCCCCCACAATTGCCCATACGCGACGACGGGTGTCACTGCTTGCCAGCGACCCGTTTACAGTTACACTGCTTTCAGTCATTAGAAATATACTCCCGCCAAAGATCCACCCGAGCTCGTCGGTACTTTTCACTGTCTTTTTTAGTAAATGAAATGTTATACAATTGTTATTATTTATTTTGTGACAGAGATCGATATTTTAGTTAGCAGGAAAACGATTTAGGAATATACGGAGGGAATAGTCATCCGGCAGAACAGCGCATATATGCCGGATGGCGGTGTGAACACCTTATCCGGCCTGTAAAAACATCCCGGGTATTTTG
>NZ_JAOWGE010000033.1:2541-4242 GCF_030333295.1 Citrobacter sp. CK198 | reverse complement strand
CGCCAAAACATCTTCGGCGTTGTAAGGTTAAGCCTCACGGTTCATTAGTACCGGTTAGCTCAACGCATCGCTGCGCTTACACACCCGGCCTATCAACGTCGTCGTCTTCAACGTTCCTTCAGGACCCTTAAAGGGTCAGGGAGAACTCATCTCGGGGCAAGTTTCGTGCTTAGATGCTTTCAGCACTTATCTCTTCCGCATTTAGCTACCGGGCAGTGCCATTGGCATGACAACCCGAACACCAGTGATGCGTCCACTCCGGTCCTCTCGTACTAGGAGCAGCCCCCCTCAGTTCTCCAGCGCCCACGGCAGATAGGGACCGAACTGTCTCACGACGTTCTAAACCCAGCTCGCGTACCACTTTAAATGGCGAACAGCCATACCCTTGGGACCTACTTCAGCCCCAGGATGTGATGAGCCGACATCGAGGTGCCAAACACCGCCGTCGATATGAACTCTTGGGCGGTATCAGCCTGTTATCCCCGGAGTACCTTTTATCCGTTGAGCGATGGCCCTTCCATTCAGAACCACCGGATCACTATGACCTGCTTTCGCACCTGCTCGCGCCGTCACGCTCGCAGTCAAGCCAGCTTATGCCATTGCACTAACCTCCTGATGTCCGACCAGGATTAGCTGACCTTCGTGCTCCTCCGTTACTCTTTAGGAGGAGACCGCCCCAGTCAAACTACCCACCAGACACTGTCCGCAACCCGGATTACGGGCCCACGTTAGAACACCAGCCATTAAAGGGTGGTATTTCAAGGGCGGCTCCATGCAGACTGGCGTCCACACTTCAAAGCCTCCCACCTATCCTACACATCAAGGACCAGTGTTCAGTGTCAAGCTATAGTAAAGGTTCACGGGGTCTTTCCGTCTTGCCGCGGGTACACTGCATCTTCACAGCGAGTTCAATTTCACTGAGTCTCGGGTGGAGACAGCCTGGCCATCATTACGCCATTCGTGCAGGTCGGAACTTACCCGACAAGGAATTTCGCTACCTTAGGACCGTTATAGTTACGGCCGCCGTTTACCGGGGCTTCGATCAAGAGCTTCTCCGCGAGGATAACCCCATCAATTAACCTTCCGGCACCGGGCAGGCGTCACACCGTATACGTCCACTTTCGTGTTTGCACAGTGCTGTGTTTTTAATAAACAGTTGCAGCCAGCTGGTATCTTCGACTGATTTCAGCTCCATGAGTAAATCACTTCACCTACATATCAGCGTGCCTTCTCCCGAAGTTACGGCACCATTTTGCCTAGTTCCTTCACCCGAGTTCTCTCAAGCGCCTTGGTATTCTCTACCTGACCACCTGTGTCGGTTTGGGGTACGATTTCGTGTTACCTGATGCTTAGAGGCTTTTCCTGGAAGCAGGGCATTTGTCACTTCAGCACCGTAGTGCCTCGTCATCACGCCTCAGTGTTAAAGTGCACCGGATTTGCCTGGAGCACACACCTACACGCTTAAACCGGGACAACCGTCGCCCGGCCGACATAGCCTTCTCCGTCCCCCCTTCGCAGTAACACCAAGTACAGGAATATTAACCTGTTTCCCATCGACTACGCCTTTCGGCCTCGCCTTAGGGGTCGACTCACCCTGCCCCGATTAACGTTGGACAGGAACCCTTGGTCTTCCGGCGAGCGGGCTTTTCACCCGCTTTATCGTTACTTATGTCAGCATTCGCACTTCTGATACCTCCAGCA
>NZ_JAOWGE010000033.1:1207-2491 GCF_030333295.1 Citrobacter sp. CK198 | reverse complement strand
GTCGCTGCCGCAGCTTCGGTGCATGGTTTAGCCCCGTTACATCTTCCGCGCAGGCCGACTCGACCAGTGAGCTATTACGCTTTCTTTAAATGATGGCTGCTTCTAAGCCAACATCCTGGCTGTCTGGGCCTTCCCACATCGTTTCCCACTTAACCATGACTTTGGGACCTTAGCTGGCGGTCTGGGTTGTTTCCCTCTTCACGACGGACGTTAGCACCCGCCGTGTGTCTCCCGTGATAACATTCTCCGGTATTCGCAGTTTGCATCGGGTTGGTAAGCCGGGATGGCCCCCTAGCCGAAACAGTGCTCTACCCCCGGAGATGAATTCACGAGGCGCTACCTAAATAGCTTTCGGGGAGAACCAGCTATCTCCCGGTTTGATTGGCCTTTCACCCCCAGCCACAGGTCATCCGCTAATTTTTCAACATTAGTCGGTTCGGTCCTCCAGTTAGTGTTACCCAACCTTCAACCTGCCCATGGCTAGATCACCGGGTTTCGGGTCTATACCCTGCAACTTAACGCCCAGTTAAGACTCGGTTTCCCTTCGGCTCCCCTATACGGTTAACCTTGCTACAGAATATAAGTCGCTGACCCATTATACAAAAGGTACGCAGTCACCCCATAAAGAGGCTCCCACTGCTTGTACGTACACGGTTTCAGGTTCTTTTTCACTCCCCTCGCCGGGGTTCTTTTCGCCTTTCCCTCACGGTACTGGTTCACTATCGGTCAGTCAGGAGTATTTAGCCTTGGAGGATGGTCCCCCCATATTCAGACAGGATACCACGTGTCCCGCCCTACTCATCGAGCTCACAGCCTGTGCATTTTCGTGTACGGGACTTTCACCCTGTACCGTGCGACTTTCCAGACGCTTCCACTAACACACAAGCTGATTCAGGCTCTGGGCTCCTCCCCGTTCGCTCGCCGCTACTGGGGGAATCTCGGTTGATTTCTTTTCCTCGGGGTACTTAGATGTTTCAGTTCCCCCGGTTCGCCTCGTTAGCCTATGTATTCAGCTAACGATGATGCACCGTAGTGCACCGGGTTTCCCCATTCGGACATCGCCGGGTCAAGGGTTCATATCACCTCGCCGGCGCTTTTCGCAGATTAGCACGTCCTTCATCGCCTCTGACTGCCAGGGCATCCACCGTGTACGCTTGGTCGCTTAACCTCACAACCCGAAGATGTTTCGTGAAACATTTCGCGTTGCGAAAATTTGAGAGACTCATACACACTTTACGTGTGTCGTTTCAATTTTCAGCTTGATCCAGATTTTTAAAGAGCAAA
>NZ_JAOWGE010000032.1:0-125053 GCF_030333295.1 Citrobacter sp. CK198 | reverse complement strand
TAGACTGGCCCCATGAATCTCCAGACAGTTGGTATCACTTAAATTAGTGATAGTCTTAATACTAGTTTTAGACTAGTCGTTGGAGTCCGAATGATTGATGTTCTAGGTCCAGAGAAGCGCAGACGGCGCAGCGTTCAGGAAAAAATCGCCATTGTTCAGCAGAGCTTTGAGCCCGGAATGACCGTGTCGCTGGTCGCCCGTCAGCATGGCGTTGCTGCCAGTCAGCTGTTCCTGTGGCGTAAGCAATATCAGGAAGGCAGTCTCACTGCGGTTGCCGCGGGTGAACAGGTTGTACCCGCGTCGGAGCTGGCATCTGCAATGAAGCAAATTAAAGAGTTACAGCGCCTGCTGGGCAAAAAAACCATGGAAAACGAGCTGCTGAAAGAAGCCGTTGAATATGGCCGACAAAAAAAGTGGATAGCGCACGTGCCCTTGTTGCCGGAGGATGGCGAATAAGCCTTGTCAGTCGTTGCCTCCGGGTCTCACGTGCGCAACTGCATGCCATGGCCCGTCGGTCGAAGGGCTGGCAGGATCGTCGGTGCAAGCGCAAGCCTGATGATACTGAAGCGCTGGCTCGTATCCATACCGTTATCGACGATCTGCCCACCTATGGTTATCGTCGTGTATGGGCACTGCTGCGCAGACAATCAGAAACTGACGACATGGCGGTGATCAATGCCAAACGCGTATACCGCATCATGCGTCAGAATGCGCTGCTGCTTGAGCGTAAACCGGCAATACCGCCCTCGAAGCGGGCGCATAGAGGGAAAGTGGCCGTTGGAGAAAGTAACCAGCGGTGGTGCTCCGACGGCTTCGAGTTCAGCTGTGATAACGGTGAAAAACTGCGGGTCACGTTCGCACTGGACTGTTGCGATCGCGAGGCACTTCACTGGGCGGCAAGTACCGGTGGATATGACAGTGAAACCGTGCAGGACGTCATGCTGGGTGCAGTAGAGCGTCGCTTCGGTAACAGGCTGCCGACATCCCCCGTTGAGTGGCTGACAGACAACGGTTCAGCCTACCGTTCTCATCAGACGCGTCAGTTCGCCAGAATGGTAGGACTGGAGCCAAAACATACGGCGGTACGTAGTCCAGAAAGCAACGGAATGGCGGAGAGCTTCGTGAAAACGATGAAGCGCGACTACATCAGCATCATGCCAAAACCTGACGGGTTAACAGCGGCAAAGAACCTTGCGGAGGCCTTCGAACATTACAACGAATGGCATCCGCACAGTGCACTGGGATATCGTTCGCCACGGGAATATCTGCGGCGGCGAACCAGTAATGGGTAAAGCGATAAAAAGTGTCTGGAAATATAGGGGCCAATCCACCCGGCCCCTTTTGTTAGCCATAAGGACAACGTCGAAAAAGTTAACAAGCATACCCAGGGCCGTACCTGGCAACATCTGCTCCCGGAAAACGATCTGGCCTTTGATTTTCATGTCAATATATTAAGCTTCGAACCCGGAAACTATTTCCCGATGGTGGAGACGCATGTCATGGAGCATGGACTTTATATGCTCGAAGGACAGGGGATGTACCTTTTACAACATGACTGGCATGAATGCTGGCAGGATGACTTTATCTATATGGCCCCCTATTGCCCGCAGTTCTTTTACGCAACCGGCTGGTCGACGGCGAGTTATCTGTTATATAAAGATGTTAACAGAGATAATTTCTGATAAGCGCTAAATAGCTCGTCGGTGTTTTACCGGAGGCGATAATTTTTCTCCAGGACGTAGTTGTACGGTATGACATAAATTCTGGAAATAAGAACGCTCCAGTTTTTCGCCCCCCTTCATCACAGGTTTTGCCTGCGATGAAGGGGGGGATTGAAGGTATTGTATTAAGGGCATTGTGATGAATATTGATAAGGCGACTCTGCACACTCTCATTTCGGAAAAGCTGCAACTGGCAGGTTTATCCGAAGACGATGCGGATGTCATGGCTGATGTTCTGGTGTTTGCTGAGTCAAGAGGCATACATTCTCACGGCGCCATTCGCGTGGAATATTATGCAGAACGCATACACAAAGGCGGGATAACCACATGCCCGGACATCAACATGGAACACACCGGTCCCTGCAGCGCGATCCTTCATGGCGACAACGGGCCGGGCATGGTGTTAGCAAAACAGGCGATGCAGTCCGCTATTCATATTGCCCGGGAAAACGGCATTGCGGTCGTTGGCATTAAAAAAATGAGCCACAGCGGCGCACTCTCTTATTTCACGCAAATGGCGGCAGAAGCGGGAATGATTGGACTTGCTATGTGCCAGTCAGACCCGATGGTCGTGCCTTACGGCGGTGCAGAAATTTATTATGGAACCAACCCCATTTCTTTCTCCGTTCCTGGCCAGGAGAAGATCATGAGCTTCGATATGGCGACCTCGGTGCAGGCATGGGGGAAAATTCTCGATATGCGTTCGCGGAACGAAAATATTCCCGACAGCTGGGCTGTAGACTCACAAGGTAAGCCGACGACCAGTCCCCATGACGTCTGCGGGTTGATGCCCATATCCGGGCCGAAAGGCTATGGTTTGATGATGATGGTTGATATGCTGTCAGGCGTGCTGCTCGGGCTTCCCTTTGGCCGCAGCGTCAGTTCTATGTATGCCGATCTTAGCCAGGGCCGGAATTTGGGACAAATGAACATCGTCATCAACCCGGCTTTTTTTGGCGATCCGGAACAGTTTTTACAGAATGTGCAGAAGGTTATGGATGAACTAAACCATATTCGTCCGGCTGAAGGGGTGGAGCGTGTGATGTATCCAGGGGAGATTGCGGATATCGAACAGGTACGAACCGACAAAGACGGTATTGATATTATCGATGAGGTCTATCACTACCTGGTATCCGATCGGGTCTGGATAAACTCTTCCGACAAAAAGGATCCCTTTGTCAGGTAGACCCGGTTTATATCGACAGACGGAAGGAGGATACGGCGCGCACTCAACGTCGCGACAGATCCCTCCATAATATTCCCCTTCGTACAGTCAGCACTCCTCGTCACAGAGTCACAGCTAAACGGCAAACAGACGCCATCCCGTGAGGCATTCGAATCGTCATCGGAAGCCGCTGCAGGTGCCCTTAATGGGCTATATCACAACAAAATAAGGTAGTATGACGACAGGTCCGTTGAAGGACTATCGGTGATGATATTCGACAGACTGAGGGTACCCGGGAGGGCTTTCTCTCTATGGTGTACACCCTATACCTTGACAGAATAGACTTCACCATTCGTCAATCAGACGAATTTATTATCACAAAATCCGTAAAACTGCATATCTCCTCTTTCTAAAATTTTACACTTCCATCAAAAAAACCCTTCCTGTTGCAGCGGCTAACTATAGACAGTTACTGGAAATTAAACTCACCGACTCTTCGACCTCTCTGGTGCCTGAAGCATTCCTTGTTCATCAACTTTTCTTATAAAACCACATATCCAACATTTGCAACAGAAAAGCCAACATTGATTTGCCATAAAACTGTTGTCAATATCATTGCATGCTGATCTCCGACAACAGAGTGTAAACATGACTGCACACCTTGATTACAGCCCGGAAATGCCTGATGTATTAAACGCGGCCAGACAGATTCGTGAAGGTGAGCGCACATCAGAAGCATTGATCGAACAATGTCTGCAACAGATTAAAAGCCACAATCCCACATTGAATG
Organism: Citrobacter sp. CK198; assembly: GCF_030333295.1. Taxonomy (NCBI): domain Bacteria; kingdom Pseudomonadati; phylum Pseudomonadota; class Gammaproteobacteria; order Enterobacterales; family Enterobacteriaceae; genus Citrobacter; species Citrobacter sp. CK198. Next base: position 121,377 of record NZ_JAOWGE010000032.1, on the reverse strand, counting down.
CTTTTGGCGATGTTTATTACCAGCAGGCATTGGAACAGGCAGTCCTCTGTGATCGGGAACATCGGCAAGGCAAGCACAGAGGACCATTACATGGTGTCCCATTTGGTGTCAAAGACCTGTTCTCCACGGCAGGCTTGCGTACAACCAGAGGTTCCCTTACGTCACTGAACAATGTTCCTGACGATGATGCGCCGATTATTTCGCGACTGAAATCCGCTGGAGCCATCATTATTGGCAAAACAGCGACAACTGAGTTTGGCTGGACTGGCTCAGGTTATTCACGTGTCTTTGGTCATGGGCGTAATCCATGGGATCCGGAATTAACCAGTGGGGGTTCCAGCTCAGGTTCAGCAATTAGTGTGGCTGCGCGTATGGTTCCGGCCGCATTAGGTTCCGATGGCGGTGGTTCGGTACGTATTCCCGGGGCATTCTGTGGGATCTTTGCACTTAAAGCCTCGCTGGGTCGTATTCCTACCTGGCCGTGGTCAGCAACAGAGATGCTCAGCCATGCCGGACCGATGACGCGCACAGTGCGTGACAGCGCATTTCTGTATGACCTGCTCTCAGGTCCGGACGTCCGCGATCATCAGGCGCTTCCGGCGAAAACGGAGTCCTGGCTGGAACGTTGTGCACAACCTTTACCTCCCGTGCGCGTACATTACAGCCCGACCTTATTTGATACACCGGTTGATGAACGAATTGCTGCATGTGTTGGAAAGGCGGTAGAGCGTATTTCCTGTCTGCCATCGGTTGCGTTGTCTGTGCAACCACTGACATGGCCATCCCCCTTCGAAACCTTTGATACGTTATGGAGTGGCGGGCGCGGAGTGGTTTATGGCGCTACGTTACACCAGAGCATGGACCGTCTCGATCCGGGGTTCGCAGCGTTAATTGAGCGAGCACAGCACCTCACACTATCGGATTACCTTAGGGCCCAAAAACAACGTGCAGAATTCGCCTGCGAGGTGCATGCATTGTTTGAGAATGTCGATCTGCTGATTACCCCAACGCTACCTGTATTACCTTTTCCTGCTGGTCAACATGTGCCAGATAACCAGCCGGCGGGAAATAGCGGAGTGGAGTGGGCCCGATGGACTCCCTTTACCTGGCCTTTCAACATCAGTGGTCATCCCGCCGCAACCATACCCTGTGGCTTCACTCCCGAAGGATTGCCGGTGGGATTACAGGTTATTGGCCGTCGTTATGCAGAAGGCGATGTGTTGCAGTTCTGCGCGGCGATTGAAACTCTGATGCCCTGGGATCATCTGAGGCCGGAAATTATTTCATAACGTCATGATCCTATTACACATATCAAAAAAGAGGTTAACTTACAGGTATACTTACCGTTGTCTTCATTCATACAAAAGGGTAAGCATGAACAATCAGCCACGGCTCGACGAAATACAACGAATCCTGAGTCATGAGAAGCGTGTCCGCGTGTCGGAACTGGCAGATAAATTTGTGGTCGCTGAAGAAACAATTCGTCGTGATCTCAGGTACCTGGAAGAACGCGGTGTGCTGCGTCGGGTACATGGTGGAGCGATCCTGCCGGTAGCAAGTGAAGAGCAGCCATTGCAGATCCGCAGTCGTATTAAACCCCGCGCCAAAATCCGTATCGGGGAGCTGGCGAGTGGACTGATAGAAGAAGGTATGGCGCTGTTTCTTGATACAGGAACTTCAACACTGGCACTGGCACAGCAACTGAAACGTTTTTCAGGATTAAAAATCATTACTAATTCAATGGATATTGCGGTGCTGCTGACGCAGCAAAGTGAAAATGCTGTGACGCTGACACCAGGGCGCGTCCGGCGAATCGATAACGCACTGATTGGCCCCCATACGCTGGAGTTCGCCAGACAGTTTCACTATGACATCGCCTTTATGGGCATAGGTGCTGTTGACCGTGAAAACGGTTTTATGGATTACGAAGAACCGGAAGCGTTATTACGGCGCGTGCTAAGCACGCACTGCCGGCAGAGCGTGATACTGGCGGATGAGGGAAAATTCGGATTGCGTACCTATGTGAAAACGTTGCCGTTCAGCGCGGTCAACACATTAGTGACTAATGCTCTGCCATCAGCAGATTTTGTAGCAAGTCTGGAGAATGAACATGTCAATATCCTCTATCCCGGAAATGCCGCGGATGACATTACAAGACTATCAGTCTTTTGACACGCTGTTCGCCCTGAGCAGCAGTATTGGAGCAACCCCTGACGGGGGACTTCATCGCCTGACCGCTTCCGGTGCGGATAAGCAGATGCGGGACGCTTTTTGCACCTGGCTGATTCAGCAGGGGTTTCGTGTTCAGATTGATGAAATTGGCAATATTTTTGGCCTGATGATGCTGAAAGAAGGGGCGCCATGGCTTCTGTGTGGCTCACACCTCGACAGTCAGCCATTTGGTGGTCGCTTTGACGGCGCATACGGTGTGATCGGCGCTGCAGTAACGATTTCGTCCCTGGCAAGACAACTCCGTGAGCGTCCTCATCAGTCACAATATAATCTGGCGGTGGTTAACTGGACCAATGAAGAGGGGGCCCGTTTTCAACCCAGTCTGACCGGCAGTTCTGTATTCACCGGTGTCCTGTCCCTGGAACATGCCCTGGCCTGTCAGGACGGAGACGGTATTACCCTGAAAAACGCCTTGCAGGACATTGGCTACAGTGGCAAGGCTTTTCCCACGTTACCGGTAACAGCGTACTTTGAGCTTCATGTTGAACAAGGTCCTCATCTTGAACAACAACAGAAGCAGATTGGCGTGGTGACGGAAACCTGGGCGGCACTCAAATGGCGGGTAACGTTCCGTGGGGAACAGAATCATACGGGACCGGCATTGATGAATCGTCGTCGTGATGCTTTGCTTGCGGCGGCCCATACGATTGTTGCTGTTCGTACCGAAGCCGACCGTTATGGTACTGTGCTGCATACCTCAGTAGGACGCCTGGAAACCACCCCTAACTCCCCCAATGTCGTGACCAGCGAAGCCACGTTGTTTATTGAGTTTCGTTCTGCTGATGAAGGACTGTTAAAAGAATTGCGTGACAATTTCTGCCTGCAGATGCAAACGATTGCCACGATGACATCCACGGATGTCTGTCTTGAGCATGTTCAGTATCGCCCTCGTCAGCAGCTGAACGCCGGACTGAGTCAAATGGCATTAACCCAGGCAGAAAAGCTGGGGCTGGGAGCGATACCGCTACGTTCGGTCGCGGGGCATGATGCCATCAGTATGAGCTATCACTGTCCCAGTGCTCTGTTGTTTGTACCCAGTACCGATGGCCTTTCTCATAATGAACGCGAGTTTACTTCTGAGGAGGATATGTATCACGGTCTTGATCTGCTGATGGCTTTGTTAGGTGAATTCTGTTGCTCTGTGAAGGAGGACGTATGTTAACGCGTCTTGAAACGGCCCTGATGCGCTGGGAGCCTTCACGGCATTTCGATATTCAGCCAGGCACGGCCGGTGTGGCATCACCACATCGTTTAGCCACTGAATGGGCCGGATTTCATCTCAAAGCTGACGGTCAGCACTATTACGCCAAAGTGTTATTTGATGACCAGAACGCGCTGATTGATATACCGCGGAGCGCCGGGATCAGCTTTCAGGCCGGTGAGCTGGGTATAGCACCTGCATTATGCCATGCCGACATGGAGGCGGGAGTCCTGATTTTTGCCGCTCTGGATGACGATTATCGCTGGGCCAGACTGGATGAGCTTCGCGATCCGCGTAATTTCATTTCGCTGACCCGTACCCTGGATAAACTGCACCAGGCACGCTCTCCTCTGCCACCACACCGGCGCCAGCAGGACATGCTGAATTTGCGTCAGCAAGTGACCGGACGAGGGCTCAAACTGCCGGATGAAATGTACTGGCTCGGAGAATGTGCCGACCTTGCCTGGCAGGCACTGAATGCAGTCCCCTTTGATCCGGTCCTGCTCCATGGTGACAACGTCGCCAGTAACTGGATGATTAACAGCAAAGGTGAATGGCGATTACTCGATTTCGATTATGCCGCGCAGGGCGATGCCTGGCATGACATTGCCACTCTGCTCCATGAACAACTGCCGACAGATGACCGCTGGCGGGATGCTATCCGGACCTGGCGTGGCCATTGTAGCGAAGCCGATGTGGCACGGTGTCGTCTCTACGCGCTGGTCGATGATTATCACTGGTCACTGTGGGGCATATTTAATGGTATGACCAGTTTACGCAATCTGGAATTTTCCAAACTGGGACAATGGATGCAGCTGCGTTGTCGTCAAAGTGCCAGCGATCCTCGTTTTGAACGCTGGTTAACCCTCACCGCGGAGAAAGCAAAATGAGTAAAAGACCCGGAGAAGCACAAAGCTTGCAGGAAAAACGTGTCGAACAGGCCATTTTAGCCATGTCCGAATGGCAGGACAGAGAGATACACTATCGGCCCGTGAGTGGTGGAATTTCCAACACCAACTGGCGGGTTGAAGTGGAAGGTGCACCCTGCGATTATTTCGTTAAGGTCCCCGGCGAAGGGACTGAACGTTTTATTGATCGTGACACGGCTCATGAAGCCAGTCTGAAAGCAGCACAAACGGGCTATGGCGTTCCCGTGGTGGCTTATCTGCGGGAGCTGGGTGTGGAGGTATTTCAGTTTATTGATGGCTGGCGTGCTTCTTCAAATCTTGACTTTCAGCAACCCGAGATACGTCATCGTGCCCTGCAGGGACTGAAAAGTTTTAACGATCAACCTCTCCTGAAACAGAAGAAAACCATATTCGATATGTTGAATGAACATATTGAACAGGTTAATGCACTTCAGGTCCCCTTCTCTGCTGATGCGGACTGGTTGCATAAACAAGCAAGACGCGCACAACAGGCGCTCGAATCCTCAGGGCTTGATTTGGTGCCCTGTATGAACGATACACTGGCCGGTAATTTTATGCTTAATGAAAGGGGAGATATTCGACTGGTTGATTTTGAATATGCCTCAAATAATGATCGCTGTTATGAATTAGCGCTCTGGTTTGGTGAAATGTTTTTCACACCGCAGATCGAACAAGAATTACTGGAAGACTATTTTGGTAAAACAGATAATAAATTATTTGCACGTGTGCAGGTACATAAATATCTTGCCGATATGAAATGGTCTACCTGGGCGATCATTCAGCATCATGTTGCCGATATTGATTTTGATTTTTCTAAATACGGCGCCTGGAAAAATTTACGCGCGCGGAGCGTGTTAAATCATCCAGACTGGGAGAACTGGTTACGCGCTTTATAATAATAATCCTTCTTTATCCTACATTATCGTTGTCATTATTTAATGACATAACAGGATTAATGCTGATTTTCTCCAGCAGGTAAAGGAGTGCGCACACTATTATCTTGACTTCAGGAGGTTATGATGAACTCTGTTATCATAGCGCAGAAATTGCGCACGCGTATTAGTATTAAAAACAAATTATTTTCCTTATACCTGTTTGTATTATTGCTGATGGCACTCTGCCCCCCTTTATACTTAACGGTCAGTGGTAGCTCGGCACTTTTTCTGGGTATCCCTGCCCCCATTGTTTACTGGCTTTCAATTGCAGTACTCCTGGGGGTTGGGTTATGGATTGTCTATCTCGTGGAATGCGCTTTTGGCGAAATTCCGGAAGATGAGGTGTCATCATGAATATCAGTACAGCAGAACCACATTATTCAATTACTTTTGGCATGATTGGTCTTTTCCTGGCCATCATGATCGGCGTGTTGTATGCCACCAACCGTAAAAGTACTTCATTTGCAGATTATGCCGTCGGCGGTCGCTCATACGGTCCATGGTATATCGCGATGAGTTATACTAATTCGTGGTGGCCGGGCGCAACATTTACGGCTTTTTTTGCGTTATCCGTCAGTGGCGTGATCGGATTTTATGGCGCCGTTTATTCCACCCTTGGCGTAACAGCGATGTATCTGATGGCTCGTCGTGCATGGAAATGGGGACAGCATTTTAACCTTACCACGCAGCCGGACCTGCTCGGTATGCGGTTTAACAGCCCGGCGGTAAAACGCGTCGCCTCAATCATCGGGATCATCTGTGTCTTTCCATGGGTGGTCATGGGGATTCAGGCTCTGGCACTGTTGGTGGAGTTTGCCAGCTTCGGTCGCTGGGGTGTAACCACCTGTCTGGTTGCGGGCGTACTGCTGATTCTGGTCAGACAATACTGGACCGTCAGCATGGGAATGCGTGGACTCATCATGACAGACATGTATCAGGGCATCATTGCTTACGGACTGGGCGCACTGGTTTGTGTGATCCTGTTATTCAGCGGTGACCATGGCTATGAAAAGCTTGCCACCCTACCACCGAATATGTTGCAGGTGCCCGGGGCGGAAGGATCTCATTATGGTCCATGGTATATGTTCAGCCTGATATTTACCGGAGTGGTGGGATCAATGTGCTGGCCAATGAGTTTTCAGCGGATCTACACAGCCAGTGGTATTCGTTCAGTGAAAAAAGGCACGTTGCTGACGATTCTGCTGGTCGGTGGTTTCTACGCTATCCTGATGCTGTTTGCCACGGCGGTAAGCCAGGATCCGAACGTACAGGCCAATCCGCAGAACGGCTTCTTTACCGCACTGTTTGATCAGGGAGGACCGTGGCTGCTGGCTTTAGCACTGGTCATTGTGCTGGCGGCAAGTATCGGCCATGTTGACGGTTGCGTTCAGGTCTGTGGTACGCAGTTCGCAAATGACCTTGCTACCTGGAATACCCCCCGCAACGATCGTCAACTAACGGTACTGGCAAAATCGGGTATGGTGGTATTCATCGTCGCAGCCGCTTTACTGGCGTACTTCACCTTCAATTATTCGAGATTGCAGTTGCTGGCGCAAATCTCCTATCAGGGTATTATCCAGCTGGCTGTCCCGCTTTTCTTCGGGATATTCAGCCGATTCGGTAACAAACAAGGCGCCCTGCTGGGGATGTTAACCGGGATCATTATTGCCATTGTATTGACCATCTTTTTCCCTGATGACATTCCGTTGCTGGGCTCACTCACCAGCGGTATTGTCGGCCTGGCAGGGAACGTCACTGTCTTTATCCTGGCAGGAGTGATGCTCCCGCTGGATGAAAAAGAAAAAGCACGAGTGGAAGCCTTGTTCACTCTGGCTGATGGCGTACCACAATCCCGAATAAAACCCGCATTGAATTAAGATCAGGACTGGCTCAACATCGGATGTTGAGCCTGTCTCTTTCCTGGCTTTTCCGTATTATCACCATTAAGAACATGTTCCGTGAAGATCCACCCCACGAATTATTCTGAATGTATCGTCGCAGTTTCCGTCAGTTAAATTACCAGCACCTGTGGTATCACAGCCTTCAGGGCGGCCAGTGAACCCACTTTCGCCGCCCCCCTGTCACAAATCAGCATATCCACGTCGCTGACCGGCGCGTAAATCGTTCGGCTGATCACACCCAGTTTACTGTGATCGGCCAGGAGAATCGTCATACGTGACTGCTGGATCATGGCACCGGCAATGGCTGCCTCATGAGGATGAAAGCTGCTGGCCCCGTATCGCGCCTCAATCCCCACCGGGGACAATAGCGCGACATCAGCACGGTAGCGGTAAATTTCAGCCACAGTGATCTCCCCCCGGGTCTGTTGTGCACCGGCCAGCATCATTCCACCAACCAATATCACTTGATTATTCAGCGTGTCACTCTCTTCTCCTGCACTCAGTGCCAGTGCTGCCTGAAGGCTGTTCGTTATAATGGTTAACCCGGACATTGTGCGCAATTCTTCTGCCAGCATCGTTGTGGTTGTCCCGGCATCAAGAAACAGCGTCTGTCCGGAATGTAAATGTGGTACCGCTGCCGCAGCTATTGCCCGTTTCTCTTTTGCCTGCGCGCTTCGTCGGATCTGCAGTGGAGGTTCCGGCTGGCTTTGTACAGCGACCACCCCCCCATGCACGCGTCTTGCGAGGCCCAGGGCTTCCAGTTCGATAATGTCGCGTCGGGCCGTTTCCCGGGAAATCCCCAGTTCTTTAACTATGCGCTCAGTGCTGACCTGATGCTGTGTCGTCAGCAGAGTTCGTATGCGATGTAAGCGGGTTTCCTGAAGCATATGTTTTCTCTTGTGGCGTGTGCACTTAACAGAAGTCTACCTGAATGACTTTGAAGTTTCATGTGTACATTTTTGCATTTGTGTATTTTATTGCATTTTTGATGAGAAATGGCATGATAGAGATGCGATTTTTTCATCGTGCATCCCTTCCACCAATGCAACGGGAGTTACCATGGTTACACGTTCTACCATTATGGATACCAACAGTTTCCGGGCTGAGCATGCCGACGCACTGGACACTGAAACCCGCAAACTCACAGATAAACGCAGCAAGTTACTGGGAGAATCTTATCGTCTGTTCTACCGTAAACCTGTACATCTTGTACGCGGGGAAGGCCAATACCTGTGGGATGCCGCAGGTGATAAATATCTGGATGCGTATAACAACGTGGCCAGTATTGGTCACTGTCATCCGGCCGTGATTGAGGCCGTGTATCAACAGATGAAAATGCTGAATACACATACCCGTTACCTGCATGAACGCATTCTTGATTACACCGAAGAATTGCTGGCAACCACACCGGATGCCATTGATCGTGCGATGTATATGTGTACGGGGTCAGAAGCTAACGATCTGGCCATCCGTGTTGCGCGAGCGTACAGTGGCGGCACTGGCATCATTGTTTCTCAGGAGGCATATCACGGCACCAGTGAACTGACTTCTGGCGCCTCCCCGGCATTGGGAAGCGGTCAACCTCTGGCGAAGACAACGCGTTTAGTTCCTCCTCCGGACCTCTATCGGGTTGATGCCCCGGATCTTGGGGAATGGTTTGCGGATGAAATCCAGAAGCAGATTGACGATATGAGTGCGCATGGTATCAAGTTTGCCGGTTTTCTTGCTGACTCTATTTTCTCTTCAGACGGAGTGTTACCCAATCCACCCGGTTTCCTGAAAAAGGCGGTTGATGTCGTGCATGCCAATGGCGGCATTTTTATTGCTGACGAAGTACAACCCGGTTTTGCCCGTACCGGGGATGCATTCTGGGGTTTTGCTCGTCACGGCGTTGTTCCCGATGTCGTCACCACCGGCAAACCGATGGGAAATGGTATCCCGGTTTCCGGTCTGCTGGCGAAAAGCCATGTGCTGGCTGCCTTCAGTGATGATATTCCCTATTTTAATACGTTTGGTGGCAATCCGGTGGCAATGGCCGCGGCTCAGGCGGTCCTGAAAGTCATTAAGGAGGAAGGACTGCAGGAACACAGTCGTAAGACTGGTGCGCTGCTGTTGAGTGAATTGCAGAAGTTGATGGAACGTCACGAATGTATTGGCGACATTCGTGGAGCCGGCCTGTTTATTGGTTTCGAACTGGTGCAGGACCGTGAAAGCAAAACCCCGGATAAGACTCTGGCCCTCAATCTGATAGAGAAACTACGTGAGCACCATGTCCTGACTTCGGTCGCCGGCCCCTATGGTAACGTACTGAAACTGCGTCCACCGCTGTCATTCCAGCCTTCGGATATTGACTGGTTAGTTGGTGCGCTGGATAAATCTCTTTATGAACTAGGTAAATAATATCATGGAGCGCAATGAGAATATATTGCGCTCCGCAATTAAAGAAATAACATCAGTAAACTGACGCCTATGCTGTTAAATTCGCATTAATTTTGTCAAAGCGAAGCGTAAAAGCGCCATGGAAGAGTTCATTGGTTTTCAAGGGGTTATATACCTAATAATCACCGCATTAATTATTTCAGTGAAGATGTATTGATTTGTATTTTATAAATAAATAGTTTCCAATATTTTTGTTCAGCGAAATATTTCACAAGGCAATACAGATATAATCCCGGTGTAGGTCTTTGTATTGTATTGATATATAAATATAATACAATGCAATTTATGCTTTTAATTTGACGACATATCCGATGTTTCCTACTCTTTATGAGTGTCGTATGTTCCAGCCTTACAGATTCTGGATACTCTCCTCATTCTTCGTAAAAATGAGACGTTTTTCTTTTTTCTGTTGTCTCTGTTTATACGTAGGGAATGGGAAATAAACTAACCGGAGGTAAATGATGACCCAGACCGGAAACCGAATTGTCACGTTCGAAAAACCGATGGTGATGAAAGTTAACACCTTTAAGTTCCCCGAGTTAGTCACACCTCAGGGCAAAAATGCCCCTCACGGCGCCATTCTAAAAATTGTCACCACAAACATCTGTGGGAGCGATCTGCATATCTATCGCGGCTCTTTCGCGGTTCCGAAGGGCATGACCATGGGCCATGAAATGACCGGTGAAGTTATCGACATCGGATCGGACGTTGAATTTATCAAGAAGGGCGATATTGTCTCCGTCCCTTTCAATGTAGGTTGTGGACGTTGTTATAACTGTAAACATATGCGTTCTGATGTCTGCGAAAATACCAATCCCGAAATGGATTGTGGGGCTTATGGATTCAACCTTGGAGGATGGGCCGGCGGACAAGGAGATTATCTCTTTGTACCCTATGCTGACTTTAACCTTCTGCGTTTTCCTGACAAAGATGCCGCAATGGATAACATTCGGGATTTAACTCTTCTTTCCGATGTCCTGCCCACAGCATTCCATGGCTTTGCATCCCCGGACTGGCCGGCAGCGCCTGCTTATACTGTCGGCGAGAATGTCCTCATATTCGGTGCAGGCCCGGTCGGCAGGGCTGGAGCGGCCTGCGCGAAACTCCTGGGGGCTGGTGCAATCATTGTTGCCGATTATATCCAGGAACGTCTGGATCTTCTGAAACCTCATGGCATCGAAACGATCAATCTTTCCGATGGTATTCCTGTTGAAGAGCATCTGGAACGTATCACAGGAAACAGAGAGGTTGACAGAGTCATCGATTATGTCGGTGTGGACTGTCGTGGTTTTGGCGACCAGGCCAATGAAATTATCGAAAGTGCAGTGACGAACGCTTTGTTGAAATATGTTCGTTTTGGCGGGATGACCAGTACCGTTGGTGTGTATTGTGCGAATCCGATTTCCAGAGACCAGAAGGCCAAAAAAGGATATATGGATGTGGAACTGTCAAATGCATGGATTAAATCACCACGAATGTCAGGAGGCCAGTCCCCCACAGCCAATTATAATCATGCCCTTATGCGAGCAATACTGAATGATCGTATGCCGTATCTTACTCCGATGATGAATATTAAGTTTATCAGTCTGGAAGATGCGCCAGATGCCTATAAAGAGTTTGATTCTGGTTCAGCTTACAAATATGTGATAGATCCCCACGGGTCTGTGAGACATTAAGGTTATAATTATACTTTAAATAAAGGGGAGTCACCCTGATATAGGATGACTCCCCTTTGATGGTTGACTATTATCTCCCACCAGGAATAATCCCCCGGAAGGCTTACATCACATGAAAATAAACTGGCGATACAAATCACCCAGTTCTTTCCTCAACTGTTCCAGTCCTTTTTCTTCTCCTGATCCCTCACAGGTCAGTAACTGTTGTTCTTTAACCGTAATGCGTTCACACAACTCTGAAAGATTCGCACAAAATGCCTCACTATGAACCACAGGATAGTCATCTTCATCCTGTACGGTCACGTGTTTGCGCACCGAAGACACCGGTTTAATGTGATGTTCCTGGTTATAGGCAATCTGCCGTTCCCTGCGGTTTTGTGTTTCATCCATCGCCTGTTTCATCGCCGGGGTGACTTTATTAGCATACAGAATAGCTTTACCCTCAACATTTCGCGCAACACGCCCAATCATCTGAATGAGCGCGTGTGAAGAGCGTAAAAAACCTGCATGATCAGCATCCAGGATAGCGACGAGTGCGGCTTCGGGAATGTCGAGTCCTTCGCGCAGGAGACTGATGCCGATTAACACATCGAATTCTCCTGATCGCAATCCATCGATGATTTCCTGCCTTTCTTCCGTTTTGATATCAGAATGCAGATATCGGGAAAGGATCCCCTGTTCCGTCAGAAAATCATTCAGTTCTTCCGCCGTCTTTTTGGTCAGCACCGTCACCAGGACCCGATTTTTTTTGTTAACGCAGCGCCGGATTTCCTGGAGCAGGTTTTCCACGCACTGGTCTTTTCTCCGGACCTCTATTTCAGGGTCCAGCAACCCGGTGGGACGGATAATTTGCTGAACAACGTGTTGTTTTGATTTCTGTAATTCATATTTACCCGGCGTCGCAGAAACAAAGATCGTCTGCGGTTTAATCTTTTCAAACTCAGTAAAGCTCAGAGGGCGGTTATTTTTTGAGGATGGCAGCCGGAACCCAAAGTCGATGAGCGTTTCTTTACGGCTCTGATCGCCGCTGTACATCGCGGAGATTTGCGGGATCATGACATGGGATTCATCAACAAACAGGAGACCATTTTTGGGCAGATAGTCCAGCAGAGTGGTCGGCGGAAGTACCGGATTTCTGTCGTTGAAATAGCAGGAATAGTTTTCCATACCTGAGCAGTAACCCAGTTCACGGATCATTTCGACATCGTTGTTAACACGTTCGTATAAACGTTCAGCCTCGATCAGACGATTCGCTTTGTTTAGCTCAGCCACGCGCTTTTCCATATCAGCGAGAATATTTTTGGTCGCAGAAGGAATCTTAGCCGTTGGGGTCACGAAAAGCGTTTTGGGCGAGACCAGATAGTGGTCGATATCGCCAAGATATTTCCCGCTGACGGGGTCAATCCATTTCACGGATTCGATGACATCATCAAAAAGTTCGACCCTGATGGCATGGTGTTCTGCATCAGCCGGAAAAATATCAATGATATCGCCACGCACCCGGAACGTCGCCCGCGTGAGCATTTTGTCTGTACGGGCATACTGGAGACGGGACAGTTGATGAATAAACTCCCGCTGGGCAAGCGGCCGACCGGGCCAGACAGGGATTTGGATCGCCCGGTAGGCATCCGGATCCCCTAACCCATAAATGGAGGAGACGGAGGCAACGACAATCACATCATGACGCTCAATCAGCGCTTTGGTTGTGGATAGCCGCAACCTTTCGAGATGATCGTTAATGGCGGAATCTTTAGGAATAAAACGGTCGCTGCCGGGAATATAGACTTCCGGCTGGAAAAAATCATAGTAAGAAACAAAGTATTCCACGGCATTTTCCGGGAAAAATTGTTTCATTTCCAGATACAGCTGTGCCGTTAATGTTTTGTTGGGCGCCAGTATCAGAGTGGGACGCTGCAGACGGTGTATTACATTCGCCATGGTAAACGTTTTACCCGAGCCGGTGATCCCCTGCAGCGTCTGGTGCGTAGCCCCCTCTTCCACTCCCGCTATCAGCCGTGCGATGGCTTCGGGCTGATCCCCTGACGGGATATAGTCTGAATGTAGAATGAACTTTCCTGTGGACATTATGGTTTCTCCTGATTTAAACACCCCGGTCAGCGTTGACACTACTACACTATAGTTTATGACAATCATGCGCAGGGTATTTATGCCTGAGTGGATTAGATTTAACTGTTCTTCATCAATCCGTTAGACTCCTGCCACCCTTCATTTATGCACCATTAAAGTAAAAATATGCCTGAAACAACGCGGTTACTGGTCACAGTTTGTACATCGGAAGTTCGATATTTTTCCTTGCATGGTATAGGGGGGTATACTATATTACTTTCAACCCTGAACAAAAGGGGCATGCAATGCCGCATTCACCAGAAGAAAAAAAACAGGCGCTTACCCGGGTAAGACGCATCAAAGGTCAGATTGCCGCGCTTGAACAGGCGCTTGAAAACGAGGATGAATGTTCTTCCGTGTTGCAGCAACTGGCTTCTGTACGGGGAGCCGTTAACGGCCTGATGGCGGTTGTTCTGGAAAGCTATCTCCGGGAGGAATTCCCCGAAACGGGCAAACGAAGTGAGTCACAGAAAAAGTCAATCGACGACACCATTTCGATAGTCCGATCCTATCTCCGTTAGCGCTGCCTGGCAGACGTCTGATGGGGTCAAAAAACAGTAACGAAAGGAAATGACATATGAAATCACGTGCAGCTGTTGCATTCGGACCAGGTAAGCCGCTTGAGATCGTTGAGATTGATGTGGAGCCACCTCGTAAAGGTGAAGTCCTGGTAAAAATTACCCACACAGGCGTCTGTCATACTGATGCATTTACCCTGTCCGGTGACGATCCGGAAGGGGTGTTCCCGGCAGTACTGGGGCATGAAGGTGCAGGTGTTGTTGTGGAAGTGGGTGAAGGTGTCACCAGCGTAAAACCTGGCGACCATGTTATTCCGCTTTACACCGCAGAATGTGGTGAGTGTCTGTTCTGTAAATCCGGCAAAACAAACCTGTGTGTCTCTGTTCGTGCTACGCAGGGTAAAGGACTCATGCCGGACGGCACCACCCGTTTCTCTTACAAAGGTCAGCCGCTTTTCCACTATATGGGCTGCTCCACCTTCAGTGAGTATACCGTGGTTGCTGAAGTGTCTTTAGCAAAAATCAATCCGCAGGCGAATCATGAGCATGTTTGTCTTCTGGGCTGCGGTGTCACGACAGGGATTGGCGCCGTACATAACACCGCTAAAGTCCAGCCAGGTGACTCGGTCGCTATTTTTGGCCTGGGCGGCATTGGTCTTGCTGCGGTGCAAGGGGCTCGTCAGGCGAAAGCGGGACGTATCTTCGCTATCGATACCAACCCTGAGAAATTCGAACTGGCCCGCTCATTCGGGGCAACAGACTGCATCAACCCGAAAGACTATGACAAACCTATCCAGGACGTTCTTATTGAGCTGACAGGCTGGGGCGTTGACCACACGTTTGAGTGTATCGGGAATGTGAACGTTATGCGTTCTGCGCTGGAATCCGCGCACCGTGGCTGGGGCCAGTCGGTAGTCATCGGGGTCGCCGGCGCCGGTAAAGAGATCTCCACGCGCCCGTTCCAGCTGGTCACCGGACGCGTATGGAAGGGATCTGCTTTTGGTGGTGTTAAAGGCCGCACCCAGCTTCCGGGTATGGTTGAAGACGCCATGAAAGGTGAAATCGATCTGGCGCCTTTCGTGACTCATACCATGGGGCTGGATGACATCAATGAAGCCTTCGACCTGATGCACGAAGGTAAATCTATCCGTACGGTTATCCACTACTGATCTCCGCATCACTGACGTACTGTTCAACATACATTTAAAGGAAACGTACCATGACCACTCCTGTTATTTCCGGTGACGGCATCTTCTCGCACGTCTTTATCGGTGCCGCTGACGTTGAGAAATCAGCCGCCTTTTACGATGCTGCACTGGGTGCGCTTGGCATCAGGAACCTCGGCCCTTTCGGCAACGGCTGGGTTCTTTTTGGCCGCGACAAACCGGCTTTCATCATCGCCCGTCCGGGCAACGGTGAAGCCCCATCCAGCAACGGTGTGACGGTGGGCTTTGCCGCTGCCAGTCCTGCCGAAGTGGATGCGTTTCATGCTGCCGGTCTGGCCGCAGGCGGTACCGATGAAGGACAGCCGGGTCCGCGTGGTCACCTGCCAGGTGCTTATGCGGCCTACCTGCGTGATCCGGCGGGTAATAAGATCTGCTCTTATACCTTCACTGAATGAATGAACCGCCGGTAAACCCGCAGGGTTAGACTCTCAAGCCCCCTGCATAGCGTTAACTGGCATATTAAGCTCAGCCCGCGGACATTGACGTCTGCGGGCATCTTTCGCGAGTGTGATGTGACTGACTGTCAGCAGAGAGAAAATGAGATGAAAGAGCCCGCGTTATCCGGTAACTGCCCAGAGACACCCTTACCCGAAACCGTGTACGGTATGCCGGCTCATCAGGACAGAGCCGCGGCAGTCGATGAAGTCCATGCCCGTCCGCATCTTCTTCTTACGTCGCCGCAGACCCTGTTGCAGTTTGCGTTCATGACCAAAGGAGACCCGTCAGGAGACCAGCAGCTCATGACAGAGCTGTCGCAACGTCTCGGCGTGGCACCCTCAGAAAATTCCGCGCCCCTGCACGGCATCACGTGGCGGGAGGGCGCATTGTATTGCGAAAAACACGGCGAATTCTCCACGTATTTATGGGGGACCTCCTGCGATCCACAGAATGGACAGTTAAGGGGGGAGAATCCCTTCCGGCAGGGCTTTACGCCGCCGGGGCCGGTTATCTGTGGTACCCGGCTGGATATCCGGCCCTGGACGGCTGAATCTGAAGCAGCCGTGGCAGATTTTGATCCGGTCAGTCTGTGCTACTCGCTGGTTGAGGATGGTCAGGCCGCGATTGTGACGGATTTCCGTCAGGATGCCGACGGACTGACGCATATTCTTATTCTTGAACGTGGTCTGAAAGCGGCGCAGCTGGGCGCCCTGGCGCAGCGTCTGCTCGAGATTGAGAATTACCGTACCCTCGCACTGCTTTCTCTGCCACTGACCCGGACCCTGACGTCGGAACTGCGACGTGTGGAAAACCAGCTCGCTGAAATCACGGAACAAATGCGAACCGAAGAACATCGTGAGAATGAACTACTGCTGTCCGCGCTGACCAGTCTCGCCGCAGAGCTTGAAGCGGGTGCCGCGGCAAATCTGTACCGGTTCGGCGCCAGCCAGGCCTACTACGACATCGTTGAGGAAAGGCTGACGACACTCGCTGAAACCCCGGTGTCTGGTTACTACACGTGGGCTGATTTTCTGCAACGCCGTATTGCGCCCGCCATGCGGACATGCCGCTCCGTGAAAGAACGGCAGGCGAAGCTGTCAGACAAACTGATGCGGGCGATTGCGTTACTGCGCTCCTGGATAGATGTCGAACTGGAGCATCAGAACCGTGATCTGCTGGCTTCGATGAATAACCGGGCCCGGCAGCAGTTACATCTCCAGCAGACCGTTGAGGGATTATCTGTCGCCGCCATTTCCTATTATGTGGTGAGCCTGATTTCGTATCTGGTGAAGGGGATCCCTGGCATTCATGATGTCATGCCACCTGAACTGGCTGTTGCTGTTCTCGTGCCTTTTATTGTGCTCGCGATTTGGTGGGTGGTGCGGAGGATCAGGAATTCACACACCGACCCGGGACATCACGACAACGTGACTGACTGAAGTGTCAGCGCGTAGCTTAATTATCCTGCCGATATACGGAGAACACCATGGAACGTCTTGAACACCATGCCAGCTTTGATGGCTGGCAGGAAGTCTATCAGCATGCGTCCGACACGCTTGGCTGCACCATGAAGTTTGGTGTCTATATTCCGCCTCAGGCGCTTGACGGTAATGTGCCGGTGCTCTACTGGCTTTCCGGACTGACCTGCACAGAGCAGAATTTTATTACCAAATCGGGTGTACAGCGCTATGCCGCAGAACACGGGATCATGATTGTGGCGCCCGATACCAGTCCACGCGGACCGGATATTCCTGATGACGCCGATTATGCCCTCGGACAGGGAGCCGGGTTCTACGTGAATGCGACCCGGGAGCCCTGGGCGCCCCATTACCGAATGTATGACTATGTGGTGAACGAACTCCCGTCGCTGATTGAACACTGGTTTCCGGCGTCTGAAAAACGCAGTATCAGCGGGCATTCGATGGGCGGGCATGGCGCGCTCATGATCGCGTTAAGAAACCCGGGTCGTTATCAGAGCGTCTCCGCATTCTCACCGGTGGTGGCGCCGTCTCAGCTTCCCTGGGGACAAAATGCGCTGTCCGCCTATCTCGGCGATGACCGGGAAAACTGGAAGCCGTACGACACGGTTGAACTGATCCGCACGGCCCGGGAGCGACTGCCCCTGCTGGTCGATCAGGGGCTTGATGATGAGTTCCTTGAAACTCAGCTGCAGCCGGAAAGGCTGAAACGTGTCTGTGAAGAGGTGCAGTATCCGCTGACCCTCAATCTGCGGCCCGGACATGATCACAGCTACTACTTCATCGCCAGCTATATTGGCGACCACATAGCACATCATGCAGCCGCACTGACACGCTAGGAACAGGAATACAGGCTATGGCAAACATCAGTGAACAAAAACATCACGTCGTCGTGATCGGGGCCGGGTTCGGCGGACTGTCCGTCGTCAGAGATCTGGCAGGAGCAGACGTGTCGATCACCCTGATTGACCGGCGCAACTATCATCTGTTTCAGCCTTTGCTGTATCAGGTCGCCGGCGCCTCGCTGCCGTCGGCCGAAATTGCCTGGCCTGTTCGCTATCTGTTTCGACATCGCCAGGATGTCCGCACCCTGATGGCAGAGGTTCAGGGGGTGGATACCGGTTCACGCCAGGTCCTGCTGAAAGACGGCGCCCGAATCAGTTATGACACGCTTGTCATAGCCACCGGGGCCACGCATGCCTATTTCGGTCATGATGACTGGGAAAAGTTTGCGCCAGGACTGAAGGATCTGGATGACGCCACCACCCTGCGAGGGCGGATCCTCTCCGCGTTTGAAAATGCGGAGAAGACCACCGACCCCGGATTACGGGCGGCTTACCAGACCTTTGTCATTGTCGGAGGGGGCCCGACGGGCGTTGAACTCTCCGGCACCATTGCTGAGCTGGCCAGAAAAACGCTGAAAAACGATTTTCGCACCATTGATCCGGCGGACACCCGGATCATGCTGATTGAAGCCGGGCAGCGTTTACTGACGGCGTTTCCTGAGCCCTTATCAGAATACACCCGTCAGTCTCTGGAGAAACTCGGGGTGGAGGTCAGTTTTGGTCAACCGGTCACGGCGTGCTCTGCAGACGGTGTGGAATATGGTGGGCAGTCTGTCCCGGCTAAAACGATCATCTGGGCAGCAGGCGTGACGGCCTCACCGGCCGCTGGCTGGCTCGGTGTGGAAGCCGATCGGGCCGGCCGGGTTATCGTGGGCGCAGACCTCGCGCTCCCCCGACACCCGGACATTTTTGTGATTGGTGATACCGCGGCTGTGACCGGCCAGGACGGGAAGATGGTCCCCGGTATTGCGCCGGCCGCCAAACAGGAAGGTCAGTACGTGGCGAAACGGATTAAATCCCGTTTAAGCAATGACAACGCTGCCATCAAGCCTTTCCGGTACCGGCATCAGGGCAACCTGGCCACCATCGGCCGCGGACTGGCCGTGGTTGATATGGGACGGTTAACACTCCGGGGAGCGCTGGCGTGGTGGTTCTGGAAGCTTATTCATCTGTATTTTTTGATTGGTACCCGAAACCGCCTGAGTGTCGCCATCAGCTGGATCTGGAATCACAGCGTCGGATACCGGGGCTCTCGCATCATCACGCATGCAAGCTCCGACAAAGAGCCCGCGCCCCTGGATAAATCCGGCTCCCGGGATTGAGGTGCCAACGTTATCTGAACATCAACTATCAGCAATGCCGGAGAGAGAACTTGATTGATCTATTCACGACAAAGCCCAGGCCTCCCCTGGCCGAACTCCTGCGGCCCGGGACGCTGGATGAATTCGTCGGGCAGAGGCACTTGCTCGGCCCTGGCAAGCCGCTGCGTCTGGCGTTCGAGGCGGGCAAGTTGCACTCATTCATCCTCTGGGGGCCGCCTGGTGTGGGCAAGACCACCCTGGGGCGCCTGGCCGCCAGTGCGACCGACAGCCGGTTCATCGCCATCTCGGCCGTGCTTGCCGGGGTGAAGGACATCCGGCAAGCCATCGACGAGGCACAGGCAGAACTGGACAACCATGGTCGATCGACGGTGCTTTTTGTCGATGAGATCCATCGCTTCAACAAGGCGCAGCAGGATGCCCTGCTGCCTCATGTCGAGTCGGGACTCCTGACCCTGGTGGGGGGGACGACCGAGCATCCGGGGTTGGCGGTCAATTCCGCACTGCTCTCGCGCGCGCAGGTCTATACCCTCGAACCGCTGTCCGGCGACGAACTGAACCAGCTCTACGAACGCGCACTGCCGCATCTCCAGGGTACCACGCTGGATGCGGATGCGCTGGACCTGCTCAGGGGCTTTGCCGATGGCGATGGCAGGCGCTTCCTCAATCTGCTTGAGCAGGTGACAAATGCTGCGTCGGGCGCTGGCAAGGCCGTGGTCGATGGCGAGTTCGCCAGGCAGTCCATCAGTCCATCGCTGCGCCGGTTCGACAAGGGCGGCGACGAGTTTTACTGGCAGCTATCGGCCTTCCACAAGTCGCTGCGGGGCTCCGACCCCGATGCGGCCCTGTACTGGCTGGCCCGCATCCTCGATGGCAGCGGCGACGTGAGCCAGGTGACCCGCCGCATGGTGGTGATGGCCAGCGAAGACATCGGCAATGCCGACCCGCAGGCGCTGCAACTGGCACTCAATGCCGCGCTGGCCTACGACAGGCTGGGCTCACCCGAAGGCGAGATACCGCTGGCCCAGGCGGTGACTTACCTTGCTCTGGCCCCCAAGTCAAATGCCGCCTGTGCCGCCTGGGATCAGGCCAGGGCATTCGTCAAGCGCAGTGGTTCCCAGCCAGTGCCCCTGCATCTTCGCAATGCGCCGACGAAGCTGATGAAACAGATGGGGTATCACGAAGGCTACCGCTACGCCCATGATGAGCCCAACGGCTATGCCGCTGGACAAACCTATTTTCCCGAGGGCGTGGCACGGCCGGGCTGGTACCAGCCAACGGACAGGGGCGTCGAGCGCAGGCTGGGAGAAAGGCTTACCTGGCTGCGCTCGCTGGATGACGCGACGCCGCCCGGCGGGGACGCTTGACCGATCTCCCCCGAAATTCACGAACTACAGGATAAGAACATGCCAGACTCTTTTACAGGTGAATCCCCGGCGAAAATCCGACGAAGACGAGTAGCCCGCTATCTGCACACGGAGTCTGGAGCTGCGGTGCTGCTGGTGATCGTCACGGGTGTGGCGCTTGCATGGGCGAACTCGCCGCTATCCGATGCCTATTTCGCGTTGTGGCACCTGGACGTCGGGTTTGACTTCGGGCCGCTGGGTCTGCACATGGATCTGCATCACTGGGTCAACGACGGCCTGATGGTCGTCTTCTTCTTCCTGATCGGCCTGGAGGTGCGACAGGAGTTCGCTCAGGGACCGCAGCCGTGCCCGTCTCGCTTTGATTGCGGGTGTCGCGGGTGTCGTGCTTCCCGCGCTGGTGTATGTCCTGATCGTGGGGCTGGCCGGAGGTGAGGGCCTGCACGGGTGGGGGGCGGTGGTCGGCACCGATACGGCATTCATGCTGGGTACCCTGGCGATCGTCGGCCCGCGGCTATCCGGTCAGTTGCGCGTGTTCCTGCTCACCCTGACCGTAGTCGATGACTTCCTCGCCGTGTCCATCATCGGCATCGTCTATAGTGAGGAGATCCGGATCATCCCGTTGCTGATTGCCCTCGCCAGTCTCGTCGGATTGTGGTTGCTGGGGCGCACCCGCCAGTGGCGGGCAGCGCCGTATGTGCTGATCGTGATCGTGCTGTGGTTAGCGACCGTGTACTCCGGCATCCATGCCTCCCTCGCCGGGATGGCCGCGGGGCTCCTGATCCCCGCCTACGCAACGCAACGTCACAAGGTCGTCGCGGCAAGGCAGTTGTTCCGTGACTTCTGGCAGTCTCCGAGTGCCGCATCGGCCCGCGCAGTGGACTGCGGGCTCTCCCGGGGTATCTCGGTGAACGAGCGACTGCACGAGTTCCTGCGGCTGCCGACGGCGCTGCTGATCGTCCCGGTGTTCGCCCTGGCGAACGCCGGGGTGGACCTGCGAGGTGGGCTGCTCGCTGAGGCCTTCAGCTCGCCCGTGACCTGGGGCGTCATCGCGGGGCTCGTGCTCGGCAAGCTCCTGGGCATCGGGCTCATCACGCTCGCCGCCGTCCGCCTCGGCCTGGGGCGCCTGCCGACGGGCGTCGGGATGGGAAGCGTGTTCGGAGGTGCGGCACTGTCCGGGATCGGGTTCACCGTGTCGCTGCTCATCATCGGGCTCGCGTTCGGCACGACCTCCGACCTGGGCCGCCAGGCGACGGTCGGCGTGCTCGTGTCAATGGTGCTCGCTACGTTGCTCGGGCGGTTCATCTTCAAGGTCGCCGCTCGCAGATGGGGTGAGGAGACCGCCGATCTGCCGATGGTGCTTGAGCCGCCAGTCGATCCCGAGGTCGATCACATTCGCGGACCAGAGGACGCGCAGCTCACGCTCGTGGAGTACGTAGACTTCGAGTGCGCGTACTGTGCGCACGCTACCGGTTCATGGGACGATCTGCGCGCCCACTTCGGGGACGATCTGAGGTATGTGGTGCGCCAGTTGCCGCACCATCCGCACGGGCCGCTCGCCGCGCGGGCGTCCGAGGCGGCATCGAACCAGGGGATGTTCTGGCCGTGGCTGGACGTCGTGTTCGCCCGTCAGCATGCGCTGGAGCGCGAGGACTTGATCGGCTACGCCGCCGGGCTGGGTCTTGATATCGATCAGTTCATCGCGGATCTCGACAGCCCCGCGGTGGTCGGGCGTGTCGAACGTGACCTCATCAGCGCGGTCGCCAGTGGTGCGCACACCACGCCGACGTTCTTCGTCGAGGGTCGCCGCCTGCGCGGCAGCTACGACGCCCGCACTCTCACCGCCGCGCTCGAAGCCAGTCGCCGCGGCCCCCGAACTCAGGAAGTCCCGTCCTGAGCGGGACGAACTACAGGATAAGAACATGCCAAACAATTCTTTCGGTGAATCCTCTTGTATCGCTGCGGCCAGCGGCCTCGTGCAGGTGCGCGGTGCGCGCGAGAACAACCTCAAAGAGGTGGATGTCTCCATCCCGCGTAATGCCCTGGTGGTCTTCTCGGGTGTCTCCGGCTCCGGGAAGTCTTCACTGGCCTTCGGCACCATCTATGCCGAGGCGCAGCGGCGCTACTTTGAATCAGTTGCCCCTTACGCACGTCGCCTCATTGATCAGGCCGGCGTGCCGGATGTGGATGCCATTGACGGACTGCCGCCAGCCGTTGCGCTGCAGCAACAACGTGGCGCCAGTAACGCGCGCTCCTCTGTCGGCAGCGTGACCACCTTATCCAGCCTGGTGCGAATGATGTACTCCCGGGCGGGCGCTTATCCTGCCGGACAGCCGATGCTGTATGCCGAGGATTTTTCGCCCAACACGCCACAGGGAGCCTGCCCTTCCTGTCACGGTCTGGGCCATATCTATGAGGTGACTGAAGCACTGATGGTGCCCGATCCTTCACTCAGTATCCGTGACAGGGCCATTGCCTCCTGGCCCCCGGCCTGGCACGGACAGAATCTGCGGGACATTCTGGTGACGCTGGGTTATGACATTGATACGCCCTGGAAAGATCTGCCGGCGGAAGACCGCCGGTGGATCCTGTTTACCGAAGACACCCCCACGGTGCCGGTCTACCCGGGACTGAGTCCGGAAGAGACACGCGCTGCCGTCAGGAAAAAACTGACGCCGGGTTATATGGGGACCTTCACCGGAGCCCGACGTTATGTGCTGCATACCTTCGCCAGCACGCAAAGCGCGCTAATGAGAAAACGCGTCTCCCGTTTTATGGAAGGTAAGCTGTGTCCGGTCTGTCACGGGAAAAGACTGAAGCCAGAAGCATTGTCCGTCACCTTTGCCGGTGTGGACATCGGTGAATTCATGCAGATGCCCTTAGACCAGCTGGCGGAATTGCTCCTTCCGATCTCCCGGGGGGATTTCAGCGCTCACCACGCCGGTGCGGATGCCGACGGGGAGATCACCCGTCGGGACCGGACGGAACGGGCTGAATCCGGCAAAGCGGTCCATTCCGTGACACCTGATGTCCGCCGGACTTCAGCGCTGTCGGAAGAAAAACGACTGGCGGCACAACGGCTGACCAGAGGGGTCATGGCCCGGCTGTACCAGTTGCAGAGGCTGGGACTGGGTTATCTTACTCTGGACAGAGCCACCCCTACCCTGTCAGCCGGAGAGCTCCAGCGGCTGCGTCTTGCCACGCAACTCAGTTCGATGCTGTTTGGCGTGGTCTATGTTCTTGATGAACCATCGGCAGGCCTGCACCCCTCAGACAGTCATGCGCTTTACGATGCCCTTGAGCACCTTCGTGATGCCGGCAACTCGGTGTTTGTCGTTGAACATGATCTTGATCTGATGCGACGGGCGCAATGGCTGGTCGATGTGGGACCCGCGGCCGGTGAACAGGGCGGACATGTTCTCTACAGTGGGGTTCCGGAAGGCCTGAAAGCCGTTTCTCAATCCCGCACCGCGCGTTATTTGTTTGATGAAGTCCGTCCACCTCAGTCTTTTGCCCGGATACCCTCCGGATGGCTGAAGTTACAGGACATTCACCGGCACAATCTTAAGGGACTTGACGTCGATATTCCTCTGGGCGTGCTGACCGCTGTGACGGGGATTTCTGGCTCCGGTAAATCCAGTCTGATTGCGCAGGCCTTACCGGAACTGATGCTTTCTTTTCTTGGTCATGAGCCAGAAGACGTGCTGTCCGAAACCAGCGATGCTGAGGGGCCGTCCGTGACGGAGAAAACGTACGGTACCCTGACCGGTGATACCGAACGGGTAAAACGTCTTATCCAGGTTGACCAGAAACCGATAGGCCGGACGCCCCGTTCTAATCTGGCGACGTATACCGGGCTGTTTGATCCTGTTCGTAAGCTCTTTGCCGGGACGCCTGATGCGAAAAGCCATCATTACGATGCGGGTCAGTTCTCTTTCAATGTGGCAAAGGGTCGCTGTGAAACCTGTGAAGGCGAAGGATTTGTCAGCGTGGAGCTGCTGTTTATGCCGAGCGTGTATGCGCCGTGCCCGACCTGTCATGGCGCGCGATATAACCAGGATACCCTCAGGATCCGCTGGCAGGACAAAAATATCGCGGAGGTCCTGCACATGACAGTGGATGAAGCCTGTCAGTTCTTTGCAGATGAAGAGCCCGTGGCTCGCCCCCTCCGCCTGCTGGGCGAAATAGGTCTGGGCTATCTGCGTCTGGGACAGCCAGCAACCGAGTTATCCGGAGGGGAAGCGCAACGGATCAAGCTGGTAACCGAACTGCAACGTAGCCAGCGTGGCCATACGTTGTATATCCTGGATGAACCGACCACCGGTCTGCATGCCTCCGATGCGGACCGTCTCCTGGTGCAGTTGCAGCGGCTTGTTGATGCAGGAAATACCGTGATAATGATTGAACACGATATGCGGGCGGTTGCGCAGGCAGACCAGGTTATCGACATCGGACCCGGCGCGGGACATGAGGGAGGACGCCTGGTTGCCGCGGGGACGCCCGAACAGGTATCGCAGGTCACAGAAAGTCGTACCGCACAGTATATTGCCAGGGAACTCTCACGGAACGGCTGACAAGGGCTGCGTCGCCATTGCATCAATGGCGACGACGGTTTTTCCAGCATCATTTTGCCATGACGGAACTAAAACACGGCAGGAATCAGTGTGCAGCGAAAACTGCGCCGGATGGTTTTCCGCTCGCCTGATGTGTATTAGCCGTGACAAGGGTGATAAACCACACATCCGGCTGAGAATAGAGTGACGCTCTCAGATATTAATCCACACCAGGAATCTTTCTGATTGATAAAGATTTCTCATTTCATTCAGTCTTTGCAGGCGTTTTCTTAAGGTGTTTTATGCAGATATTAAAAGGTGAGCCATGTTTGGATTAGATGCGTTCCATTTAGCCAGGATACAATTTGCCTTTACGGTATCCTTTCATATCATTTTTCCCGCCATTACTATCGGACTTGCCAGTTTTCTGGCGGTTCTGGAAGGACTCTGGCTGAAAACACGTGATAATACATACCGCGTTCTTTATCATTTCTGGTCTAAAATTTTCGCTGTCAACTTTGGCATGGGAGTGGTCTCCGGGCTGGTCATGGCTTACCAGTTCGGGACTAACTGGAGTGGTTTCTCACAGTTCGCCGGCAGCATTACAGGTCCACTGTTAACCTATGAGGTACTGACGGCTTTTTTCCTGGAAGCCGGCTTTCTGGGCGTGATGCTGTTCGGCTGGAATCGCGTGGGTCCCGGACTGCACTTCTTTGCAACCTGCATGGTTGCCCTGGGCACGCTGTTTTCTACATTCTGGATCCTGGCTTCCAACAGCTGGATGCAAACGCCGCAGGGCTACACGATTGAAAATGGTGTAGTCATCCCGCTGGACTGGCTTAAAATTGTGTTTAATCCCTCCTTCCCTTACCGCCTGCTGCATATGTCGACAGCGGCCTTCCTGGCCAGCGCGTTCTTTGTTGGGGCGTCAGCAGCATGGCATCTGCTGAAAGGAAATGACACACCGACTGTGCGTAAAATGTTCTCAATGGCACTGTGGATGGCGCTCATTGTTTCTCCGATACAGGCTGTACTCGGTGACGCCCACGGTCTGAATACGCTGGAACATCAGCCCGCCAAAATAGCAGCGATTGAAGGACACTGGGAAAACCCACCGGGTGAAGCGACGCCGCTGGTTTTGTTTGGTCTGCCGGATATGGACGAAGAGCGGACAAAATATAAGGTCGAGATCCCTTATCTGGGCAGTCTTATCCTGACTCACAGTCTGGACAGACAGGTGCCGGCACTCAAGAGTTTCCCGAAAGAAGACCGCCCCAATTCGACCATTATTTTCTGGTCTTTCCGGGTAATGGCAGGACTCGGGATGCTGATGATCCTGATGGGATTAATCAGTCTCTGGCTGCGCTGGCGCGGGGGGCTTTATACGTCCAGGCCGTTCCTCCGCTTTGTGCTGCTCATGGGACCGTCCGGACTTCTGGCTTTACTCGCAGGGTGGTTTACGACTGAAATAGGTCGTCAGCCCTGGGTTGTCTATGGCGTCCAGCGAACCCGCGATGCCGTTTCGGCACATGGCGATTTACATATGTCCGTCAGTCTGATGGCATTCATTCTGGTCTATTTCTCGGTGTTTGGTGTGGGTTATCTGTATCTTATTCGTCTCATAAAGAAAGGTCCTGACCATACCGACACGACCAGTCAGTCACCCGGCGGTCCGGGTCTGAGTCAGACACCTGCCCGTCCTTTATCAGCAGTCAGTGAATCATTGACTGCCCGAGGGAGAAAATAATATGGGAATCGATCTGTCAGTTATCTGGTTCATTATTATCGTTTTCGCGACGCTGATGTATATCGTCATGGATGGTTTCGATCTGGGGATTGGTATTCTGTTTCCATTCAATAAACAGGATGCCGAGCGGAATATGATGATGAACACCGTCGCGCCCGTGTGGGACGGCAATGAAACCTGGATGGTTCTGGGAGGTGCTGCATTATATGGTGCCTTTCCACTGGCTTATGCCGTGATCATCGATGCTCTCAGTATTCCGCTAACGGCAATGCTGCTGGGACTGATCTTCCGTGGCGTTGCATTTGAATTCCGCTTCAAAGCGACCCCGGAACACCGTCCTCTGTGGGATAAAGCATTCATTGGGGGATCGGTTCTGGCCGCCTTCAGTCAGGGGGTTGCTGTCGGGACTCTGCTGAATGGTCTGACAGTCAGCGGACGTGAATTCAGTGGTTCAGTGATGGACTGGCTGGCCCCATTCCCGGTGTTCTGTGGTATCGGACTGGTGATTGCATATGCCCTGCTGGGCTGTACCTGGCTTATCATGAAAACGGAAGGTCAGCTTCACCGCAAAATGTCGGACCTGGCTACGGTATTAACCCTCGCCCTTCTGGCCGTCATTGCCGTTATCAGTGTCTGGACCCCGCTCACGCATCCTGACATTGCCAGACGCTGGTTTTCCTCCCCGGGCATACTCTGGTTCATGCCGGTACCTGTGCTGGTTCTGGTGTGCAGCTGGGGTATCATTCGCAGCGCTTACAGCCGACGCGCGAACAGTGGACCGTTTATCATGACGCTGGTGCTGATTTTCACCGGCTTCAGCGGTTTGGGGATCAGTATCTGGCCGAATATTATTCCTCCCGGGATCACTATCTGGCAGGCCGCTTCACCGCCTCAGAGTCAGGGATTCATGCTGATTGGCGGGCTCCTGATCATTCCGGTGATCCTGATGTACACATTCTGGAGCTACTACGTGTTCCGTGGAAAAATCAAACCGGATGAGGGGTATCATTGATGATCAGCCTGAACGAAACGCGGAAAGTGCCCGCCACGTCCGCTCATCAACCCTTCTGGCGGAAGCTGCTCTGGATGATAGCCATCTGGGCAGGAAGCGTACTGACTCTTGGCGTGGTTGCCACAGTCTTTCGACTGCTGATGATGGCGGCCGGAATGAAACCCCACTGATAGTCGCATCGCCACGGATTGTTCCCTGACAGCCCGGGCCTATGCTCCCCCCTACACATGTGCTGAGATTTATCGAAACGGTACCGGGACAGGGGAAGTTAGTCGGAGCGGATGCGTCGCATGCGTGGTTCGCCATATTTGTGATCCTTGATGAACCGATAACCGGTTTGCATACCTCAGATGCGGACTGCCTCCTGGTACAACTACAGCGGCAGGAAATACCGTGATAATGATTGAACACGGTATGCGGACGGTTGTCCGGGCAGACCTGGTTATCGACATCAGTCCCGGCGCGCGGCATGAGGGAAGAAGTCGGTTGCCGTGAGGACTCATGGACAGGTATCGCAGATCACAGAAAGTCGTGCTGCACAGTATAATGGCAGGGAACTAAAAAACCGTGACGCCATTGGAGAAATGGCGAAACATGACCGGGAGAGACGGATCAAACCCCGGACATTCACTTATACCTTCTGCACTTACACCTGGCCTGTCGCTGCCGGCTGACCTGCAAGCCAGGCGTACACCGCCGCCAGATCCTGACCGCCATAGCCCTCCGCGGCCGCTTCGTCCCAGCAATCGGCGATTTTGCTGAGGATCGGCAGTTCCGTGCTTTCGGCCGCGTCAAGTGCCAGATTGGCATCTTTTAGCGCATGGCTGAGCTGCATTTGCGCAGGAAAACGGTTTTCCGCAATCATTTCCAGCTTGCCTTTGACGTACGGTGCCGCCAGCGGACCGCCGTCCAGCGCTTGCCAGAACTGTGCGGGGGTAAACCCTAATTTCGCCGCCAGCAAGGCGCTTTCGGCCACGCCTTCCATCATGGTAATCAGCCAGGCGTTCAGCACGAGCTTCATTTTCTGGCTGCTGCCGGCTTCACCAAACCATTGCGTGCCGCGCGCAATGGCGGCAAATACGCGCTCAGCCGCCGCGCCTCGCTGACGGTCGCCGCTGGCGAGCACCAGAATTTGCGCATTCTCGGCCGGTTTTTTGGTCCCTGAGACCGGAGCATCGAGATAGATCAGTGAAGGATCCAGTGATTCCAGCAGGCCGATGGCTTCCCGGGTCTCCCCGACGCCAATGGTGCCCATCTGGCAAAAAATCGTCCCTTCCCGGCACTCCGGGGCAATCTGCTGGATCACGTTCAACGTGGCTTCCGCGTCGGTCAGGACTGACAGAATCACCCCGGCAGACGCCACCGCCTGCTGCGGCGTCGCATGCCGGATGAGCCCGCTGGCCAGCAGATCGTCCCCCCGTTCCGGCGAACGGTTCCAGCCGTGGACGGTAAAACCCTTTTTTAGCAGATTGCTGGCAAAAGCGTGCCCCATGGCGCCCAGCCCAAGGACGGCGACAACCGGTAAGTTCATTCCATATTCTCCCATATCACGATGAATATCCCCACGCAGTTCCCTGACCATGGCCTGAGCATTCTACGCAGTCGATTTAGCTGAATATCACGATAACTAACTATAACATCATGGGGTATGGTGATTTCTGCAAAACAGATTTCCGTACATTGACATATCGAACGTGTTAACAATATGTATAATTATTTGCGTGTTTATAATGTCAATACACACTAATTAGCCTGATTATTTCGCTTACTGTCATTCACCTGTCCCATGACGTTACTGACAGCAGAAGCTTCAGCATGCCTTTATTCTCCCTGACGAGGAATTGATAATATGAGTGAAAACTCTTATGGTCGTCGCAATACGCTTGCGACGATAATTTTTAATCTTCTCAACCCCATACCTTATGGTTTTTTTATTGCCGGATGGATCTTTGATATTATTTATCTCTACAGCACCAACGTGATGTGGGGAAAAAGTGCCAGCTGGCTGATTGCCCTGGGGTTGATTTTGGCGATCGTACCGCGGCTGATTAACCTCGCGCAGGTTTGGTTCTTCGCCCCTTCCCCTCGGCTCCCGGCGGCGAAAGTTGATTTCTGGTTGAACGTCATCGCGATTATTTCAGCCATTGTGAATTGTTTTGTCCACAGCCGCGATGCTTACGCCATTGCGCCGCAAAATGTGGTCTATTCGACCCTCACGGTTATCTGTCTGCTCCTTGCCAACATTATCAGCTCCTCCTGCCACACAAAAAATAAAGGTTATCGCCATGAATAAAATATTACTGCCCCTACCAGTAATGTTAACGCTGACTCTGGTCCTTGCGGGATGTGATGAAAAAGCGAAACTGACACCGGATCAACAAACCGGGCCGGACCCGGTGATGCCAAAAGCACAGGATTACCTGATGCCACCGATGCAGGTTCCTACCGGTGTGGGCTGGAAAGCAGGCGCCCAGCCTGACGTCGCCCAGGGACTGAGTATTGAGAAGATGGCAGATGGCTTCATGCACCCTCGCATGGTCTATGTCCTGCCGAACGATGATGTGCTCGTGGTTGAAAGCAACAGCCCCGGTGAGGAACCGCTGACCACACCGAAACAGCTGATTGCCGGGATCGTAAAAAATCAGTCCGGCAAAGGCGGTCAAGGCGGTAACCGCATTACCCTGTTACGCAAAAGCGGCAGCGGCTGGGAGAAGCATGTTTTCCTCGAACATCTGCACTCTCCGTTCGGCGTCCAGCTGATTGGCGATAATCTGTACGTGGCCAATACCGACAGCATCATGCGTTATCACTACCAGCAAGGTGAAACACACATCAGCGATGCCGGAACCGAGCTCGCCGACCTGCCCAATACCATCAACCACCACTGGACTAAAGCGCTGCTGGCAAGTCCCGATGGCAGGAAGCTCTATGTGGGCGTCGGCTCCAACAGTAATATTACCGAGAACGGTCTGGACGTTGAGTACCGCCGCGCCAACGTGCTTGAAGTCGATACCGCAACGGGAGCCAGCCGGATCTTCGCCAGCGGCATCAGGAACCCGACAGGCCTCGGCTGGGAACCACAGAGCGGGAAACTGTGGGCGATTGCCAATGAACGCGATGAGATAGGTGCCGACCTGGTTCCCGATTATCTGACCTCCGTTCAGGATGGCGGTTTTTATGGCTGGCCCTGGAGCTATTTCGGTCAGCATGTCGATCGCCGCGTCCAGCCGCCTCGCCCGGACAAGGTCGCCAACGCCATCAAGCCCGACTACGCCCTGAGCTCCCACGTTGCGCCGCTGGGGATGCTGTTTTATACCGGGCAGATGCTGCCGCAAAAATACCAGGGCGGCGTCTTTATCAGCGAGCACGGCAGCTGGGATCGCTCACCGCTTAATGGCTATAAAGTCAGTTTCGTTGCCTTTAAAGAGGGCAAACCGGTCGGTAAACCAGAGAGCGTGGTCAGCGGTTTTGTCTCCCGGGATGAGAAAGAGTTGTATGGCGCGCCGGTAGGGCTTGCCCAGGATAACCAGGGGGCGTTGATCATCGCCGATGATGTCGGGAATACCGTCTGGCGCGTCACGGCAAAATAATATTATGTGATTAATCCTTCGGCTTCTCGCAGTTGGGGAAGCCATTTTTATGCATCGACCATCAGTATCCATGAACACTGCAGGGAATCCCTGGGGAAGTAAAGTGATAAGCTGTGAAGCCAGAACCGTTATTGCTAAGTGGCTACACCAGAATGGGTTGCTGAAAAGACATTCATCATAAATGAGACGTAAAATTCGATGAACCATTTATCCGCAATCAGGACCTTTGTCTGCGCCGCCGATCATAAAAGCTTTAGTGCCGCAGCCAAAGCATTAAATATAGAAGTATCAACCGCCTCTCGTCATATCTCTGAACTGGAAGAGTATTTGCAGGTGACGTTGTTTAACCGCTCCACCCGCGGATTAACGCTGACGGAAACCGGCGATTTCTTCTACTCTCATGCCCGCCAGTTGCTCCTGCAATGGGAGGAAGCGCGGCATTTAACTGCCGCGCGGGATAAGCACCCTTCCGGCTTGCTGCGCATCAGCGTGCCCAGCACCTTTGGCCGGTTACACGTCATGCCCTTTGTTGATGAGTTTCTCCGCCTGCATCCCAACATCTCTCTGGATATCAGTTTTAATGATGAGATACAGGACCTGATTGAAGCGCGAATCGATCTGAGTATTCGCATTGGGGTGTTGCCGGACTCCTCCATTCACGCTCGCAAACTGGCCTCTCAGACGCGCGCAGCGTGGGCCAGCCCACAGTGGATCGCGCAAAACAGTCCTCCCGCCGCCCCGGGTGCCGGCGGCGACGGTCAGAACGAGATGAATATTGTGATGTTTTCTCGCCTGCACGGTGCCGGGTGGTATACGCGTAAAGCCGGGTCACAGGATGAATGGCAGCGGATACCGATTAACTATCGGCTTAGCGTCAGCGATAGCGCTGCGATGCTTTATGCCTGCTGCAACCACGCCGGGGTTGCGATTCTGCCCAACTGGTTATCCCGCGAGGAAGAGGAAAAAGGCCATATCCAGCGGGTCTTTCCGGACTGGGAGTTTAGTATGTTTCCCTGCGAGACCGCCGTCTGGCTGCTCTATCCGCAAAAGCGGATTTTACCGCACAAGGTCAGAACCTTTATTGACTTTATGATTGAGAAAGTGGGAACTCCGCCGTACTGGGAAGATAGCTCCCCTGTTTATAGGGAGCCGTAACGCAACGGTCGTCAGCGCCCCTTACTTTAATCGTCCCATTTTTACTCCAGCCATGGATAAGAGAATTTTCGATCCTATGATATACAAGGAGTGCCCCTAGATTCCGTGTTCCAGGCGGACCCCATTAACACTGATGTGAACAGGTAAAAGATAATCTGATGAAAATATTCACGATTGGCTTCACACAATCTTCAGCGGAACACTTCTTTGCCCGATTAAAAAACTCAGGGGCGAAACGTATTCTGGATGTTCGCCTCAATAATCGTTCTCAGCTGGCAGGTTTCGCAAAACGGGATGATCTGAAATACTTCGTCCGTACATTGTGTGGAATGGATTATGAGCATTGCACCGATCTTGCCCCGACGCGGGAAATGTTTGAGCAGTATAAATTAAAAAATGGATGCTGGGACACCTATGCGGCTGATTTTCTCAATCTGATAACACAGAGACAGATTGAACATCTCGACAAAAAGCAATTCACCGATGCCTGTTTACTGTGCAGTGAGCACAAACCTCATCATTGCCACAGAAGACTGGTTGCAGAATATCTGGCAGCTAAATGGTCTGATGTCAGTATCATCCATTTATAGTAACGATTTCGTACCCATATCTGTTTTTCATATTAATGAAAGTCATTGCGGAGTTTGTATGCTGAGATTACCGAATATCCGGTAACCCCAGCCGGTAATAACTTTGCGATATCAGGCGAGGGTGATTTTGTTGTTAAAATCCTGAAGCGGATAAACTTTTTTATCAAGAAGTGCATCGGTAATGATGTGGTCAACTTCGCCTGGCGTGGCAATGCTCATTACGCCCTCCTGACCAAATTTCGTATGGTCAGCCAGAATAACCTTCTTCTTGCTCATACGTAACATCGCCTTTGACACATAGGCCTCATCGATGCTTTTAACCTGTATACCGTTTGACTGAGTGATGCCGCCAGCTCCCAGAAAACAGGTATCAGCCTGGATGCTGTTTATCTGCTCGATAACAGCAGCCCCCAGATTAGCCCTGAACTCCAGATTATATTCCCCCCCCAACACATATACCCGGGCATAGGGGTTATTCTGCTTGATGGATTCGGCAATCAGCGAGGAATTGGTAAATACGGTCAGCGGTACCGCAGGGAGCTGCGTCGCGAATGTCAGGGTGGTGGTACATGAGTCAATGAAGATAATATCGTTGGCTGAAATCAGCGATACAGCAGCGCGACCAATGGCCTCTTTGGCTGGCCGCATGGTTTTGAGCCTTTCAGCGAAGTTATCTTCACGGAAAATCTGTTTTCGCAGCGCCCCCCCATGGATCTTCACCAGTTGACCTTCATCGGCAAGCTGCGAAAGATCGCGACGAATAGTTTCTGAAGTCACTTTAAGTTCTTCAGAGAGACGGATAACGGTCACTTCCCCTGTTTTTTTCAGAGCATCAAGTATGTAATTTTTCCTTGAAACCGGATTCATTCAGGGGCGTCTCCCATGTGAACATGTCCGGAAAATATACAGTTTCCTTATTGTTAAATCAATTGCTTAATCGCATATGCTACGCCATGCTGGTCGTTATCCAGTGTCACGACATCGGCCACTTGTTGCAACATTTTAACTGCATTGCCCATAGCCACTTTAGTTCCTGCGGCATTCAACATCGGCATATCATTTTGTTGATCACCAATGGCAATGACCTCTTCCACGGTCAACTTCAGCAAGGTTTTTATCTGTTCCACTACGCTCCCTTTATCAATACCTGCAGGCTGAATATCAATGTAATTAGCGCCTGTTACCATGCATGTCAATCCTACAGGGAGATGGTGTTCAATAGTCTTCTGCAATAACGGAACACTGAACTTATCGTCACACAAAGTGATCTTAAAGATATCAGTCGCGTTATAAATTTCCGTCAGGGAATATATTTCCAGAGGTAATCCAAAAACGTCTGCTTCATATCGGGAGTATTGTGATACTGGCTTGTCGGTACGGTGCATGATTTTTTTGTCAGTAAAGAAATGATGATCATACTGGCTTATCTTCACGGCCTTATCCACGTCACGCACTTCTGTCCCTGTCATCATTCGCTCAAACAAGAGCCTGTTTTCCATACAGTCGAAGATCTGGCTGCCATTAAACCCCGCCACATAACGCACCAGAGGCAATACCTGCTCAGTATCAAGTAACTTCAGGAGCGTATTCAGGGGGCGAGCTGAACATATCACAATGGCTCCCGCAGCATGGGTAATGAAATTTGATAAAGCTTGACGGTTTTCTGAAGAAACATGCCCTTTCGAGTTGAGCAGGGTGCCGTCCATATCAATAGCAAGCAATTTCATTTAGTTGGTCCCAAAAGGGGCCGAAGCCCCATAAAACAAGATTAATGCTGGATGAATGGCAATACCGCTTCTTTTGCTGCAGCCTGAACCATATTATCAATAGCCGTTCCAACAACCAGAATATCCACGCCGGTATTGCGAAAAGCCTGGGCATTATGAACGTTGATACCGCCTTCAGCCAGGGTAGGTACGTCAACCGCATTGACCAGTGCATGAAGGCGATCCTTGATAACCTGAGGGATTTCGCCTGCTGCTACGCCTTCATAGCTCATGCCGGTCATCAGGCCGATCATGTCAACACCCATGTCCTGCATACGCTTCGCCACCAGAGCCACTTCTTCCGGCGTTCGTGCAGGAAGCCCGAAGGTATGCAAATCATCCGGATGCCCGATATAAGCATCAACAGTGAGGCCATATTTATGGGCAAGATCTACCACCTCTTTCAGATCGTCCCAGTCCGATTTGTGTGTGTGTAATCCATCGGCTCCTGAACGGGCGATTTCCAGAATATGTTCATCGGTCAGCGGTACCGGCAGGGTTTCAGTGAATCCCCCCGAAATACCGACGGTAATAAAGACATCATCCGGCACAACATTACGCACTCCCTGGCATGCCTCTGCCATCTGAGTGTTACTGATTTCATGGCGGATCTGCTCAGCAGCGTGCATATCAGTGACCCCCCGATGACCACGAGCCAGCGCAAGTGCGGGGTGGTTAGGTTCAAGCAGTTTGACACCGGCTTCACAGACCGCTTTTGCAAGACGAGCATCATCACCAGTGATCCCTGTACTTAAAATTGTCTGACCACCGTGCAGCGCAATCGCATCTTTAACTTTCTTAATGGCTGTGGCTCGTTTTTTATTCATATCACCTTTAAACATGATGTACCTCTTTATGACTGGCGAGTTATTTAGCTGACTGAGCTATCTGTGTAGATTCTTCTTTCTTTACAACAGGTTTGAAACGATTAGCGATAACGGTCGTAATACAGGTCAGAACCATTACGGTCACCATGACAATGGCCATGTTCAGGGCATTGTTCGACATGAATGGAGAAACAAAGGCCGGAACATAAGCCACCCCCATCACCTGGAAATAGCCCAGCATCATCCCCCCCAGGCCCGCATAAGCGATGGCTGAGATGAATACCACTTTATTAGCAAACATGAAGGGATAGGCAGACTCCACGAATGTCCCGAACCCCAGGTTGATCAATAGTCCAGGCGTAGCTACGGCGGCCTCACTTCTCTCACGGGGAGCAAGAACATTGGCGAGGTTAATCCCAGCGGCAACCATGACCAGACCAACCATATCGACAGCCCCGAGGAAACTGACACCGGATTTCTCCATCTCCAGCAAGACCAGTGGCAAAATGACGGCGTGATAGATACCTGCAAGGATAGCGGGCCAGATAACCAGACCCGCAAGCAGGCCAGCCAGAATTGGGCTGTAAGCGAGTGCTGCAGAGAGTGCCAGCTTGATATAGTCACCAGCAAGCAGTGCTAGTGGGCTTAACAGATAATGCATGATAAGCCCGGCGGCCAGACCCGATATCCCGCCAGCGACGATATTGACAGTGGTCATCGGGAATCGCCAGTTCAGGCATAATTCGAAGAGATAGCGAACAAAAATACCGGCAAGCAGACCACCAACAATACCTCCAATCAGACCGCCTTCCACGGATAACACACCGGCGACAATACCTGACACGATAGAGACTTCATCAAGTTCAGACACCTGCTTGGCAGCCAGAACAGCTACAAGCACAGGTAAGCCTTTAAGAAGGATTTCAAAAATATCATTGAGCTTCTCCAGACCCGGGATATGACTGGCAGCCAGCACAACAGCCATCGCGATAAAGCCCGGTAACGCGGGGATCATTATGCTTCGGATGTTAATACGCTTAAGCAGGCTTTTGTTCGACCCTACGTTACCGGACGTTGCCCCGCCCAGGTTAGGGCGATATTTCATCCCCCAGTGTTTTGCCAGAGAAGCCACAAATGAAACCGCGCGTGTACGGCTTGTCGTCCCGGTTGTTCCCGAGGTGGCAATAACTTTTGCACCTGAGGCGGCGATCATCGCCATGGAAGTACCACCGGTTCCCACAATAGGTACTTTGGTATCAGACGCGGCCCTGAATACTTCACGATTCGCCCGATCCGGGTCGGCACTCATCACAATCAAACCGTGAATATTCCCGTTACGAATTTCTTCGGCAATGGCTGTATCCGTTGTTTTTACCACATCATTGACGTCAGCCAGTTTACCGTCGTATGTACGTTTCGGTTTCGTTCCACTCCCTGCAGGAAGCGTATAAACGCCAGCAGGTGTGGTCGGTTTCGCACTGTCCATTGACGCTTCCGCCGCGATGAACTGAACGGCACCCACTTCTATGCCTGCCGAATCACACTGGGCATAAATCTCCGCCAGCAATTTTTCCGGATCGGCACCGCCGAGGTTATAGAGGTTCCCCCCACTGCTTCCAATGATGGCTATTTTTTTCATACAAACCTCACAGATAAGATGTTCTTATGATGATGCTGCATTTATTGTTTTCATGATAATCACAGACAAAACAACAAACATCAACCATGAAAAGATGCTTGCGAGATGAATTTCGTTTATTTTATTATTTAAAATAATCTAATAATGGCAATTTTATAGAGTAATTATATTGTCATATTAAGTTTATAAAGAATATAACCCCATACAAAGCGAAATTAACATGAATGTTGTTTTTGTTTGTTTTGGTTTGTTTTTGTGAAGACCATCAAAAATTGATTATCTTAAGTAGCGATACCTTAAGACATGAAGCATCAGGTTTGCCATGAATCACCGCTGAATACTTAGGCATGCAGACCTGGAGCAATACAGTTCAATGAGAGGGATAGCGTCATGTTGTCCCGGATAAACACTACGCAGGTCAGAGGGAAAGCTTTGTCTGAGGCGGTCAGGGAATTGCAGATAAGGCATTCAGAGAGAATTGTTAAAAAGAGCCGTATTAACGGCTCCTGGAGGAATGAGGACGCTGACGTTTAGGTGTAAGGATGCAGGGCGGAAATAATGAGACCTGCGGCAAAACACATGAACACCACCCCACCGGTTTTATTGAGTTTACGGAAGAGGTTGCCGGAAGACATCTTCATCTTGACGGAATGCGCGAAAAATCCGTAAAGGGAGTGGATGACGATCACCAGGAGACAGAAGAGACCCGACAGTACTGAAAACTGGGGAACAAATGGCTGCTGCGGGTTAATGAACTGTGGGAACAGAGCCATAAAGAAGACGATGGGCTTGGGATTCAGCAGGGAAACCAGCAGTCCCTGGCGGAATCGCTGACCGGCTGAAGGCAGTACAACGGATTCCGGCGTGCCCGGATTATTGCTCAGGACACGGGGTACCGAGCGGAATAATTTGATCCCCAGATAAATCAGGTAAGCGGCCCCGGCGACCTTCACAACCAGCAGAGCCAGCCGGGACGTGGTGATAATCACCCCGACGCTGCTGGCCGCGACGACAGATATCACGCCCATGCCGGCGGCCACACCGATGATCCCGGCCATGGCATTGCGCAGATTGTAGTTCAGGGTGTTCGTGAGTGTGAGTAAAATGCCCGGCCCTGGGCTGGCAATGGTCAGGCTGGCGATAAGAATATAAAAGGCAATCTGTTGCATGAGTGCATATCCTGTCAGGTACAGGGGCGCGGCTCTGCGCCCCTGTGAGATCAGCGGGACAAATCCCGGTATGGCTGGTCGGCAAACAAGGCACTGTCCGACAGGCGTTCACCTTCGACAGTGGCAACTTCCAGATGAAATTTGGTCGGTCCGGCGTATTTAAAGAAATGACGCGGAATTTCCAGCGCTTTCGCCCGTTCAGCATCATAGGTGCTCTCCTGACAGAAAAAGCGCATCACAAATGCGGCACCGGACTTAATATCCCCTTCACCCAGCATGATGCTGCGGTGGATCACGTACTTGTCAAAAATCAGGGCATCACCAGGTTCAAACGCGTCTTCCACACCAAAGTGATCGAGGATGGCTTTGGTGGCAGGATCATTCAGCGGGCCATCACGCCATTGTACAAAATCGTCGGTGGTCGGTTGTTCACCGGCATCGATTTTATCCTGTAACATTCTGAACACTGACGGTCGATATGGCTGTACAGATATTCACCATTCACGGCGTTTTTCGGCACATAGGCCATCCCGCCACGCTGTCCCCGGGGATTGATGGTCGCAAGCGGTGCCCAGATGGTGTAGCCAAAATCTTGGTGATGATGGTAGCCAAAACTCTGCGTACCGATATGCCACGAAAACCCTTTGTTCTTCATCTTTTCCAGTTCAAACGACAGGGCCTGGGCAGTTGGTCTCAAGATCTTTATTTGACGGGAGCAGCATACATGACGGATCCCAAAAGCGGGAGTCCGGGCTCCAGCCAACTCAGCCGAAGGCTGTTATAGCCGGACACCTTTAAGACCGGAATTTCCGACTTGATGGTATATTGTTCGTTGATACGATGCAGAGTTTCCTCTGCCGTAGCGCTTTGTTGCTGATGTGAACACCGAATTATTCCTGCGGTCTCCCCAAGCAATGGAATATCTGTCCCGGCAGAAAAAACAATATTCCCTGAGAGATAAAAAAACCACCGGAAAAATCCGGTGGTTATCGTTTAACAATTGTGCTGCAGCAGGTACTTAACTCGCTTCAGCGTTCGGTGGTAACGATACAGAGTCCTTGTCAGCGTAAGTAAACTGGTTCACCTCACCGCTCTGGACTTCTCGCACTATCCGGCCGCCATCGACATGTTCGCCATGATCGTAATGATCGTAACCGCTGCGGCCAGCGTCTAACATATGCCAGCTGTGTTCAACCTGACAGTTGAACTGCTTTGACAATTCACCTATCACCTCACCTGCCGGTGCGTACCATGGAGAATCAAAATGCACTGTCAGGACATTGAGGCTGTCACGGACGCAGTTGACATTGTGGCCACAGGGCCATTCAACGCCATATTGTCGACCATACAGGTCGACCGTTGCCGGTACATCACGCAGCAGCGCGCCGCCAGCCCCGTTGAGTTCTGAAGCCAGACGCGTGGGGATCAACATTAGCATGTCGCACGGAACGGTAGACTCGGGCATGTTTCCCAAACATTCCCAGCAACTGCCTGCATCCACATGACCGTCATGCCCAACTATGCCGAACCAGTCGGCATATTGGCGCCCGATAACATCCGCTATTCGCGCCTGGGCAAGTGGCGGAATGTTCTCCCACTTGACTGACGCTATCCCGGACTGACTGTAGAGACGCTCAATCTGACGGATATTTTCAGCCGTTAACGGCGCATCGGCTTTCAGCAGCCAGAACCACTGCTCAAACGCCAGGTTCTGCACTGACGAAACGCCGGGATGTGCCAGCAAACCAGGATAAGGAACATAAACCCCAGGTTTTACCGTCGCCGGTTTCAAGATGCCGGCACAACCTGCCAGGAACATCCTGCAGCTTTGCTGGATGGCATGGCGGTAGTCAGGAACGACATGGCCATTAACCCACTGCTGCAGCTCGTCGACAAACACGGACTGGCCGGTAACAACTAAACGGTTTTTGCACCAGTTTGACATGGTAGTTCTCCTCTTCTTTCAAGAAAAAAGGAGAGACGTCCCCCATCGGGAGAGCATCTCCCCCGATGGGTTAAGGTGTTAAACAGTGACGGTCAGCCTGTTAGCTCAACCGCCATCAGTGGCTGGCGAGCTCACGTAAAACCCGTAACTCATGCGCCAGGCTAATAGGCGGCGACAACTGCTGATAGTCATTGACATCGATACGTTCGAGATCGAATTTCTCAGCCAGGTCGTTAATCGCCTCATACGGCCGTAAACCGGCCTCCTGCAAGGCAATGACGCAGACCTCTTCGCACAGATCCGTGTCGTTCAGTGTCAGTCCGTAATGCCGGTTCAAAAGCGCGCCGGCAACGGTCTGCCAGTGGTGTTGTTCCTCGGTCATAATCCCTCCCCCGTTCAGGCCGCCAGGGCGGCATCAGTCTTTACCGTTTCTGTCTCTGCCGCCGGCATTAACAGAAATTCGGTCGCCTGACGTGCCTGGCCGCTCGCGCGGAACAGCGCACGTTTGTCTTCCTTCATGATTTTCAGCCACCCTTCCAGATAGCTCTCATGCTGGACGTCGCCGGCAACGCCGATCCGGGCACAGAGAAATGCACTGCCCAGCTCGGCAACCAGCTCCTCAAACGCATAGACCGGGTCACCCCGCTTACGTAAAGAAGACGTTATCCCCTCCCGGTTAAGACGTGTTGCATGACCGGTGCTGTGCACCAGCTCATGCAGTAACGTCGACCAGTAGTCCGCCTCCGTCTTAAACTGCCGGACTTCCGGCAACACAATCAGGTCGCGGCTCGGGGTGTATAACGCCCTGTTCTGGTAAACATGCTCAAGGTGAACACCGCAGTCCTCCACCATCGTGCTGACCTGCGCCTGTATTCGCTCATCAACTTGTGGGTCCTCCTCACCCGGAGCGTCTGCCGGCAGTGCGCCAACCACTTCATCCGGGAGTCCGTCACACTGGCAAATGTTGAACAGGTACAGCGGCTTCAGCATCGGGACACGCTCTTTCAGGACGTTCCCTTCGTCGTCAAACAGCTGCCGGCCGTCGGAATCCTTCGCATCCTTTTCCCAGGGCTTGAAGACCACGGCAAGCGTCGCCTTCTCGCCGGCACGCACATGGCCACCGGCGGCTTCCGCCTGGAGATAAGTCAGCCAACGATTAGAACTGAAGCCATGGTCAAAGGCAGCCAACCACAGCAGCAGCACATTGACGCCACTGTAAAAGTTACCGGTGGTGCCGTTGATCGGCATCATCGCCCCCTGTGCCATCCGGGAGCGGTCCGTCTGCCAGGGCTTGCGCCAGGGCAGCGTACCGCGCTCGATGGCGGCGATGATTTTGTCCGTCACCTGCTGATACAAGTCGGGACGTTCGGGCCGTTTTTTCGCTGGCCGTGATGATGATGTCTTTTTCATGGGAGGCTCCTCAGTAGTAAAGGCGCACTCCTCCCCTGGCGGCGAAGAATACGCCCCAGGGGACAAAGAATGGGTTAACGATTAATGTGCAGGGAAACGGATCGCCCCTTCCGCATTAACCGTGTCGGCCAGGTGATACAGACGTTCGAACATCGAGAGGAATTCCTCCCTGTCGTCCGGTTTCGCCCGTTTAGCATCGGTATGACTGGCGGTAGCCAGCAGGTCGATAGCGCTGACGCGCCATCGTTTGTACTCCGCGTTACCGACGCATGCCCGGTAATGGACATGAGCCAGTCGCTGCATGCGGTTAATGATATGGCGGTACTCTGCCACCGGCACCCAGGTGACGGGTGCTGCATGCACATGGATCTGGTCGTGCAGTACGTGTATCCAGAGTTCAAAGCTGTCTGAAAGTATTCGCTCTACGCTGTCATCTGCCAGCTGCAGATGCTCGCAAAAGTCATCGCCCCCCACCAACACGCGGGAAGTTTCGTACCAGGCGTCATCCTTTTCCGGATGACAGCCATCGGCATACACTATGTGCTTCACGCGGCCCGTATCGCCACGTTCGGCCACGGCTGATATCAGGTAAACACCGTCGTCTTTGGCCAACACCAGTTTGCACTGATTGGCCTTAACTTCGGCTACGACCAGGCGCAATGCCTCAGGGTCAAAGTGCAACATGTAAAGTCTCCTTAAAAAGCGGAGACGACTTCCCCCGGAGGGGAAGTCCCTCCTGGGAAATGAAACGTTATGGCCAGCGCGGTGGTGTTACCACGATGCCCGGAAGTAAAGGTGATCCCGACTAAAGTCGAAACCGGTCAGTACGCTGTTAACGTACATCTTCAGTGAGTCGACCAGCATCCAGTACACATCGCCGTAGTCACGAGATTCATCGGGGAACTCCTCATGGCAGTTCGCTTCATTCAATCGTGACAACAGCATCTGCAGCATCTGAATGTCGTTGCGGTCAAACGCCATCAGCTCGCCGCTTTTGACGTCCCCGACACTGTTGGCCACCCAGTGCATCAACGCAGTAAACCCGCGAAAATGACAGGTGTGAACCAGCAGCGGCGGATGATAGTGATTACACGTTTTGTGGTTGTATATTCGCGGCGCCTGCGCACAATCACCGCCATCCTCCAGCCACGCTGGTGAACACGGCACCCAGTCGCCAACGGGTGTCCAGTCGCCGTTTACCGGCAACATTGCATAGTCAGCCTTACGCTGACGGAAAAAGTTGATATCAAGCCCCATGGGTCACTCCTCTCGGTAAACGGACAGGAGCTCCCCTGCAGGGAGGCCCTGCCGGGTTAATTATGCGCCTTAATCAGGCGACGCGTTGAGACAACTTTCTGCGTTGGGATAACACCTCATCCATCCACGTAATCACCTGCCAGTGATAAGGAAGGTCGGCATTACACAAACTGTCCCGATACCGTTCAAGGTGCAAACGGATCGAGCCATCCCCCATCGCCGCAGCGTCAACGTATCCCGGAGCTGAAAGCGCCGGACGCTGCAGATGATGACGCAACCATAAAAGCG
Source organism: Citrobacter sp. CK198 (assembly GCF_030333295.1). NCBI lineage: Bacteria > Pseudomonadati > Pseudomonadota > Gammaproteobacteria > Enterobacterales > Enterobacteriaceae > Citrobacter > Citrobacter sp. CK198. The sequence goes on along the minus strand of NZ_JAOWGE010000032.1, from coordinate 77,801 downwards.
GTTGCTCCCAGCCTGACTGGCTGGACAGTTCCCGTTCAATGCGCACGCATCCAGGACACAGATTGTGTATCAGGATGAGTACCAGGCGGTGAAAGAAATCCGACGCCTCATCCAACGGGACAACCTCCTGCACGGGCAGGTTATCGGCCGGCCATGACGATAGACGGATACCCGGACCTGCAAATGCGCCGCCGGCAAACAGCTGCCCCGCCGCATCAATACCTGCAGGTCTTGCGGATGCCGGCAGCAGCCAGAACATCTCGGTCACCGCCAGGGTAAAATCAATCCACGCGTCCTGGGACGGTGGTGCGTCAAAATACACGGTAGTACTCACGATAAATCCTCCAGAAACAAAAATGGGGGATTTATCCCCCGGACGGGAATAAATCCCGTCAGGGTTGTGCTACTTACGTGTTACGCAAATCGCCGTACCTCAATACGCCGTATCGAGCGCAGCAATCACTTCATCAGACTCCCTGTCACGTTTTCCCTCCGCCACAGCGCGCTCCCAGACTGATGCGTTAACTTCCTTCCCTATTTTGTCCAGGACATTCATCACATCCTTTCCGGTTTCGGGACGTGCAGGTAACCCGCTCTTCTGTAGAGCAAACAGGAAATACCCAAACGCAAAGCCGGCGCTATGAACGGCAACCTCAACGAGCGTCATACCGCTTGCCGGATCGCGCTCCACATCAAAACCAAGCCGATGGAACGCTCGCGCGCTCATCAGCTCGCTTTCGAGCAGGCACAGGTAGCGCAGCATATCGAGAGGGGTTTTCAGGTAATCGATAGTGGTATTCATGGATAAATCCTCGCACGTGGGGGATTTATCCCCTAACGGGAATAAATCCCCGACAGGGTTGGGCGTCGACCACGGTATAGCCGTCGCAATGTCATTGTATTCAAACTCAGAAACCGAGCGCCGCAATGGCTTCATCAGCCTCACCGTTAACCTTGCCGTAGGACAAACTCCACGCCCACGCTTCTTTGTGGGCGTCGTTGCCAAGACTGTCCAGGTTGCTCAAGACTTCCCGGCCAGCATCGGACAACGTCGGCAATCTATCCCTCTGCAGGTAGTAGAGAAAGAACCCGAAAGCCTCACCGACACTGATAACCCTATTCTCCAGGTCGGTCAGTTCACGAGGTTCATCCCGCTCCTGATCGAGCCCGAGTCGTCGATAGGCTCTTGCGGTATACAGTTCACCTTCAATAGCGCAAAGGTAGAAAAGCACGTCCTGTGATGTCTTGAGCTCGAAAACATTCGTGCGGAAGTTAATGTGCGTATTCATCGGTAAATCCTCTTGTAAGATGGATTTACCCCTGGCAGGGAATAAATCCCGTCAGGGTATAAATGGTTAAAGCAAGCGCTTTAGAAGCGGTAACGCAGCCTGGCCAGATGCTCGGCCTGCTGACAGGCGAGCCGGTAGGCCTTTCTGCGCTCGGTATGTTTGCAAGGCAACGCAACACGGGCGCTTGCGTAGGTATATTCACCTTTGTACCAACCCTTGCGGAACGTCAGTACCGCGTTGACCGAACCATCATCACTGCAGGTAACATGCGCGCGAACGGCAAAATTACCTGCTGCATTGACGTACCAGTCAGTAAACCGCGGCGGCGCCATGCGAAAAGGTATTCGCTGGACAGCCGTTATGACGCGGTGCAGGGTTGAGATGAAATCAGGAACAGCAGAAGAAGTGAAAGCAGACATGGTGTATCTCCTGTAATGAAGAGACACCAGCCCGAGGGGAAGGTATCTCCCCGGGGGATTGGACTGCGATAATCGCAATCGTCAGTACATCTGTCATTACCTTCATCACCGTTAAGTGATCCCTGTTCTCAAAGGTTAAACAGGGTTACCGCCACTAAGGCTTCCTCTTTCAGGCTACGAGGCTATTTGCAGTCACCCTAAGGCGTTTCTCACAGACCGCTGAAACTTTGGTTGGCACTCACCCGAAGGCGCTTCTCACAGAGTGCTGAAGCATTGGCTGGTTGTCCGAAGACAACGTGTAAGCCTGTTCATTTTCAGAGCAAATCTGAGATGTGTCAACCCCCCAGATAAACGATATACTCTTACATTACTAATGGGATACAAAAATGATTAAATTTTCCAATAATCTCTGGTTAACCTGCCATTAAACTTAGAAAGGATATAATTATGGCAAAACTTAGAAATAGATTTTGTGTTGAACTTTGGGATGCAACATCAGCAATATATGTTATGAAAATGCTGGCAGAACAGGCTGAATACAATATCAAACGAGCTGTAGATGAGGCCTGTAAGCCTGATGCTGTATTAGAAGAGGTGTATGATGATTATGGAGAAGATGAACATGGAGTGCCTTACACCTTTGAACGAACCTGTTACACTTACGGATCATGTATTGGTCTCGATCGTGATGAAGTAAAAAATGAATATATATATTTAATTACCCAACTCACTCGACGCTCAGCATTTCTTACAATCTATGGTCTTTTCGAACACCGTATGGATGAATGCGTAAAACTGATGCTTGATTTATGTGGTTATACTGGGAAGCTAGAAAAAGGAACTCTGGAAAAAACGCACCAGATTCTAAAGAAGGGGATTGGAGCAAAAGGTATTGTTGATGTTGACCATCTTACAATCCTACGAAACATTATGGCTCACGGCGATGGTATTTGTACTGAATACTCTGAAATCATCCGCAAAACCACTAAAAAGTCAGATGCCGAGAAGCGGATACTGAAAGCATTAAACAGAGCCGTATCAAATTATTTAATCACCGTAAGTGATTTTGGTGGTGTATTATTAAAAGATAACTTCCTAAGTGATATCACAAATGAAATTGAGCGCTATATTGCAAGCTTAAATAAAGAGGTGGAAAGCTACAGCAATTAAAAATAATCCTATACATTTAGAATTATATTTTAGAGGTCGCAGCCCTGTGTGAGCTGCGACCGTTTAACACTACTTACTCAATATCATTTTTAAAATAGACTTGTCGAATATAACGCCCCCGACCATCCCCGTGCCCTAAATCCATCGAGACAAATGCATTTGCTTCTTCTCTGCTCATGCCATTTTTAACGTGATGCGTTACAGCATCCCTGGCATAGGCATATCTCAAACTATGGGGCGCATCCTTTCCAGTCATACCAGCCTCACGTACGATATTTCTGTATCGTTCTATCGCGGTATGCAGGGACGGCTTATCAATCAGCCTCCCCTTATTCTCACCACAATGCTTTATCGCCTTATCCAAAATGGACAAGACCTTCTCGCGATTAAATACTGTTGTTTCCCGGGCCCGCCCCCCTTTAGTCCCGAAAATCACCTTAACTCTATCATTGCCATTCAAAATGGCCTGCTTCCAGGTTTTTAGTGATTTGGCGGACTGAACTGTTTCTTCTGTTCTCAACCCCAGGTAACGGGACAACTGCACACCTATTGCTACGCCCTCATCTTTTTTAAACGCATAGCTAACAATTGCAGCCAATTTATCATCCGGCAGTGGTGTTTTAGTCCCGTCGCGACTTGCCCCTGAGATACCTAAAACCTGGTTACTCAATTTCTCATGCGAAGGATCAGCGAGTTTATTCCGCCCTGCAACTGACATGATCGAACGTACCGCTGCCATTTCATTTTGGAGTGTGCGTTTTGATATATCTTCAGCTATACGGCTACTAATATACTTTTCGATATGAGACGTCTTGACGTGTTTTACATCACGGATTTGGATATTTAATTTCGCAAGGCGTTCAGCAAAACGCTCTGCTATTCTCGAACGGTCTGCGACAGTTTTAAAACTCCCTCGTCCCTGGCGGGCGAGCGTAACCAGCTGCTTGCTGAGCTTTGACATAACTTCTCCTCCCACGGGATACACACCCCTCTGCTTTACACAAAGCAGACGGATCTGTATCCCGATAATTTCAACCCCGACGACACGGTTACTTTTGCGCTTCCTGCGTCTCGACTGGTATCTGTGCATCGGGGCGGCGAAATGTTGAGTTATTTCGAAGCTCCCCAGGTCTCTGACCTGTTCGCGGCTTACGCCGGGCTGACGTTCGTCAGACTGCTTCCACACACTACTGTTCGTAGTGTCGCCATCGATACCGAGTCGATTTCCTCCTTTTAGATAGTGAAACGTTCAAAACGGTGTTTTCCGTCGTAATTACGTTGAAGTGAATGAGTGTTTAAAACCGTACTGACACGGACTACGTTTTGGTCAGATGGTAGTAAAACGTTGAAAGCCACGTCATGCGTGGGGTGAGACGTTATGCGCTACGCGCGTCACTTGGTAGTGTCTTCGCCACTTCACAAGTGACGCGCGCTCCTCTGCTCCTAATGAAACTCACGTAAGTGGCCAAATGTACCAAATGGCCTTATACGTGCGTTCAAAAGTCGCATCGTCAGCAACACGTCATAAAAAATAAAAGAATCAAAACGTTGAAGCATAAAACCTCGCCGTGGCGAGCTTTATCGCTGAAAGACGTAATACATACGTTATTGGTGAAAGGAACCGTACCAGGACTGGCGCGGTTGAGTCGTTAATGAACCTTCATCACAGTCGTGATCTCCGTTCTCAAAGGATAAACGGAGGTACCCGCCACATGGGCATCCCCTTTCAGGCTATGAGGATATCGTGACCACCCGAAGGCGTTTCTCACAGGTCACACGAAACATTGGTTGGCACTCACCCGAAGGCGTCTCTCACAGAGTGCTGAGACATTGGATGGTCGTCCATTGACGACAGTACAACAGTGACAGGGTAGATGATTTAACCGAAGTTAGTCAATAACAAAAAGGAGCAGGAACAAAACCATGTATTAGTTAATAATGGAACAGAGAAAACAAATGCGAGAAAAAACCTCACCAGCATAAAATGAATACTAAATTATAAACATGCCTGCCGCGCTAAGATCGACAATCCCGCCAATACGCTTCAAATAATCCTCGCCGACCAACTGTGGATGGTAGACCATATTTTCATTGAAAGACGAATAATGTTGAAATACTATACGCCCAATGGCAGATGGCATATTATGTACAACGCCGTAAGTTGTGAAAAACGTAAGATCTATTATTTCCATACTTGGCGTTGTTAACCACGCATGTAAATTTAGCGCCCCCACTCCCGAAATAGGATAACTGAGCTTATCTTTCAAACTCTCCACACGGGTATAAAAAACAGGGCTTTTTTCATAGTCAATATATCCAAGGGTATAATAGATTGGCATCTGCAAAACATCTTCTAATACATCTTTTGCAGAATGCATGTACCAAAAACATTGCTGTGATACTTCTTCTGCAGTGTATCGAGAGGCAATGTCCTGAACCGCCCTTAACGCATCATTCCCTTTTTCACCAGTAAGAACGGGACACTCACTTATTTTTATATCCGGCACATCAAGCCCCCACTTTTTCGCGCGCTTCGCAGCGGAATGAAATTCCGACTTATAATCCGCCTCCCTCCCAAATATATTTATTATCTTACGGAACATAGCACCCTCTTAAATTCTAAAAAGACCGTATCGAACATTACTTAACATACTCTAAGGTAATATTCAACCAGTGTTTCGGTCCGCACCTAACCCTTATGTTATTTTTACAGCTGAGTTAGTTTACATCAGCATATTTAGTTACCCTGCACGGAGACATGCATTATCAGCGCGTCTGCCCGTCCACATTCATATTCCGTGTTCTTTGCCCCAAAAACCTCTCTTGTGCTTTCTCTGAAAAATGTAACATGCTCAATAACTGCATGCATTTATCGCTAAAATAATAAGGGCTATACTATGACAACATGGAAGTCAGGCAGGAGCCATAACATAATGAATTAAAATGTGAAAAAAATGACTATATGTCAGACAGGAATACGAAGCATGGCCTTTACGTTCCTTTCTGTGTTTTCTGGCCATAGGCCAACTTCTGGAAATTCACCATATCAACATCTGGAGCACTCTCACCTCATTAAGTAAAGAGCCCGGACGGGAACCTGTAAACAACAAATCCACCCCTGGATTATCGGCAACCGGTTTCGTCCGGGGGGAATATCCTAACATCCGGAATGTCCCGTTAACAAAAAATCTTATTCAGTCAGTATGGATGAGTGCTGTCATACTCATGTCGATGTTGACAGCTAGTCAGCGTCATGTAGTTGTTGATTGTGGCAGGCTGGAAACCGAGAAAACAGCTGGTTATGGAACAGTGAGAAGGAAGATATGTTGCTCAGAAGATTTGAATGAAATTTTAAAAGGTGGGGAGTGGTCCCCCCACCTTTAGCTACGTTTCCGGGTTCATTAATCAATGAACTGGCGGATCAGTTCCAGAACAGTAATCACAGCTTTTGACACCTCTATTACCGCTCGCAGAACGACGATTAACACGTTAATCATCCGTTTGCTCCATACAGAGCAGGAATACCGCTGATTGCCCTTACATTGCCTGTCACAACGGCTACCTTACGTCAATTGTTTTGGTATTCCCGCTCCAGCCTGGGCATTGAAACAGCACCACCTGTTTTTCAACCAGGACTTTAATCCGTTCATGCCGCATAAGCGGGAGAAGCTGAAGAGAGAACGCCAACAAGATTGACCCACGCAGTATACCCTATTTCACACCATTTGCATTTATGGCTCAGTAGACGTATGCTTTAGCCGTCAATTGTTTTGGTATTCCCGCCTCAGTCTGGGGCAAAGCATTAAAGCCCGATCTCACCAGTCGGGCTTTTTTGTGTCTGTAATCATTTCTTCGAACGTTAACTAAGGTATCAACTACATAGTTTGCTAACCGATCCACTTACGGTTGTAAACCACCATGCCTGTTGGATGGAGACTGAAATCAAGGTCTGATGCCTTAAACTCCTCGGCTGTAACACCCTGGAATTCAGAGTCACACAACCAGGCTGCCATCGCTGCACTGATGGCGTTTCTCTCTATCTCTTCTGGGTTATCTCTCATCACAGCCTCAACGAGTTCTTTACCGAAGAAAGGCACGGCACCTTGTGCCCATGCTTTCCCGTTCCTTCTGACCGTATCGACTCTGCCTGTAGCAACTTCAATCAACTGAGCTGCATTTATCTCTGTTTCGTAGTAGAGGATTTCTACCTGTACATCATTAAAAACGCGCACCTTGATTAGCATTATGGTTCCTCGTCAAATCGTCAGGGTAGCGCTTGGTTAAATTTAATTGAACCCCACATTTTGAGGGGCGACGTTTACTGTTCCGTTGATCCCCAATACCCGGTGATCCACTCTTACAACCTGACAACTTGCCAGTAGCGTTTCCCATAAAGGATACCTGATGCATCACAGAGTACAAAAAGTCAGGCTCGGGTGCCTACCACCAGAGGAACCTGGCAAATAGCAATTGATTGTTATTTAAGCTAGGATGGGATCAGGGTATCACTTGGCTAAGGAGTGATGATGAACGATACAACACAGCACCACGCCTATCAGCGCGGTGTGCGTATGGCAACTCTTTGGAAACGTATTAAAAGTACCATTCTGAAGTGGGATGCTTTCTGTGTAGCTAAAGCGCACAGCTATAAGCTGCCAGGCTGGATTGGGCACTTTCCTATCGTTATAGCATTTCTCGCCTCCCTTACTGCAGCATTGCTTGGAGGAGTGGCTATTGCTGGATGCTTACTGTTTATATGGGCTATCGCATTCATACTGCGACAAGTAAACCAAACATCCCCCCAAGCAACTGACTCTGAGTATTTTGATTCAGCTAATAATGAGTCTTTTACAGAGTATAGAGATGGTAACCAAGGGTTTGGATTATATTGCGGAGAATATCGAATGGACCAGGAGGATGAATAAGAGGGCTGAATCAACCAACCCTCTACTATATTGATCATTTTACAGTTTCACTGTTCTTTTCAGCATGTCGACAGCCTGTCCTCCTGTATCTTGCGCTTTCTTTGATCCTGCATTTACAGCATTACCAATCGCTTGTCCTGCACTGATACCGGCCCATGACAGCGCGGCCATCCATACTGTCGGTAACACGATGAACATAGCTCCCATCACCAAGTTCATGATCAGGTCATCAGAGCTATTCTGAAAACCGGCCACGTTCCAGCGACTGTGCGAGTCTGAACTGTAAAGCGCCTCCAGCAGCCAGCTGTCCAGCCAGCGCGCCAGTTCCCACCAGAACGTCAGAAAGTTAAGCGCAAAGACTACGAACGTCACGGTGATCACCGTTTTGTACTCATAGGTCGCAAAGGCCAGGATAAGCGGCACCATGATATACACCGCCATCAGCAGAACAGCCTGCGCCATCGGCAAGGCCTGCCGCATGGCATCAAAGGCCGGGAACGCGGCCAGGCTGCCCAGAGCCGTACCGCCAATCGAAGCCAGACGCGTGGCCGCATTATCCCCTGTGAAGTCCGCATTGCCACCATAGCCTGCATAAGCGCGCCCGCCCTGGGAGACGGTCAGATTATCCGGGCTGACCAGACGGCGTACCACCGCCTCCTTATAGTCGGCGTTGTTCTCACCCATCATTTTCAATGCTGCAGACATCCGCAGCATCACGCCCGGATCGACCTGCTTCACCACCCTGGCCTCCAGGCCGGTATCGGTCGCTGACCACCACTCGCTGCAGGTCGGGTATCCACCCCGGCCGGTGTTCGGCCGGCCACTGTCCCGTGATTCGTTCCATGAGAAGCTTGCGCGCGGCGTTTTCGACTGCAGGTTGTTGTAGTACCCGCCGTTCAGGAAGGTTTTCGACCCCAGCCATTCGATGTCACGTAGCGTCGCCTTGTCCGTTGTTTGCCCCTGGTCACGGTTCTGCCAGGTGTACAGCGCCAATGCATAGCAATCATTGGTGAAGTCCTGCAGCTCTTTCGCCAGCGCCGGGTTATTGACCCGGCTGTGTTGGACCTCAAAACGTACCTGGCGCAAATCCGGCCGGCAGGGGATACTGGCCACGGCCGCAGACGTAATCCCCTTAGACAGCTTATGAACAAGTAACCACCACACCGGTACCTTCGCCGTCTGGCCGTTCATGCTCGACATCATACTGGCGTATCCGGTTTCATCCGGCTTTTTAGGTGTCCAGGTGCCACAGGTGCTCGCCCGGCTGCTGTCATACTTGATGGTGTCCAGGCTAACGTTCATCAGCGGCAGACAGCAGGCAAGCATCACAAAGAACGCACCGTAAAGCAGATTCTCGATGCGTGGCAGGGACAACAGCCCCTTGTTGCCTTCATCTTCCCCTTCCTCCCGGACTTTCAGCCAGATGGCAATAACCTTGAACAACAGCGGCAGCACAAACAGCCCCGTGCTGACCAGCAGCTCCCACAGGCCGTTGTTCACGATCCAACCGAGCAGCGTCAGGAAATACTCCAGATAACTGTTGGTCATCATAGCGTCAGCCCTCCGCCGAACATGGAGTATTCACACGCCAGGGCAAAGACCGTGCACGCGATGGCCATACGCTTGAGGGATTGATGATGTTCCGGTTTAACCCCCTGCGCGTGCCAGATTTTCCAGAATCCCCAGGCCAGCACGGCGTAAAGCACCAGGCGCCAGAACAGCCAGCCGTAACGGGTATTGTAGACCCAGCCACGCAGCGCTGCGGTTTCATATGGGTGGTTGACACTCCAGTGCGCCATCCCCATTGCAGCAACCATGGCAATAATTAACATCGCCAGCAACTGCAGAACGCGTTTGGCGCCCCGGGCAAACCTGCCGTCCCGACGGGGCAGCAGGTCTTTCTTCTCTGATTCAGTCATGATGTCTCCACACTCACTGGTCAGTTTCCGGTATGGCCAACTGGTTAAACCTGGTATCCGGGCTGTCAGAAGACTGACGCTGCGGGTTGGTTTCAGCGCGGTTGTTCTCGCGATCGATAATGGTCAGCACCGCATTGCGGGAAATCTCCCGCTTCATCTCCATCTCGTTTTTCAGCGCCGTGATTTCGCGATCGAGCGCTTCGATACGGCGGTCACCTTCTTGCATCGCCACCTTCTGAGCGGCCGCGTTCGGTTCAGACATGCCGGTGGTGATCATGCGCCGCATCAGAAAGGCCGTCTCAATGGTGTCGGCCATCGCCAGCTCGCTGGCGAGACGGCCGACCAGGGCAGCATTGTCCGGGTCGCGTTGCAGAGCGCGAATAACGCCAGCAGTCACCGTCAGACTGCCGGATTTGAGCTTGGCCAGATTCGCCGCCGTCGGTTTTTCAGCGCCGTTAACCAGTTTGGCCAGCTGTTCATTGTTGGTCCTGGTGGCATCTTCGAGCATCGGTGAAAAACCGGTGCCGGCGACAGTGCTACCCGGCTGCTCACTACCTTCACCACTGGTACATTGAGACGCGTCTTTGCAGGTGCGCAACGAAGTATCACCCAGCACCTTAACCACCGCGACGGCGGCTTCCTCGCTACTGGCGTATTTGGCACAAGCGCCGCCGGCGCAGCTGCTGCCGGACACGCTGGACGTACTGGTTACAGGCAACGCATTCATCATGTTGTAACCGGCTGCCGCCAGGTCATGCGTCGGTTTGATGGCTGGCTGACCAGAGCCGCCGCGTTTTTGCCCGCCAATCCATGTCTGTCCGGACTGACCGGTCACCTTCTCCGTCGCGTTCATCGAGCGAACGGCATCACCGCCGCTGCTGTTCACCAGGCTTTTGGCTTCTTCCATCGCCGCGGCCTGCGACCAGGCTCCGGTGTCCGCCATGTCCATCATGCGTTTGGAGAGGTTCTGGCAGTTAAGCTGCGCCTTATCGAATGCAACCCCGCCCTGTAGCACTCCGTTGGTCAGCATTTCATACAGTCCCGGGTTGGCACGCTGGATAGCCATCGCCGGCAGGCTGGCCACCGCACCGGTGGCCCCCTGAATAACGTCACTCATCAGGTTCCTGAACCCGTCAGTGACGCCATTGAGCTGGTTGCCGATTGTCGTTTTCAGATCAAAGTTGCCGCACATCAAATCCGAGCTCCAGCCCAGGTTCATCCCTAACCGCTGCATATTGCCGCGCGTCGCCGGTTGTGAAATCACCGACCCTCCGCCCAACGAGTAAAACAACTTGTCAGACACCGCGCCACTGGCGCTCTTTCCATAGCCGATGTTGCTGTCATTAACCTCCGGCAGAGAAAGGCCGAACAGTGTCCCGTTGTTGTCATTGTCGTCGGCGTGCGCACTCATCGTTCCGGCCAACGCCAGGCTGCCGGCTATCAGCAGAGACAGCAGCCTGCGCCGTCCCCGTAAAGATTTATGCATCGTGTAATTCATCATTCAGACCTCAGAAATCCGTGCTGTAGAGGAAACGCTGCCCACGGCGCTGGCAGCAACTGTAGGGTTGCCAGAGTGCAAAGGCGGCGTTGGCATCCGCCGCCGGCGAATAGTTGCCATCGGGGAAGACGGCGCAGGACTGGCTCAACTGCGGTGCCAGGCGCTGCCATTTGTGGTTGCTGGTTCCGGTATTTTCCTTAACGGCACCTGGTGGCCAGTATCCTTCCGAGCGCTGACCAATCAATGGCTGGTAGACGTGAGGCTGGCCAGAGCGGGTAATGATGTCGGCCACCCGTTGCGCCACAATGGCGCCGGCTTTGTCATCATCAACCTGGGTCACAAATCCCGACCGGGGGTAAACGTTGCCCCACATGTTGGTTCCCGCCTGGCTGCCAATCTCGCGTAGGCCAGGCACCAGGGCTTCGGGATAGAGGGACTCTGGCATGCCGGTACGCCACGCCAGACTGTCTAGCGTGCTGAGGAAATACGGCACGAATGGCATGGCGGCACTGCGACAGGAATATCCGGGGATACTGCCCCCAATGATGGACGTCGCCGGATGGCCAATGGCGTCGGCGTATTTGAAATGCAGGTTGGTTTTGCGCTGGCCAGGCGTTTTCAGCTCGTTATTACCGCCGCCGGCAGGGACACCGCTCAGCACGCCGGTAATACTGCTCTCCAGGTCGCCAGAGGCCTGACTAACCATCGATATTTCACGCCAGGGATTGCCCCCCTGGCTGTTGTAGGTCGAGACCACCGCTTCCGGGATAAAGTGCGTCACCTTGACCGAGGTCCGCACCGTACAACCGTGCAGACCGCAAAACAGCCAGTAACAGATACCGCTGACACGCCAGCTGATACAGGCCTGCGACACAGCACTGGCAACAATTTGCGCGCTGTTCAGCACGGCATTGGCTGCCGGCACGCTGGCCACTGACAGCATCATGGCCATGCCAAGGGATTTGAGATTCAGGCGGGACTGACCGGGAAGCGAAGTTTCGGGGAGGTGATGTTGCATATCACTGCCCTCCCAGTGCCTGGGCGCGCAGTGCCACAGCCCGAGCAACATCCGCAGTGCCGTACACCACGTCGATGTCGTCAAACACCACCGCTGGCACTTTTTTGACACCCAGCTCCCAGGCGCGCACCACCGCACGGTAAACGGTGACCAGCTGCTGCTCGTTCGCCTGCCATTGCGGGGACTTCAACACGGCCTGCGCCTGGCGCGTAGCCTCATCGGGGTTTGACGACAGCTCACCGAACAGTTGCGTTTGCACCTGTTCCGGGCCGTCAAGATAAATAACGGATACCGACGCATCGATGTTGGTCGGGGGATGGTGAGAGTCGGTATAGAGTACCGTGCCGGCAAGCACCGATGCCGGCATCAGCAGAGGGAACATCATCAGCAACGTGCTGATTTTCATGGCGTGCACTCCTGCATGGACTGAATCCACACAGGGTGCAACGACATGGTCAGAAAGGCAGCAAAGAAGTCTTTATCCGATTATGAAAATTTTCCCTGTACGGCAAGAACATATTCAAACGGGCGCATCTTGTTATATGCTTTTGATCGACACAACCATGAATTATTGATGTGAATATAAATGGTTATTTCACTGCTTACATGACAACGGACTATCGAAGTCAGTATACCGTGTTCTTAATAAAAAAACCGGCCTTCTGGCCGGTGGTCCATGTTACCCCCCTGCTTAAGAAACCTGATTGACCTGAAAACGCTCGCACAAATCGCTCAGATGGAGCAGCAGGTACACCACATCTGCTGCGTCCGTTACGGTGATATACCAACGGGGGTGATCGTACTCCTCCGGTTGTGGCCAGGATGCGGTTCCTGTCACCGTCACCAGGACATCGACTGATTGTCCCAACCTTCCTTCCAGATGCAGCGCCACGCTGGTTCGCCTCCCGATACGGTGCGGGTGTGCCGTCAGCACAACCCGCCCCAGTAACCGCTCATGAAGGGCACCACAAAACATCCTGAGCGCCTGCGCATCCGTCTGGCTGATGGTTGCTGCCCCCTGAGGCGGCAGACTAAACAGGCCGGTACCCTGTGACGGTACCGCCCGGGGACGGACAGCGGGCTCGGGGTATTTCAACGTCATCATGCAGCCTGGCTCTCCTGTTCCTCGTTACTGGCGACCAGGCCACGCAGGCGGTCAAGCTTGTACGCCACCTTGAACGCAGCTTCCAGCTCGGAACAGCCAAACTCCTGCATCAGCGCACGACGCTCCGCCTTCTCTTCTTTTTCGGTCATCCCCAGCGCCAGATAGAGGCTGGGCGGCACGGCACGGAACAACGCTTCCACGTGTTCCGACAGAATAACCCCCTCAGTGTAACATCCGGACAGTTTGCTGGCCGACAGCAACACCGACTTCTGCTCTTCCGTCAGCGCCTTGAAGCGGGCAATATCCTTCACCTCCTCCGGTGGCATGGTCAGGCACATCCACCATTCGGCCATGTTGAGCATTTTCTCCGCAATATCCGGAAAATCCTTCAGGTTCTGCGTGGCCAGCCATAACCAGGCACCGAGCTTACGCCACATCTTGACGATTTTGGTCATATACGGCGACAACAGTGGGTTGACCGTCACAATGTGCGCCTCATCGACCACAAAGACTATATCCCGCACCGAGTATTGGTCACGCTCGGCAATGTTGTTGATGGTGTTGGTCAAGCTCACCATCGTCAGCGCCATCTGTGCCTCGTACCCTTCCCGCGCCAGATGCCCCAGGTCAATCAGCGTCACATCTGCTTCTGGCCACAGCGTCCCTTCACAGTTGAACAGTTCGGCTTCGAAACTGCCAGGTTGAGTGAACATCCCCAGCGCTTCCGCCATCTCGGCCGCTTTTGCCCGTCGCTGAGGATTACGCTTTTCATTGCTCGTATCATTGGAAATAGTATACAGCGCGTTCTGCAGGTCAGACGGCAGCATCTGACGCTGTTCATCGTAGGCCGTCTGTGCAGCCATTAGCAGCGCCTCGCGGATCATCGCCCGGTCGGCACGTTTAAGATCGGCTTCTTCCTTCGGATCGCCGCCGGTGATCATCATACGGGCCGAGATTTCCATCTCTCCCAGGTAATCACGTTTATCCTCATCGTCATCATCGGCATCGATGTCGGGCAGCTCGTTCTCGTCCAACGCCAGAGAACTGAGCTCCTCAATCAATCTGTGCGCAAACGAGAACGGCGGCAGTGACACGCCACTGCCGGGCTTGATGCTGATCTTATTGACCGTCAGCCCCTGACTCTCGAAATAATCCGCCTGCAGGCCGAACGAGTTACCAGCCTCGGCGATGAACAGGCGCGGCCGGTGTACGGCCATGAGTTGTGTCGTTGCCGCACAAAGCGTGGCGGACTTGCCGGCGCCGGTGGGGCCAAACAGGAGCATATGGGCGTTCTGGCTGCGGTCGTGCTTGTTGAGGGGATCAAACGTCAGCAAATCACCACCCCGGTTGAAAAAGCTCAGGCCGGGGTTACCGGTGCCGGTTTCACGGCCGGTGACCGGCAGAAGACCGGCCAGGTGTTGCACAAAGGTCAGGCGGGTGTACCAGTACTTTTTGTCCGTCTCCGGGTTAAAACACATCGGCAGCGCGCGCAGGTAAGTATTGAGCGGCGCCACGTCGAACTCCGGGCGTACCGGCTGCAGGCCGGCACCGAGCAGCACGTTTGTCAGTTCCACGCGTTTATGGTTAAGCGCCGTCAGGTCGCCGGCACGCAGCAGAAAGGTAATACCGGCACGGTACAACTTGTGGCGGTTGCCCAGGAATTCCTTGACCTGCGCCACATCCTGACGCACGCGCCCGGACTCGGTATTTTCACCGACGGCGTTTTTAGACAGCCTGTTAAAATCGTTTTCCAGCGTGTCCTGCGGCTGTACGACGATAGTCATACAGACCATCGTTCCCTCCGGGAACATGTCCATCAGCGCATTGATTTTCTTCTCACCACGCTTCATTTCCCCGGTGATGGTGCCGGGCTCCGGCGGACGGCGCAGCTTCTCAACAGGGATAGCGCAATGCGCCTGGTTATCAAACCACCACACGCCGTGGTCCGGATCGGACACCGGCGGCGTAAACCACAATGTTTCGGCAAAATCGTTCTGAACCGGCATCGTACCGTCCGGCGTATCCCGCCGGTCAAAATAGGCAGCCTCCCGGTACAGTATATTTTTATCCACCCATTCCGGATTCGGATTAAAGTGCCGCAGCAACCAGTCATGCACCTGCGCGCCATTTTGCCGTACGCAGGTCACCCCCGCCCCGCTCAGGGCGCCGGTCAGCCGTTCACAGGTCTGGTTCAGCATGGCAACCGGCGGCATCGGGTCGGTATTCCCCTTGCCGATCCAGCGATACACCACCATGCGCGTACGGCGCTGCTGGCCCCGCCAGGGCTGGTCGGTGATCAGCGTATCCTTAAATAACCCCTCCGGACGCGCAATACCGCGCAGGTGTCGCTCGGTTTCCTGCAGCCAGGACTCGGTCAGTTGAGAGCCCTGAGCATGCTGCTTGATATAGCCGCGCAAGCGACTCAGGTAAGCATCAACATTGTTTTCATCCTTGCAGAAAAACTGCACCACCCAGGGGTTCTGATCATGTTCATCAAACGAGTCTTGCAGGGCATCTTCTACCGTGTCACGCATCTTCTCAAGATGGTCAGTGGTGCGCCCTTCTGTCGCCACCGGCGAGACTTCATAGACTGCACCAACAGATACACCGTCATCGAGCAGGATGCACTGCTCATGATCCAAAAACTCAGCCCACGGCAAATAATCAATGATGGATGGATTGGCATGATAAATCTTTTGCTCGTCCCGGATGCTCATCTTGCCCGGACGGGTCAGCGCTTCGCGGCCGACCACCGAGAGCGGCGCACCGTCTTCCGTGATGGTCAGCGCTTCAGTCTCCGCCGGTATCGTTGCCTTTTTACGCGTCAGACGCTTTTTATCAAACAGGAAAAATCGCATCAGTAGGCCTCCGTCCGTTCACCTGGCATTGCGTATTGCACCTGGCTGTAAAACGGGAAAACGGTGCTGTAGCCCGGTACCGGCGTGTTGCCATCGGCAAGATGCGGGAAGACGTACATCACAAGATCGGGATTCGGCAGCCGCGGGAACTGCTGGCTGATTTCACTCTCCTGCGTGCGGCTATAGCTGCGATCGTCAGCAACGCTGGCCTGGCTCTCGCTTTCCGTCAGCGGGCGGCGCAGGATGTCCCTGGCAACCACTGCATTACGTGATGAGCCACCGCCATCCTCGCCCTGCCAGAGCTGCAGCATCGTGCTGTCACCCGGCGGCAGCATCTCTTCCTTTGACGTGGAACAGCCGGACAGGGCAGCGCCAATCACCAACATGACCATGGCTGATCTGAATGTCTTCATCATGGTTTCCTCTCTTAGTCCAGACCGCCGGCGCTGCCACCTTCGCCCGGCAGGCTGAAGTCGTCATAACGCACCTTGCGCCCTTTGGCCTCAAAGTCGATCGCCAGCTGGCGGGTGATATGCACGGCCAGTTTCTGACCTGGCGGCACATAGATGGCATCGAACATCATGCCGTAACGCTCACGTACCCAGTCGGCGGTCTCTTTCATCCCGCCGGATAATGCTTTCCCCAGCACCGCCTGGCCGGCGTTACCGGTCATCGTCGATGTAATGCCGTTAACGTTGTTCTGCGTCGTGTATTGCCCCTGGCTGATACCGTCGCCGGCGGCGCTGGCGGCCGACAGGGCGGCAATGGTCGGCAGGTAGGTGGAGGCATTCGACTTGCGCTCACCGCCGATGCAGGGAATACCGCTGTCATCGGAAATCCAGCCGATACCGGCGGTGGTGCTGACCCCCTTCCCGTTATTGCCGCTGTTGTTATTGCTGTTGGCTTTCATACTGGTGTCAGGGTGCGGCAGGGTACGCACCGTGCCGTCGGCGAACACGAACGTAATGCTGTTAACCTGGCCACGCACGCAGGACAGCGTCCAGTCGCCGCTGGCGGTACCGGAGACAATCGCCCCCTCTATGTCCGGCAACTCAATGCCGTTGGCTGTCAGATTGTCTTTGCCGATCATTAGCTTGAACGGGTACGGATCGGTCACAGTGCCATTGATCGGCACACGACCGAGCAGCGCCGTCATCGCGCGACTGCCGACCAGCGTGGAATTCTCCGGTAGGGTAAACACCGGCTCCGTCCCCTTTTCCTCACCTTTTTCGTTGGTGTGCCCTTTCACCTGCTGCTCATACCTGGCTTTTTGTCGCGTAAGCGCGTTGTCGGACAGAAAAGAGGTCGGGAACTGCGGCTCCTCTTTGGCGCTGTTCGGATTGCGCGGATCGACTTCTTTCTGGTCCTTCGGACCGACCCACATCAGGCCGTCGTCGCCAGCCGCAGCGCGGCCGCTGCCGGCGCCCAGGCCGTCCAGTCCCAGTCCCAACGGCATGTCGCTGTCACTTTTGGCCTTGTCCTTGTTGCTCGCCAGCTGATCCGTCAGCGACTGGATACGACTCATCAGAGTCTGTTGCTGTTCCTGCAACTGCTGCTGACGCTGCTGTGCCTGCTTCTGATAGACGGCCACCGCTTCATTCACCTGGCCGGAGACGTTGCTGTTGCGTTTGCGCAAGGCTTCATTCTCTTTCAACACGTTATCGATGTTTTCCTGCAATTCGGTCTGCTGTGCCCGCGTGGTGCGCAGCGTGCCGACCAGAGTACGTAACGTGTCTTCCGGGGTATCCCCTTCGACTCCCAGCGCACGCAGTTCTTCCGGCGACATATTGGCCAGCACGTTCTGCGCCTGCTGCGGCTTCTCTGCAGTCTTGTTACCACTACAGGCTTTAAGACCGACAATCACCGCCGCCGCCAGCACGCCGATCACGATCACTTTCGGCAGCATATTAGATTTCACATCAGCCATGGTTAGCCCCCTTCTTCGCCGCTTTCACCGTCTTGCGCACCACGGACGGCTCGGCGACAAATGCCCCGTCAGGGCGACCGGCGATAACCAGATACAGCGTAGTGGTGTCCTCCGGGGTGCCAGCCGGCCCCAAGTATCGGTGCTGGTACGTCGCCGTGACAAATTGCCCCTGCAATACCCGCGGATCCAGGGTGATTTTGCGGCTTGCCGTGTTTTGTACCTTCAGCGCCACCACATTGCGACTACCGATACCCCAGCCACCCAGCGGGGTGACCGATACCGGCTCTGACGGGTACAGGGTGGTGATGCGTTTGGGCAGATGCGGATTGACAGGGTGAATGCCGGGTACGGCTTCAACGGTGCGTACCGGGCCGTACAAGCTCTGCGCAGCATAACGTGTCAACACCACCGGCAACGGCGCGTTGTATTTCACCTTCTTGCGCTTTGCCTGGCTACCGTTATCCTGACCAGGCGAGGCACCGCCTCCCTCCATGGAGGCCGGCTTGTCATGACTGTTGCTGACCGAGGAGACATCACCGCTGTAGACGATGCGTACCGGCTCGATAGAGCCTTTATCGGACGCCGCAACGTCAAGCAGGATAACCTCCCCGTTCTCCACGTCCTGCAGCTGCAGACGCGTCTGCGGAAACGCACTGTCGGCTTTCAGGTACACCGCCCCGCCGCTGCTCTGCACCCGCAGCTTGCCGTTCAGCGCCGGCGGGAAGCCGACACGGACATTTTTATCGGCAAACAGCACACGCTCTTTGCCGACCGCCAGCGGGATCTGCAGCGGGATACGCTCCCACTTCATCAGCTCCTCAGCCTGCGCACCTGGCACAGAAACCAGTGTTGACAGTGTCAACACGCTCAGAGAAAGCGTAAGGAGACGTGCTTTCATCATTGGAAGACTCCTTTTTTCTCGGGTGCAGGCGCTGCAGGTGCTGCCGCAAGGCGCTGCGGCATGCTGTCATAACAATCCAGCGCCAGACCGAATTCATTACGCTCCGGATCCCCTTCCGACCGCACCACTTTCAGCGGATAACGGGTCAGGGCGCGTTTTATCGGTTCGCCGGCAAACGTCTCATCCGCCACCAGATCCAAACGGAGCACCCAGTTATCCCGACCTTTTACGTCAACCGGGTTCTGGTTATAGCGACCGTTGTAACCGTGATCCGGGATTTCAAACACCACGCGTGTGCGGCCGGCAAGTTCGCCGGACTCGCTGCGCTTTTTCGCATCCGCCTTGAGGAACCGCTCGCACGACGGCGTCAGGTAGGGAGAAAGCGCATTGATTTTGGCCGGGTAATCGACTTCGCCATTTTTCGGCCAGGCATTCAGCTGCTGAAAAATATAGAAACCAAAGCTGTAAACCGTGGAAGGCGGGACCTCCCACCAGGCGCGGGTCGAGCCGCTGCGCAAATCCGGCGGATTATGGATGGTCAGGTTTGATGGTGCCCGCATCCAGCCAATGATGGCGACCAGGAGAAACACAACCAGCACACCGCAGGCTGCGCGCAGCGTCAGGATGTGCTGGTCACGGTTTTTTACCGCATGACGAAAACGGCTCATATTGACCTCTTAACAGCCCGGCTGCGCCGCAGTGACCAGCTCTGTTGGTCGATGATCAGAGTGAGATTGCCCCACCCCATACGACGTTTACGGTGCTCAAGGCGCTGCCAGATATAATTCTCCGGCTTACCGCGCTTGAGGCGTGTCAGCCGGTTGCCACCAAACCAAATAACCAGCAGTGGCATGATCAGCATGCCGGTGGGGATCACCACCCAGCCGGCAAGGAGAACAAACGGCAGCGAAACAAGCAAACCCAGCCCCACCCCCATTGATGCCGCCAGCCCCATCTCCGGGGTGGTAAAACCCCGAAAGACAACCGGTTCGGCATTAAGACGATCGGGTAAAAATCGGATAGTCTGCATCGCGGGCCCCCTAGAACAGAATTTCTGCGGACTTGCCGACCAGCCAGATAACCGCAACCAGCAGCACAATACCGACCACGATGATGGCACCGAACTTACCCCAGTTAGCTTTCCCTTCGCGCACCTCATGGAAGGTGGTGATCGCGGAGTTGGCTACCACAAGAAATGCCACAGCGGCGGCGATGAGACCCAGGATGACAATACCGTCCTGGACGTAACCTTTGAGGGTATCCATCAGACCTCCACCGCTCCCCGAGGACGGCGGCTCAACGTTCGGCAGAGCAGCCTGCGCCGGCTGGTTAGCCGCCAAGGTCAAAGAGGACGCTACCGCAATACGTGCAGAGAAATGACGGAAAAGACGAACGACAGCATTCATAAAACATTCCTTTTTGCAGTGTGAAATTAACAACCTGCAAAACCGTCCAGCGCCTTCAACTGGCAAACATCCAGGTGACAACGAGCAGCAACAGAACGGTCTTGATAACGAAGTGGATCAACGCTTTGGTGCGGACTTTTTCGTTGCTCCAGCCCTGGTAAACATCAATCCAGGCCCAAACCGCCCAGACGAACAGCGTCGCCAGCAACCCGCCGATGCAGATCAGCGACAGGATGTTAGCTTCAACGCCGCCGCTGGCCGCATTGAAGGCCTGTTCCTGGGCGCCGGTCATGGCCATCAGGGACGCTCCCGTCGGTAATTACCCGCCACGGATCCGCCATCACGTGGTTGTGCACGAGAGGGCTCCAGGTAACGGTCGATACCGGCATTGATGGTGTTGAGATCAGAGGTGGCGCGGCGATAGTCGAAAAAGAAACGACCACGCTCAGCGGGGTCGGCCTGAACGGCCGCAACCCGAGCGCGCTCCAGCGCCGCCTGAACCTGGATCAACATGCGCTGGGCAGAGGCCAGTTCATCTCTTTCGGCGGCACAGGCAGGCAATGTGGTGAGGAATGACAACCCCAGCAAGCAGCCGGCACCCACTCCTCGGGTAACGATGGGAATACGCATGCAAGCACTCCTTGGTGATTTAGGGTGCTCTCAGGGTGCGGGATACAAGGGGTCAGGTCAGCGGATAACTCTTTATGGATTTTTGATAATTTATGTTCAGTGTGAAAGGAATACGCAGGACCGGAAACCTTGATCCTAAAAACCGGTTTTGCAATATTGACTTCATACTAAAGGAGAGGGTATTCATGAATGTCTACAAAGTTGAGCTGAAATCACAAGCGTACTATCCCATTGGTATTACAGATTACGAGAAGCGAACCGCTCGCAGACCTCCCTGGTATAAAACCAGCGATAATGGTACTCCCCAATATTTTGCCATCTGCCCGGCGTGTAACAATCCAATACAAATCATTGGGTTTTACAAAAAACTGGCCAATACGCCAAACCCTTACGGTAAACACTTCAGTCGTCCCATTCCTGGCGTAGGGATCTATGATCAGGATGCTTATGAGTGGTGTCCCTATTCGAAGAAAAATACGGGGGATCAAGCAGAGCGCCCCAAAAGGGAAAAGGGGTATCTCGTAGAGCAAATTCTTGGCTTGCTTATTCACCACTTTGACAAAGTCGTCTATTTCATCAGTAAAGACACAGGCGTCTCCATCAATGAAAAAATTGCCAGAAATATGTTACTGCAATTTCGAGATGAAGAAGGTTGGTTGTATGCACGAGCCACATTGATGAATGCACCATGGGCTTTTTTATATATGACTGATAATCAAGACATCATGTATACAAAAATCCTTGATAGACACCTTGCTGCAACCTTATGTGAGCAGTATCCAGACTACCTGGCGATAAACGAATGGGGGCAGTTGAGAAAACATCCAGACTGCAAAGAGTACATACACGTCGGCATGTATCAAACAAAACACGCTCACCATGTTCAGGATAATGAACTCACTGAAAGCATAGAGTGCGTGTTTACATTTAAGCAGGGTTATGCGCCAGCCCAGGAAATTTGCCGCAAAAAAATCACCTTCGATTACAGGTACTTTGCGAATATTATCAACTTTGCCAACTGGGAGGTGACTGAGCGCAACCAAAAACTCCTCACCCTGGCCAACGACATTCTGGGGCCACTGCTCCGCTAGTTCAGTTGACGATACCTTGTCTGCAGAAGCTGCCACCATTCCAGAGGCAGAGCGGGAACCTCACCTTCTTGCTCTGCAAAGCGCAAGCACGACAACACTGTCTCGAGCGTCATAATAAAATGATGATGCTCATCCCTCATCACAAAATGTATGTCATGGACATCTTTATTCGGTGAGCATGCTTGCTCTACCTCAGCGCTATTTTTATCTACAACGTTTTTTGCATTTTTTGCCATCGTTACTTGCCCCTGTTCATATCAAGAATGCCCAGAGTGGGAAAATATATCCGCCAGGTCAGCATGAAATTCTTTATGGTTTTATAAAGTTTTTTATTCCTTCATTTCATACATTCCAGATCAACTGACGCGTCGCTACGCGACTTGCCTGCTGACGGCAGCGCACAAAAGCCAGTTTTGTACGCCGCCGTCCAGCCCGGTTTGGACTTACAAATATTTTTTAAAGCTGGCCGTAGTCACCGTCACCGCAATTCCGAGCAAAATAGCCGCCGGCAACAACAGCAGATTAGGGTATACCGCCGTTGGCCAGGACAGATACAACATGCACGGGATGTACACGGCCGGTTTTACCATCCGCTTTGCATGATGGTAGACAAAGCTCGATTCATAGCCAGCGCCATAACGCCGAACATCACGCCGCCCCAGGCCTTCCGTCAGCGCAACCAGCACCACTAGGATAAACAGCGGGATAGACAACACCAGAATAGTTACCCGCACCAGGGTGATGACGGTGACATAGACCGTCGCCATCAGGTATTCCTTAAGCATACTGGCCAACCAACCACTCCAGCTGTTCAGCTCCCGGGCTATGGCATTCTGGCTATGTGTTTGCGTCTCGTACGCCTGCTGTATCCAGTTCAGAAACCCGCTGTCCACAAACACCCACTGATAAGCCCCCATGATCCAGTGAGTGACCGTTATCGAGGGATCCGTGAGCAGCAAGCTGCGGGTAAACTCCGAAGAGAGGTAACCCAGCTCGGTATTCATCACCGCTTCACTGTGCGACGCGCCCAGCTCTGGCCAGAAGAATGCCATCCCGACACATTCAATCACCAGGCTTACAAACAGGGACGCGAAAAACATTCCGACCAGCATCCAGGGCCAGCCCCACAACAGGTTATAAAGCAGCCCGTGTTTGCGGGACTCTGCCGCCTGCCGCGGCTGAGTATTATCCGCCTGCGCCATTTAACCCTCCTTGCACGGCCACATCCGGCATCACGGTGCTTGCTGACCACCATGACTCGCTGGTGCGGTAGTTCCGCTGCATCTCCTCGGCAATTTTCTGCAGATTCGCCGGCATCATGGCATCATCGCCATCCCCGCTTGGCAGCGGCATGCGGATTTTCCACAGCTGGCCACCTTCGAGCAACGCGAACGCCTGCCCTTTTGGCAGGTTAATCACGTCCGCCTCTTTCAATAAAGGGACCTTGACGTTACCGACACGATCCTGGGTACTGGACGTGAAGTCTTGCCCTTTCTCAACGTCTGCCGTGTCGGCATGCCCGGACACCAGGGTTTTGGTGTAGACATCCACTTCCGGCAGTTGTGAGGTCAGCAACTGCGCGGTGCGGTTCTCTCGTACCCGCAGCATGATGAGGGTGTTGAAGTTACCCGTGACCTGCGCAGCCTTGGCCGAGCTGCCGATACGCGCCTCGATGTCGGATTCGGTCTGCGTGTAGGCCGTCACCTGCATGCCGGCACCACCGCCCTTGTTGATCAAAGGGATGAACTCATCACCCATCAACTCGTTGAACTCATCACAATGCAGATTGATCGGCAGCTTGCCGTCGGCTCGGGTCGGCAGTCCACCGTGCATGCCATGCTTATAGATATGACCGGCAACAGAGACCAGGTCAGCGAACATGCTGTTGCCCACCGCTGACGCCACGACACCATCTGACAGCGCATCAAGCCCGATATAGACAATCCCCCGTTTACGAATAACCTGCTCCCAGTCAAACACCGGCCGCGGATCGCTCATGTCCATATAATCTGGCGCCAGCAGCTCCGCTGTCTTACCGGTGGTGAGTTTTTCCAGCAGCGGCAGCAGAGAGGCGACGATTTTGTCGAAATAGGTCCTGTCATAACGAACCGCACTGCGTAGCCCATCCAGGATCGGGTCGTACAGCTGCTTGCCTGCGTCCGAACTCAGGGCCATTTCAACTGCGAATATTTTGACCGCGTTCGGTTGCCCCTGCATATTGCGTGGCACATCCTCTTCGGTCAGCACCTGCAGGTTATTGTCGATTTGCTGCTGCAGCGTCGGCATCCTTTCTTCAATGACCTTTTTTGCATAGGTCTCGTACAGCTCGCTGATGTTGTTCACATAACGAGTAATGAGGGTGTAATCGGGGCGCTGCCCCAACGCCACCAGGGCACGAGCGACGATATTCACAAAGCGCCAGGCAAACTCACGGAACGCAGCACTGTTGCCCTCGCCACTCAGCTGACCGGCGATACGTCCCGCGACTTCGGAGACACGCTCGAAGCGGCCGACAGCGTTATAACGCGCCGAGATATCCGGCCACCCAAGGTGGAAGATATACAACTCATCCCCGCGGCCGGCACGGTATGCCTCGGCCCACACCCGGCGCAGCAGGTCGGCATCCCCTTTCGGGTCAAACACAATGGTGATATCACCGCGGCGGATATCCTGGGTGATCAGCAGCTCCGCCAGACGCGTTTTGCCGACACGGGTGGTGCCCAACACCAGGCTGTGGCCAACGCGTTCCCCTAAGGCCATTGAGACATCGAGCTCGTCGGGTTCAATGCCATGAATCGCCGGATTGCCGCCCACCGGCGGCAATGGTCGTACAGGATTAAGTGGTGAGTCCTTGCGCAGCAGCTTCGACAGCCAGGGCATGCTGTACTCGGTCTGCAGCTCAAGGCGACGGGCCACCTGGTAAGCTCTGGTGGGCTGGACATACTTCTCCACTTCCGGCCGGCGCGTGTCCATCAGACGCTGGGTATGTTTTTGCTGCCAACGAAATCCCTTGCCCAGGAACAGCCGTTGCCGACTCACGGGGATTTGAGCGCTGGTCATAACATACCGCGGCAGTCGGCGCAGGTTACGCCGATAACGGATCACTTGCATGCCTTGTCTGGCACGTATGGCAGACAACACCGCAAAGCTACCAGCGGTGACATAACTCACCTGGGGGGCCAGCGCCACCGACCAGGGCGCCACCGCACAAACCACCGCCGCGCCCCCGGCCACAATAGCCGTATTGAGTTCCACTGCAGGGCGCAGCAACGCCTCCATCACATGCCGGTTACTCATGCTCCCTCCTCACCTGGGGACAACAGGCGCTTCCACCAGGATCCTTCTCAAGTGTGGCACCCGGCTTCAGGTACCGGATTTCAAGCTGACGACGTAATTGCTCAGCGTCCCGGGCATGACGCAGGACAAATCGCTGCTCCCCATCATTGCCGTTCGTATCATCCAGCGTCACCGTCACTTCCGTGTACCAGGAGTCCACTTTCCAGCCAAGAGTATCATCACGGGAAACTGGCTCCCGGCAGGCTAACAGTGCCAGATACACGCCCTGCGAACGCAATACCGACACCATCGCTGACAGGGCTTCACACGCTGCCATAAAGGTATGGTCGACCTGATACTGACTCAGGGAGACATTGTGCAGCTGCGTCACGCCATACCCCTGCAGATGGAAATAAAAACGCGCCAGGTAACTGCGATGATTCCCATCTGCGCTAACATACCAGTCCAGGCCATCCAGGCTGACAAAGCACATCCCCTGATGGGATTGAGTGGCTTCGGTGTAAAAATCCGGATTGCTTTCAATCAGCGGGATGTTGATATCCATGCGCTTGCCCCGATGCAGCAGGTCTAACCAGCTCATCCCGGCATACTGCGGGTGGTCGGTACCCACGATACGGAACACATTAATGCTCCCCCGATCAGTCCAGTAATGGCGGGTGATAAAATCTTCGGCCTGCCGATATCTTACGTGGCTCCAGGGCTCAATCTGCGTATCGGCCCAGGCCGGTTTGTTTGCTAACACACGCTCAATAAAAGGCTTGTCATTCATGACACTCCCCCTTCAGAGACATTGGTTATACTCCGTTTGAATTCCGTATTTCCGGATAAAAAAGACAACCACTGCGCATTACCGGCAAGCAACGCCAGCAGTTTCCGGCCACTGACCAGGTGAACGTGGGGATAGTTCTGTAGCAATTCCCGGCTTAACTGGCCGGTACGGCCGGTATGAATGAAAAAACCCTGGCAGTGATGATGCCGCAACAGCGCACCAAAACTCTTGATATGGGAAGGTGTGATAGCCCGACCGTAACGCTTGGCCTGGATGAGATATTTTTGGTCGCCGATGATAACCTGACCGTCCAGACCACCGTCACCGCTGTAAGCGCTGTTGCGGATAATCGCATACCCCTGACGCTCAAACGCAAGAAGCAGCAGTTCTTCGAAGACGTAGGGATTGATTTTACGCAGGTACATCAGGCGCTGACCATCGCCACTCAGTTGAGGTAACCGCTGCAGAACGTGGGCGGCCATCTCACGATAACGCCGGTGGCGCCGTGCGGAGACCGACTCACGGCCACGCAGGTTGAGCATGACCATCACCACAATAAACAACCCTGTCAACAGGACGGCCAGCACCGGATCCGCCATCAGTGCGGTACCGACATGCTGCGGGGACATCATGGCGTGACCTGCTGGGATAAACCGGTATCGGTGATGAGTACCGGGTAGTTCGACAACTGCAATCGGCGCGCCAGCTCACGACCGGAAGCCGGTGCGATCGGCACACCGGGTGCCAGCGCCTGCAGAGACTGCAGGGCTGGCAGATTGTGGACATTCACAACCAGGCCTGCAGCATGTCGCGACCTGAGCCCTTCAGCATTTGTCTGCAGCCAGCTGCGACTGGCATCGTCATCGCCCACAATAAACAGGGCACCAATCCCCGACAGCTGGAGCGGTCTGTCCGCAACTTCTCCGGGTGTCAGTTCTGGTGTAGACACTGGCAACATACTGGCCTGAGCGTCGACAACACCGGGTTGGCCGGACGGTGATGCTGGCGTCTCACCCCGGGCGTTAATACCCTCAAAATACGGGGAGGCGTCCTCGCCGCCAACATCGGCGAGCACGTTCAGATTGGCCAGCGCCGTAGATGTCACCAGACACAGACCGAACAGCAGAAAATTAACGTTCTTCATAATGTCCCCCTTCCCGTTCAACATAGGATCCGGAGTCGGATATCCGCGCCTTATCGCCCTGATTGCTCAGGTCATCAGCAAATGACAGCGCTTCTTCGCTTGCAGCGGTCCAGTGCCGCTGTGCTTCGTAATCGAGATGAGTGCTGTTGCCAGACCAGGATTTGAAAGCTGCCGCCAACTTTTCTACACCTCTGACTTCCACCTGCCGAATGAGTTGCGGTGCTTTTTCCAGCCCTGTCAGCAGAATTGCGATAACCTCAGGATTAGCCACATGCAGCCAGCCCACAGTGATCCTTCGGCCTTCCGACTGCTGCCACGTCGTCAGCGCTGCCGGCAATTGCTCTTTCAGGTCTTCCAGTTGCTTATCGATCATTAGCTTATTGACTCCTAGGCTCAACCCACGTCAGCGCGACGGTTTGCGTCGCTGCCGGCGTCGGGTTCGGTGTATGGCAGGAGATCATCGGCGTCGCCTGGTTATCGCTGCCATTGAGACGCGCCAGCTTGGTTCTCACGATGGATTTATAACGGGCAGCGGGGGCACCGCCGGACGGGTGGTGATAACAACCTGCCGCCGCCAGCCAGCTGCCTGGATTGCGGTTGTAGCACTCTCGCAGGATGACCGCCGCGGCGTTCAGGTTCGTGTAGGGTTCGAAGGCTTCCCAGGTCGACGTGAAGTGATGGCCGTTCCAGCCCAGGTTGACCTGGGCAATACCGACATCGATGCGCTTGCGCGGGTATTTCTTCAGAAAGCCCTGCAGCGCCTCCCAGGCCTGCAGTCGGGTGGCATAACGGTAGCCTTTGCCGGCCACGTTAATCGTCCACGGCCACGGACGTTCAACATCCGGCGCCGGGCCGGCGCCGCGGGTCATCGAAATAATGCTTTTCGGTGACATCGAGGTTTCCGTCAAGGCTACAGAGTAGAGGGATTCCGGCGGCACACCGTGGCGCATCGCCACTTCACGATAGCCTTGCGGCACGTCCTGCGCGGCAGCGGCATGCGCAAACAACAACGTGGCCTGCAACAGGCCAGCGGTCAAAACGCGGCGATAGTCCATCCGTTTTTCCCCTGTTGCAGCACGACCGGCATCAGACCGTTGCCGAATTTCATCCAGCGGCCGCCATCGTGATTGAGTGTGATTTGACGAGCCCGGACCTTGTCTACCGGGATATGATGTGCTTTCGCCCAGCTACGCAGCACGTCGTCATCCCCTTTGCTGTCGACCAGGTAAATGTCGACCGGACGGTTGTCAGCCAGCACCGCCGCCAGACGCGCATCGCACTGGCCGCAGTCCTTGCCCTTCACGAACAGCGCCAGACGCCCACCGGTGTCATGCGCGATACCAGCCGCATTCCCCATGTTGACTGGCAGTACGCCAAGCCGCTGCCAGGCTGCATCGACTTCGCGCTGAAACTTCAGCTCTTTTTCGGTACGGGCAAACTCCTGGCGGACCCACTGCTCCGCGTACTTCTTGCGCTCGGCATCGCTTTTAGCCTCGATGCCAAGCGTCGTCAGCGGATCGAGTCCCGGAGACTGTGTCCCGCGTGGCCCGTCCATCAGTTGCTCGTAACGCTGGTACTCTTCACCGCTCAGCCCCCACTGCTTGCCTTGCTCGGCCAGCTTGTTGGTCTGACTTTGCTGCAGCTGGCTCAGGGCAGACTGACTGCTCTCAATGTCCGTCTGCTGTGCCGCCTGTGATAAGGGACTCAGTAGTACCAGGGCAAACAGGCTGTATTTCATTTTCATCGGATGCTCCTTATTGCGCGCTGACGGTCTGAAGGTGGCCACTAACACGGAAAGTCGCCTGGCCATGACCAGCACGAACCAACGTCCAGCCCGCGACGGACTCTCCTTCTCCAATCAGCCGGACTTGTGACAGGTCACTGAATCCCTGCGGCGCCACGGCCGCAAAGGCCGCTGTCCCACGCTGTTCCACCCCAGTCAGTACGAATGGCACTTTACGTGACACACGGCGTACCGCTTTACGCGGGGCAGAGTTAATTGGCGTAGGTTTGTGCTTTGGGGTGGTTTTTGCCGTTGCCGACGATCCGGCCGGAACGGAGACAGAAGGTTTGCCGGCAGGGGCGGTGTTTTCTGCCGGTGCTGTTGCCGCTGACTTTTTCAGCGTCTCCAGGCTGTCTTTGAGTGCATTGAGTTCAACCTGCTGCACCTGCAGCTGCTGCTCAAGCTTTTCGGGCAGCCTGTTAGTGACCCGGAGTCCCGTAATCTCGTCGCTGAGTGAGGTCTGGCGTGCAGTCAGGGCTTTCAGCTTTTTGGCATGTGCCTGCACCATGTCGGCCATGGAGGTCATGTCATCCTGAGGCGCGAAGGCTTTTTGCGCCTTCTCCAGCTGGGCAATGCGCTGATCCACATGCCTGACCGCACCGGCACCAACCATGCCGATAATCAGTACCGTTACCGCCCCGCCCGTCACCAGCCAAAAAGCCTTGCTGCACAGCAACCCTTTTTTAGCCGGCGTAATGGGCGCCATCTCTTCGTTATGTTCTGTCATTCTTTCAGCCCCCCTCCGGTTGAAGACACAGGTTTAACCACCGGCGGTGCCATCGTGCCTGCCGGTATGGTGGCCGGCGCTGTGTGATATTCTCGCGGCGTTGGCGGCAGCTGAGAGGCCGGTAACTGGTAACCATCCCGCAGGCTGTGGCAGACAACGCGTTGCACATCGTCAACTTCAAGTTGCCATGCAGGTCCCGCCAGTACCTGTAGCGCGGTGCGCAGGCGCATCGGCCCCAGTTGGTACTGCACCGCCGGCAGTGCCTGGCGATACAACACACCGTTGGCTGGCCCGGTTGCACACAGGGTGTAACCAGACTGGCGCAGTGCGTAACGCAGCGCATCGGCGACGGTCGGTTTAACGGAAGCTGGAATACGGATATCGATGATTTGAGAAAGCGGGTCGCGCTGGATGGTCGCTGGATCGGTGCTGACCAGCAGATATCGGTCATAGCGCACTACTTCCGGCGCCTGCCCATAAGCATCCGAGGAAACAGGCTGGACATTGCGGGTGACGGTGACAGACGGCGTGACAGGGGAAATGTCACGCTGCTGCAGAGGCTGCTGCGTAGCGCACCCGGTCAGTATCAGTGCTGCCAGGGAAGAGGCGAGAATTATTTTTTTCATCCGGAAGGTTTCCTGTTCAGTGACAATTGACAGGTGTCACTGTGCGGTTACCGTCCGGGACGCTCAATTAACAACTCTTTATTGCTATGCAAAAAAAAACGCCAACCCGAAGGTCAGCGTTTAGTGTCAGATAACGAGGAACCACATCAGGATAATGAAGGTGTACGAGCAATGCCTTTCGCTCCCATCAACAACCCTTCCGTACTTAAGTCCTCATCCAGATCTGGCCAGTGTATACCCATTCCAGCCCCGCAGAGTTCCCAGTTTGCCCGTTGCGCCGGCGTACCAGCCGCAAGTCGGGGATACCAGGCTAACGGTGCTGAAATAGTTCGGCCATCCATCAAATCAACCGACAAACGGTCATCATCAATGCGGACATTCATTACACGCAGATCATTTTCATGGCGTAAAGTAAGCATCCCAGGCCTCCTGTAAAAGTGTCCGATGTTCAGTCACCAGACGCTGCAGTATACGCAGTTCATGTGATGCAAACCCCACACTACGCGCAATACCGACATCATGTAACCATATTTTAGCCGTTGCATTGCCCTTATCAATATGGACATGCGCCGGTTCATTAGGTTCATGACTGTAAAAGTAAAAGCGAAAACCACCTACCCTAAGAATTGTCGGCATAATGTCACCCGACGATCACAAAGCGTAAACGGCTGATTTTGCGATACCATAACCAAACCCAAGGAACGGTATGTCATCGTCAAAATCCATCGGTGGTTCATTCCCACCAGACTGGGCCTGAGGTTGATGCTGTTGAGGTGGAGTGCCGCTGTGGGTTGGCTGTTGAGGCTGGCCCCAGTGGCTCTGGCCGCGTTGACCAGAAGTATTCTCCTGAGAACGACCACCCAGCATTTGCATTGACCCATCGACATTGACCACCACTTCAGTGGAGTAACGGTCAACACCGTCCGAGTCAGTCCACTTGCGTGTCCGCAGTTGCCCCTCGATATAGACCTGCGATCCTTTACGCAGATATTCACCGGCTATTTCAGCAATCTTTCCGAACAACACCACACGATGCCACTCGGTCTTCTCTTTCTGTTCACCAGATTGTTTATCACGCCAGCTCTCAGAGGTCGCGAGTGACAATGAAGCCACAGCACCACCGGAAGGCATGTAACGGACTTCTGGATCCTGGCCCAGGTGACCGACGAGAATAACTTTGTTTACGCCGCGAGACGCCATAATCGAATCCTCATAAATGGGAAAGGGTAAACGCCCCGGGAAGGGGCGAGAGCGGGCGTTATCAGAAGGAGTTTTCAGCGTAGCTAGGCTGCGCGTAACCCTGCTGAGGCAGCTGGGAGTGGGATTTTTCAGCTTGGTACACCTTATCCTGACCGATTTTGATCCAATCGATACGGATAATACGGGCTTTCATGCTGACACGCTGTTCACCGGCATGTTCGCCGCCGTTGAGCGTGAAGATGTCCGTTTTAAGATTGCTGAGCACAAAACCTAAAAGGACTTTTTTGTCTTCGTCACAGGCTTTCTGGCAACGATTAATCAGGCTGCTTGCTTCTTTACCTGAAACGGTACAATCGAAACGCGTATAGCTGGCGTTATCAGTAGGACCGGACAGGGCATTCACAACACAGCTGATAAAGGTGCCGTTAGGACCGTTAACCTGACGAACATTACTGAGATACCCCATGCCATTAATGGTCAGGTTGAAGTATTCAGTGTTTTTGGTGGCATTTTGTTGAGCTTGGTTAGACATGATGTTTTCTCCATGGAGTGTAGATTCGGTGACGGAGAAATACACCTTCCCTGACGGGAAAAGTGTTTCCCGTCGGGAGTCTGCAAAGTCGTACGCAAGTGCAGACTGTCTGAATTGTGAAATGAACCTTCATCACCGTTCAG
The DNA here is from genome assembly GCF_030333295.1 of Citrobacter sp. CK198. NCBI lineage: Bacteria > Pseudomonadati > Pseudomonadota > Gammaproteobacteria > Enterobacterales > Enterobacteriaceae > Citrobacter > Citrobacter sp. CK198. The sequence continues at coordinate 45,424 of NZ_JAOWGE010000032.1, read as the reverse complement.
TGATCCCTGTTCTCAAAGGTTAAACAGGGTTACCGCCACAGGGGCTTCCTCTTTCAGGCTACGAGGCTATTGGCAGTCACCCGAAGGCGTTTCTCACAGACCGCTGAAACTTTGGCTGGCACTCACCCGAAGGCGCTTCTCACAGAGTGCTGAAGCATTGGCTGGTCGTCCAAAGACAACGAGTAAGCCTGTTCATTTTTCATGCACGTGATGTGAGTGTCAACCGTAATGATCATTTTTGCGAGCCAGAAATTAAAAACGACGTTGATCCGAAAATCAACGCCGCGGGGTCAGTACCTTAACCTGATGAATAATCTGTCTAACTCCGGGGAGAACCTAGTGTCCCGGCGCGTTTTTCACGGAGTTGCATGCGCCTTGTCAGTCAACCTGAGTGTGGGGGTCACTGACCGAACTGAAGCAGAAAAAAACCATGGAAGAATTTTCCCACCACCGCAGTTACGGGGTACCTCTGCATTCTGCACGAAAGCCAGATAACCTTAGCAAATCTTTCTGAGATTAACATCAGACAATCTCTTACTCTGATTTGGTTGTTTTATTTTTAAACTGGGATTTCCCCTTAAACCGCTTACCCTTACGTCCAACTTTTGCATCAATGTTGATGATGCCCTGGCAAGTTGGGTAGTTGCTGCAGCCCCAGAAGGCCCCTCTACCTTTCTTGCCTGCACGTCGGCGCATCGTCCCACCGCATGTCGGGCACGGTGGTGAAGGTGGCGCAGTGAACTTCACCGCCTGCGTCTTCCCTTTCTCCACCAGGTGCCCGGTCCACTGTGCCTGGCGGCTCATGAACGTATCGAGTGTCATCTGCCCCTGGGCTATCTCGTCCAGCGCCTGCTCCCAGAGCGCTGTCATGCCCGGGTTCGTCAGTGCCGTCGGCAATGCATCAATCAGCTCACCGGCGATGGGCGTCGACAGCAAAAATTTACCCTTCTTCTCCAGAAAGCCCCGTTTAAACAACGTTTCCAGAATACCGGCCCGGGTCGCCTCCGTCCCCAGTCCGGCGTTCTCCTTGAGCACTTTCTTCAGCTGTGGATCGCTGACAAACGCCGCCGCGTTCTTCATTGCCGCTATCAGCGTGCCATCAGTAAAATGGCTCGGCGGCCTGGTCTGCAGCGTTTTAAGCTCCGCGCTGGCAACGATGCAAGATTGCCCTTTTTCCAGAGCCGGCAAGCGAGCCTCCTCCGAATCATCATCTTTCTTCTTATCGTCGTGTTCCTCCCGCTGAAACAGCGCTTTCCAGCCGGCGATCACTTCCACCTTACCGCGCGTGCGGAACAGCTGGCCACCGACATTGAACATCGCTTCCGTCACATCAACCTCATGCAGCGGCAGGAACTGCGCCAGGTAGTGCTGCCGTATCAACTGATAGACCTTGAGTTCATCCGCTGACAACTTGCTCAAATCGAATGGCTGCTTGGTGGGGATAATGCCATGGTGCGCCGTGATTTTTTTGTCATTCCAGATACGGGAGACAAAACCGGTATCCAGCGAGGCAATCACCGCATCTTGTGCCGGGTCCGTTCGGGTAATGGCATTAAGCACATCCGGAATTTCAGCCTGCATTGAGGTTGGCAGGTAGCCGCAGTCTGTCCGCGGATAAGTCGTTGCCTTGTGGGTCTCGTACAATGACTGAGCGATACTCAAAACCTGATTGGCGCCCATCCCCCATTTGCGTGAGCAGGCCTGCTGCAGTGAACCGAGATCAAACGCCAGGGGCGCCGACTCCTTATTGCGCTCGGTACTGACATCCAGCACCACCGCTTGCCCGGTTTGCTGACAGAGCTGCACCATCGACTGCGCAACGCTCTGGTGAATACAGCGCTTTTCTTCGTCACAGTAATTGGCCGCCGGTACCCAGTTGGCCGGGAAACTGATACCGTTCTTTTGCAGAGAGGCCTGGACCTGCCAGTAAGGCTTTGAGACGAAATTAGCGATTTCACGGTCGCGGTTGACGACCAGCGCCAGCGCCGGCGTCTGAACGCGGCCAATTGATAACACCTCGCCATATCCCTGTTCCCGCGCCTTCAACGTATAAAGCCGGGTCAGGTTCATACCGGTCAGCCAGTCCGCGCGCGCGCGGGCTAACCCTGCTTCATAGAGCGGGGCAGTCTTGCTGCCCGGCAATTTGTTGGCCAGAGCCTGGCGAATACTGGTTTCATCGAGCGCCGAAAGCCAGAGCCGTTCAACCGGTCCGGTAAACTGGCAATATTCCAGCAGCTCGCGTGCTATCACCTCCCCTTCCCGGTCGGCGTCAGTCGCGATCACGACTGAATCGACCTGTTTGAGCAGACCACGGATAACGGCAAACTGGTCAGCCGTGTCCTTTTTGACCTCCATTTTCCACTGCGACGGGACAATGGGCAGCACCGACTCACGCCAGGGACTTCCATACTGTTCACCATAGGTTTCGGGTTGAACTTGCTCCAGCAGGTGTCCGATAGCCCAGGTAACAATCACTCCTGCCCCGGTCAGGTAACCCTGCTTGCGTTGGTTGGCACCCAGAACGGCACCAATGTCTTTTCCCTGGGACGGTTTTTCGCAAAGGTAAAGTTGCATTGAGACGCCTCCGTCAGCACTGGCCTTTGACAACCTGCTGCAGCTGGGTCATCAGGCGGCGCAGATAGGCGTCGGTCAGGTGGGTGCTGTCCGGTGAGCTGTAGGTGACCTTCAGGCGGCTGCCGGCTCCGGACTTCTCTACTTCCAGCATCAGGCGGTCATTATCCTTCCACTCCTGCCCCATTTTGTAGTAACTGCCCTTTTGTGCTGCCCATTCTGGTCGCGCTTCGTCAATAGCGCCGGCGCTCCAGTCGCCATACTGATCGCGCTTACGGAGACTTTCCAGCTCATCAGTGGAGATAAACTGATAGTGACTTTTCAGTCGGGCTGCTGCGGTATCAACATCCACCGGAAGTACATAGGTATGCTGCACGTCCTGACGAGGACCGGTAGCACTGGCCCTCGTCATCCAGGGCATTCCACCGGAATCTGAACTCGCCCCCGAACCACTGGCAATAGACTGTGCAGCATCGCTAATCTTCTGATTCCACGCGGTCACATCGGACATCGAACACCCCGACAGAAGAAAACCTCCGAACAGGCTTAGGACAACCGTGGAGCGTAAGGACTTCAGACTGTCATTACTCATGCAGAGCCTCCTTTAGCCGGACGAAGTGGAGGTGAAAATGCAGATCGTTTAGCTCCGCTCATGATGTCAGCATCAGGCTGCCCCAGGCGTTTTACAGCATCAATGCCGGCAGGGGTTTGCAGGCGAATATCATCACGCATCACTGCGACCGAGCGATATTGCTGAACAACACCATAAACCTGGCGGACCCAGTGCCCGCCCTGGCTCAGTAACTCATCACGTTTTTGACGGGAAATCAGTCCATAGTGCCAGGCCTGGAAGGCTTTCATCGCCAGTTGGTCAAACCCAACAAGCAACCAAACGCAACGATAACCCAGTGGCGTTCGGCTAAAAACACCGATGTTCAGAGGAGAAACCGACGAGACCTCTGACATTGATACTTGTCCAGGCAAACTGGACAAGGTTGTGTCCAGATCGGCAACGGCCGATTGCAGCCGTCCGGTACCGCGCTCGATCGCTTCCTCAAGTAACAACATGGCATGGTCGGCGTAAGGGTTATCATTGTTTGAATCCGCATTGATTTTGCCGGCTCGCGCAATCACCTGCGGCATACCGACGATTTGGGGTTTATTGGTTTCTTTATCGCGCTGGCGCCCTTCCCACAGCAGGATGGCATATTGGGTGTGTAACTGTACGGTCAGCGTGGACTTGAGGGCCCCAGCCCTGGGCTGTGCTGGCTTGCGCTGTGCTCTTTCGGTCGTGTCTGCCATTTGCGGCTCCTTCTCCTGTTGAGGATATATCTCATGTGTCTGGCTTGAGATAGTCTCGGCAGCACCTTATTCCAGCAATCCAAAACTCTTTTTGTTCTCTAAATAAAAACGGTTATGCATATCACACACCGGGGCTACTGTTGACACTGTCAACACCGGTCGCTTTTTGAGCACTGTTGACACTGTCAACACCGGTCACTTTCTGAACAGTGTTGACACTGAACCTTTTTAACTTTGCTGGCACTGCCAGCATCAGAAACCTTCAAATCTCGCTCCACTGTGAGATTCATTTCCCGTTCCTGGCTCGGGCCATCCCCTGGCGCAGCTTTGCCACCAGGGCAGTGACATGCTCTCGGGTTGCAACCTGTCCAGGTGCTTTTCGTGGAGGCTCAACAGGACGAACTGGACGGTGTGCTGGGACCGTTTTTTCTGGCTTTGGGGACGTTGTAGTGGGAAACAAAGCCCCATTACGAGCACGCTTCATCATGCTGAACAGCCACCCGGTCGGGTTACTCACCTCACCACGGGCCAGCGCTATACTCAGACTCTCCAGAACCTGACAGGCCATTTCCGCCGGCAAGGCCTGTAACTGGGTATGGATTTGCTGCAGATCAACCTCAGGTATGCGTTGCTGTAACACTTCGGGTAAGCGCGGTACGTACGTTTTTTTATTCACACTTTGTGTGAAGGAACGTACGTTACAGTTCGGTTTCGAATTTTTTATGTAACTTATTGATTTTATACTGAGTTCGGAATCCAAACTCCGCACCATCTTACCCTGCGCTCCCCCCAGTTCGGAATCCGAACTCGGCTTAGATTGACTGAGTTCGGTATCCGAACCGGGGGATTTTTCACTGAATTCGGTTACCGAACTGCCGGCATTGTCTCCACGGTGCGCCATATCCGCAGCCATTTGTTGGGGGGTCTGTGGTGCGCCCAGCCGCTGTGCCATCATGTTCAGTTGCGAGTGATAGTGGCGCATCGCCGGGTCGTTACGGATGTCAGACAGCACTGACCAGGCCGTCTGACTGACAGCCCGATTCCTGTGCTGGCAGGCCGCCGCGACCGTATCAAGCCAGGTCGGATCAAGGCTTTCAGCATCACAGGCTGAAAGCGGCTCGTCATGCTGCGCGTACACATTACCGCGCACCCGGCCCCTAGCATCGCGAACGCGACGGCACAGGCTTAGCCAACCGGTCAGGCGCAACATCAGCAAAACACGGCTGACCGTCTCGCGAGACGCCTTCCCTTTGAACGGCGACGCTAACTGGAGTTGCAGTTCGTCGTAGGTAGGAAACATTGCGCCCTGGTTTTGTTGGTTCTGTTGGGCATAGAGGCGGATCATCATCCACGCGACTTTATCTAAGGGGGCCAGGCGCGTGTCGAGCATCAACCGGCGCGGAACTGCGTCGTGCACATTCCCCATAAACAGGAGACCACTGCGCAGGTTTGTCACATCGGCTGCACCGGTCTGAGTATCATCGCATATTCGCTCAGCCAGCCAGGCATTCATCTGCTCAATCGTAGCGGTGATCAGGCTGTCATCAGGTCTTTTGCTTATGCTCATCGAATTTGCGCATCCTTATCCTGTCGGCCCACGCCTTATTGGCGTGGCCACAATCATTTGTCGTGCAACACCGCTGAACGTCCCCAACGGCACTCAGGCCTGTGTCCGACAGGCAGGCACAGGGTGAATGTCATCATTTCCATAATTCATTGTTGTAGCGTTCGTGGGTCAGCAACTCCCAATCCACGCCACTGTTGCGGCTCAATAGCCGCCAGCTGTCACCAATATTGATCTTCATCCAAGCACGGCCGCAGCGGTGCTTGCCTTTCACGTGGAGCGCCTTGTAATTCCTGGCGCCCTGACGAAAACGTCTCACCTGCTCCTGCGCCTTTTCCTGGCAGGCTCGAGGGGCCGAACGCGGGGCATAGAGCCCCGGCATTAACACAATGGGTTTCATGCCGACCTCCTTACTGGCTCCTTCGCGGCAACACTTTGACGCACGGCAAGGATCGCCTTACGCGCAGTTTGCGTCTTCGGGACGTCAAAACTCCTGACCGCATGCCAGACAGCGGTTAACGACACATCCATTTGTTCAGCTGCCAGCATCATGACGTCCAGACCGTCCGCACTGGAGACATCCTCAATGTCGGCTTTCTGCCACTGGCGCCACAACGACGCATTGTCCTCATCACTGAGCGTCGAACAGCGACCCTGCCGAATTTGAATCCCCGTCATGCGCCGTCGTGCGGAGACCTCGACGCTGGACAGCCCGAAGAAATGCTGCATCATCTCAATAGAGCCACCCAGCGCCAGCGCACGATCAATACGCTGCATCCGCTGCTGTTCCCGGCGAGATTGCTGCAGCATCAACGCGAAATTTTCATGATGGATTTGGAACGTAAGCACTGAGACGGAGCTGTTCAGCAGGTAATACAAATCATCGACGGTCAGACCGTTGAGCATCTGCATTTCCTCGGGCGTGAGTCCGAGTGACTCACAACGCCGGATATAACCGGACTTGAGCTCCATGACGAGCTGAGTGAGCAGGCTGTTTGTCGCCTGCGATAAACTGTTACTCATGATTACCCCCCCAGGTCAACCAATTAATAAGTGAACCAATGAATAAGGCCAGCAACCGCCCAACCAGAAAAATCAGTAAAAAAGGCAACAATAAAATTTTGTCCTTACCCTTGATAAGATTCTTTAAATCCATGTTTCGAAAACCCACCATCACAAGAAAAACCATTGAAATACAGATAATTGCGAGCTCATAACTCATCATTAATCCTCGCCGACGCTGTAGCCAATGCCTGCAGGTCCAGATCCATTAACCCCGTGATGCAGCCGTGCGTTTTGTCCTGCCAGATAGCCCTGACAACGCGCAATAGCGTCACCACGACACCGTTTCACCGAACGGTTCTCCAGCGCGGTCATACCCTGCTGCTCAGACCAGACAGACATTAGCGCCTGCTCATGTTCCGACACGCTGAAAACCTCAACAATCCGGCGAACGCCTTCGACCCAACCGGCGCGGAACTGCTCGGCACGAGCCCGACGCGTCGCCATTTTCAGGCGCTTATCCTGGGTCCTCAGGTAGGCAGTAGTAGCGTCTTTAAGTTGGCGACTCAATACATCAAAGGCATAGGCAGCAACGGCTGGACGTTCACTGAATCCGTAGAACGTGACGTTGCGGCGCAGCAACCCGCTCCGGCTTTCGAGGGAAGAAAAATAAGGGCGACAGCCAAACGCGTGGGCGACAGTCCAGGTCAGCCGGGACATCCACCACGGTATTTTGTTCCATGACTGAGATGGAGCTGCCTGAGTAGGTACCTGCTGAATGGAGGAAATGTTCGCCTCGAGCTCGGTGATACCGTACTTCACCATCAGTTTCTGAGCGCGGGACAATGCCAGCCCCGCTTCATGGGCATTACTGTTGCTCTGGGCGAGTTCAAGAAGTTTGCGGACCAGTTTCACCAGCCGTGCTTGTCGTTGCGAATCGCTCATCCGTTGTTCTCCTTGTTGTTGGCCAGTACCCCATAGACGACGCGCGAAATCGCGCTGAGGCTATCCGAATATTCGGAGGCATTTGATCGGTTTATCAGTAAGTTGCATATCTCCAAAAGAACACTCAGGCCCATTTTGGTATAACCAGCAGTAATCGCTCTGACCGCCAGCAACTCCGCCACCATCTCATGCTCATCCTGCCCGGCAGACGGGTCTGCCAAAATGGCCTGTAAACGTTCAATAGCGACTGTCATGTATCCTCTCCAGTGTCAGTGTCTACATTACGCTGCAGTTCACGCAGCCGGCGAAGAACGCGAACAAGGCGAAGAAACTTCACGGCATAGACATCATCAAGCAGCGGGAAACCGCCGCCATCAGCAGTGCCAATCAGTGTTTCGCTTAATAAACAGGTATTGATCGCTGTTGTTGTTCCTGTCAGTGAGAGCAGAAAGGCGGTGAATGGGGATGGCTGCGCGGTGGCCAGACCGTACCCAGCCGCAAGCAGTGTGCTCTTGTCGTCCTTGAGCTCAGCTTCGCAACCGTTCAGTTCGGCAAGTTCGAAGGCCAGGCGATAGGCCATTCCCTGCAGGTGTTCGATGTCATCCTGCAGCATCGGAATAACCCAGATAGAGGTCACGGGCTCAAGTCCTGCTTCAGCGAACACAACGTTCGATGCCCCTGCGTCCGGGGTAGTTTCTACCGCGACAGAGCCAGGCTGTGCAGGTAGCGCTGTCCCTGCGGTCTCTTCGGTCTCTCCTCTGCGGGTATCTGATGGGGAATACTCGTCAATATCTCCGGACAGGACCGGCGGCGCGCCATATAGATCATGTTGGGTTTCAATGCGCGGTGACCCGGAAGAAATAGACTCAGCATCGAATGAGTCCACTGCGCCTTCCTGTTCGTCCAGTGCGCTACTAAGCGTCAAAGCCGACGTACCCGGTACAGGCGCATCAGAGGAAGATGGCATAATCACGCCACCGCCATCAACGGGTGATTCAACCTTTGTCTGAACGGCGAAATTAGAGGCGCTTTGAAGTTGCTTCAATTCACCAAGCTGTTGCCGGCGATTCTGTTCTTTTGGATCCAGCTCGATGAGCCAACGATCATAATTCAGAGATGGGTGTGGGAGAGCTTTAACTAAGGCACCAATTAACTCATCACGGAACATTTCCAGTGAATATGCTTCGGGATCATCAAAATGTTCACAAACTGCCCCGAATACCTCCTCAAATTCTTTAATTGCCGCGTTGTCTGAGAAAAAGCTATCCCATGTTTTGTGTGCATTAACTCGTAACAACAATAAATGTTGTATTTGGGGTCTTCCTAAACCCGATTTAAGCAGATTCGGCATATGGGGATACAAATACTGGATCGTATCTTCCATGCGGCTAATGTTCGAAAAATGAACCGGGTAACCTTCTTGCCCCAATAGGGTGGAAAGCTCTCGCAAAGAGACCTTCTTACCCAAATTTTCTTCGAAAAACTCCCTCGCCCTTTTGATTCCTAAAGCCTTTTCTATAAAGCTCAGTTCGCCTCGAACTTCATTCTCAGCCAAGTGACCAATCAAACACGAAAGGCGACCAGGCCACGGTTTAAACATGCAGGAAATACGGAAAAACCGTTCATCCCCCGTTTCATGCCACAGTTCCGACAAAATTTGAAGGCGGGTATTTCCTCCGTCACTAAAGAAGAAGCCCAGCTCAGGACGTTCAGGATCTGCGGTGATTTTAGGTACCGTATCCAGGCCACGCACCCGCACTGAAGCTTTGATTTCCTCATACCGCGGGTTCCGGGAAGTTCTTGGGTTATCAGGGAAAGGACTGACGTCATCCAGAGTCAGCACCATAGGGATTTCAGAGGTTAATTGAACAAGCTCTACGTTCTCAGACTTATCCGTACCTAAAGCAGTTTTCCCCTGCTGGAGCAATGCGCTACCCAGGTCAATATTTTTGGTATTGATACGTCCCATGATTACGCCCCTCCCTGAAATTGAGGCATGACCAAATCACGGAATGCCGTATATTGCTGCTCGTACTGAACGCGCACCATGCCGGTTGGTCCCTGCCGCTGCTTGCCAAAAATAATCTCGGCGGTGCCGGCATCCTCAGAATCTGGGTAATACACCTCGTCCCGGTAAATAAAGGCAATTACATCGGCATCCTGCTCCAGTGCACCGGAGTCGCGCAGGTCACTGTTCATCGGTCGTTTGTCAGCCCGTTGTTCAAGCGTCCGATTCAGCTGCGACAGCGCCAACACTGGGCATTGTGTGTCTTTGGCCAGCGCCTTCAGATTGCGGGAGATTTCCGAGATTTCCTGTGTGCGGTTTTCAAAATCAGGCGCCCGCATCAGTTGCAGATAATCGACCATGATGAGGGCCGGCCGACCATACAAGCGGGTATAACGACGTACGAGCGAACGCAACTGTGCAGGCGTCAGCGCGGACGTGTCATCAATTATCAGACGGTCATTCCAGGCCGTCATAATCCCCATGGCGTCGGAAATTCGCGCCCAATGTTCATCCTCAAGCTGACCATTGCGGAACAGGGTCAAATCCACCCTGCCCAACATCGCCAGGAAGCGCTGCAGCAATTGCTCTCGCGGCATCTCAAGGCTGAAGCAGAATACCGGCCGATCAGTACCTTCCAGCGCACCGACGCAACACGCCAGTGAAAATGCGGTTTTACCCATACTTGGCCGCGCGGCCAGCAGAGTCAGCTCTCCATCCTGCAGACCACAAGTGATCTCATCGACCAATGACAAGCCTGTTGGGGTTCCGGTCACACCGGTTCCTCCAGTGACGCTTTCCAGCCGGTTGGCGACTGCTTCCAAGCCATCAATCAGGCAGACATTTTGCCGGGTATACACCTGCTCCGATAGCTCCAGGAGTTGCTTCTCTACCCGCTCTGTCAACAGTTCAGATTTTGCCTGCGGGGCTACGGCTTCGGCACTTAACGCTCGCCCCAGATCCAGCAGACGACGAAGTCTGCTGCGCTCTGCGACAATGTTGGCATACGCTTCGATGTTCGCTGCACTCGGTGTGTTTTTGGACATCTCAGCGAGATAAGCGAAACCACCAACCTGCTTAAGCATATTGTTCTTTTCAAGCGACTCGGACAGCGTAATCAGATCGATAGGCTGGTTTACCGCCACCAGTTGCCCCATCGCCTGGAAAACACGGCGATGGGACGAGATATAAAAATCAGCATCACGCAGGACGGACACCACGTCGTCCCAGCGCGCGTTCTCCAACATCAGCCCGCCCAGTACGGCTTGCTCAGCATCGACAGAGTGAGGAATTTTCATCTCAGTCATGACGCACCTCCGGTTTATCGCCGTCGGCAGTCAGTGAGTGATTAAGGAATGCTGGGCAATGAGAACACACGCCCAGCCCCGTTTCGCGGTTGACCTTGAGCCAGCTGCAGGACATACGATTTTCGTCAACACAGGCATAACCGTCAGTACAGCCGCAGCCGATGCAGGTCGCTCCTTTCAACTCAACATTCAACTCTTTATCACCGCATAAATACTCAAGCACTGCGGCCGCCTCCAGTGGTGCCTCAGCCATTTCCTGTAGGCATTCAGCATCGTAAAAACTATCTGAATGGTTGGCCTGTACCATCATCAGTTCATACATGTTCAGCATGCGACGCAGTGCATTCCCTGCGGTTTCTACGTAGCCGTTAAGAACATTAATGTGTGCCAGTAGCAGCGGTGCAGCGATAGCTAATTGTGCATTGGCTTTTTGCTCTTCAAGGCTCACTTCACGGCTGCCGCCTTCATCCGACCAGTGTTGCAATCCGAGCTTTTCCCAGTCGGGGACTATCGCGACGTTGGGAATTTCCAAGTGCTCAAAACCATTGGCGTCTACCACAGTGATGGCGTCGCCATAGAGGTCAAGAACCGCCCAAGGCGCTGGCGCAATCAACTGTCGCTGTTCATTCAGCAAGGCGATAAGTTGTTCGATATTCATTGATTTGCCTCCTGACGCATAGCATCGAAATCAGGAGTCCAGTCCGGGAACAGCTCGCAGGCCAGGTCATACATGGTGTCTGCTGCGGCGAGCGTGGAGGTGCGCGTGGTGGTTTTTTCCAGGCGGTGAACAGGCTGCCCAGAGGCATGGCCAAGTTTGTAGATTTCCAGCTTGGGAATGATGGTATTAAGGAGGGAGACGTCAAAAGCGTCAGCGCGCAGGTACTGGTCGTTCTCAATGATTCCGCGCAGGCTGTCCAGTGTCTGCCAGTCCAGGTTGGTGTATTCCATGCAGTTGGTCAGTATTCGCACTTGAGGCATGGCAATGCCGTAGCAAGTCAGTGGGAGGAGCCCTTCCATCAGCCCCAGCGTGCCGCGTAAAAACTCACGGGTGTCAGGCAGGATTGGCTTGATGACACCGACTGCAAACGAGGAGCTGGCAATCAGGATAAGCTCCAGCATGATGGATGCTGCACCCTTGGAGTCGATGATGATGGCATCGTAACTTTGGAATAAGGGATGCTGTAGAACATTGCGCAGACGCATGCGGCCGTCCGGGGCATGCAACATAGCTGAAGAGAGGCGGTCATGCGGATCGTTGGAAACGATGATGTCCAGATTCTTGATAACTGAACGGGAAATAATTTGGTCAACCCGCGACAAATCAACGGTCTTCATCAGGAGCTCAAACAAACCGTTAGGCGCTTCGTATTCCAGGGAGAATATGCTGCTGGCGGTAGGTTGGGAATGATCGCCATCGATAAGGAGGACTTTTTTACCGGCATCGGCCAGGAATCCGGCCAGGTTGGCGCTTTGAGTGGATTTTCCTTCGCCCCCTTTTGTGGAAATTACAGGGACAATTCGCGCTTTGTGTTGAGTCTTGGTAACAACGTTATCCATGGGCACACTCGAATAAAATTATTCGATATGCACAGCAGCAACAGTATAATTACAAATGTTACTATTTAACTTGCAATCAACGATCGGATTGAAAATCCCCGTGTCCTTGGTTCGATTCCGAGTCCGGGCACCACTTTCTTGCTTGTTTTGCGCGTTTCTATGAATCTCTATATGTAGCGGGTTCAATAAGTTAGCGGAAAACTCTTCCCAGCGGATATCTATTTATCTGTCTGTATCTGGGGCTTTTGGTGGTCAACCTGGTTCGATAAAGGAATGCCCCCCCAAATGGCATTAACCGATAAACAAGTCCGCAGTGCAAAACCCTCTGATAAACCCTACAAGCTCGTTAACACGCTCGATTTGTATCTTCCCGGTTCCCTTATCTGGTATCTCAAATATCGTTTTGAGGGAAAAGAATCAAGAGTGCCACTCGGTTCTTATCCCGAAACCTCACCCGCCCTTGCCCGCGAAAAACGCAATGCCACTAAACGGATACTAAAATCAGGTTTAAATCCTTCACAACAGTGTCGGTCTGAAAAAATCATTGTTGATGAATCTCTGACGTTTCAGTATATCGCCACCCTGTGGCATACCGATTGCCTGAGACTTGTAATGGCTCAGTAATTCCGGACACCTCAATAGCCTGTTAATTGTAACAACAGTAAATTGAGGTAAGCGAATAATGACCCAACGTAAACAAACCAAACGCCGTTTTTCTCCCGAATTTAAGCTCGAAGCGATTGAACAGGTTGTTAAATATCAACAGTCTGCTGTTGAGGTCGCTCATACTCTTGAACCAGACCCCAGCCAATTACGTAAATGGATACGTCAGTATTAGGCCGAAGTGAGTGACGTGACGCCGGATAATCCTGCTCTGACGTCCGAGCAACGTGAAATCCAGTCACTGAGGGCGCGAATTAAGAGACCAGAAATGGAAAAAGAAATACTAAAGCAGGCAGCCGTGTTGATGAGCGAAATACCCGTCAAATCTATGCATTAATCACACGGCTGAAAGCAAAATGGCCGGTGATTGAGTTGTGTCGTCTGCTGAAAATAACGCGTAGCGTTTACTATGCATCGCTAAAGCGGTCGGTCGATATAAGCCGACTGCATCTGAGAAGCCGTTTGCGGGAGTTACATCAACAGAGCCGGGGGTCAGCCGGAAATCGAACTCTGAGTCTGCTAATGCGTCGCTCCGGTTATAACGTGGGACGTTGGCTGGCTCGTAGGTTGATGCAAGAATGTGGTCTGGAGAGCCGCCAACCAGGGAAACATCGCTACCGAAACGTCGGGGAAGAAACATCTGCCTCCCCGAACTTGCTGAAACGGCAGTTCACACCGACGCAAGCAAATCGGGTCTGGAGTGGCAATATCAGCTATATCAAGGTAAGTGGTGGTTGGTGCTATCCGGTGCTGGTTATAGACCTTTATTCACGCAGGATTGTGGGTCTCGTCGCCAGATGCATAGCTGGTTTGCCGAGCAATACGTAATGCACTGGAAACTCGCCAGCGCGATGGGCGTCTGATTTTTCATTCGGATCAGGGGGCAATACAGGAGTAAGAAATACAGACAGCTCTTGTGGAGAAATTGCGTGATACAAAGTATGAGCCGCCGGGGAAACTGCCTGGATAACTCGCCGATGGAGAGAGTGTTCCGTAGTCTAAAGAACGAGTGGGCTCCCGCTGTCGGCTACATGACACTGCAACATGCTCTCAGTGATATCAGGACGTAGATACCGAGTATTGAGGTGCGCTTTTGTGCGCGGGTATCTGTCACCAGTACAACCGTGTTATAGTCAATATTCAGCGTCTGGCTGCTCAGGTCGGTCAGTTCATCCTGAATATGCTCCTGTGAGAATCCCGTTGTCGGGCCATTAAACGATGTTAGCGCCATCACGAAAACATCATCGTAATTCGGATTACAGGTAATACGAGGATTTAAATCAAATGCCCACAGTTGATCCAGTGCAACAGGCATGAGTATGCCCTGATCAATGTTCATCATTATGATCCTGAATAAGTCAGTGAGTAACAGAAAGACGGTCAGCGACTGTTTATTTTCGCATTAATCTAACCATCAATCTCCGATTCAAGCCAGACCACACTGGCAGGCCCAATCCTGACGGATTTGAGGAAATGTCCCGTTTTCATGTAGGCGTAAACCTGAGAACGCTTGAGACCGATTTTATCCAGAACCTGTCGCAATCGCAGGAATCGATGAGAAACCAATCAAAAATAAACAGAAAATATCAAATTAGATCATTTCATTTGATTCATGAATATAAAAACAATTCTCCTAAAATTATCAACAACAGGATATAGTCATAACAACAACCAGAGCTTTATAATTACATCCACATCTAACATCCATTTTCAGGAAAATATATGAAAATCTGTTCAATGATATGTTTATGCGCCGCAATATTTTTATTGAGTGCCTGTATCCATTCCCCAATTGATGCAAATAAAAAATCCCTACCCAGAACGGAGAGTGGCATCAGTAAAAATACTCCCAATCAGTTAACAGATAAAGATATCTTCGGCAACGAGACCACGCTTGCCGTTTCAGAAGAAGATATCCAGGCCGCACTGGATGGTGAGAAATTCAGCGTCCCGCTGAACTCTGCCGTCATTCTGGTCCAGTCTGGCAATCGTGCACCAGAAATGATCATGCAGCAGGAAATGAATCGCTATTATCGGATATCAACATTTTCAGGTATCCCCGACAGGCAAAAAGCTATTTCCTGTAATAAGGTGAAAAACGAAGAAGGAGAAGCCGTCAACAGCGAAAATATGAATTATATGCAAGCCCTACGTTATATTGCGGCAAAAGGACAACAAAAGGCGATCATTGTTTACTGGGATACGCTACAACTGGGGAAGTATAATACTGCGACAAAAACCACTATCTGGTCGGATTTCCGAAACGAAACGTTGTCTGATTCAGTCTCGTTGCGCTACCTGGTGCGTTTCGCCCTCGTGGATGTGGCGACGGGCGAATGGGCAACCTGGTCTCCTGTTAACTACGAAGATAATATTCTCCAGCCACTCACCGGAAAAACACCGATCACAGAACAGCAGATCGCTCAGTTAAAGCAAAAAACCTTTGCCACAGTGATTAAAGACCTGGCAAACCGCTATCAGTAATTAACACCTTCACTTCGCCTGCCGCCAATAATTTGTGGCGGCAAAATTTCCTGTTCTCTGAGCCATCTCTTTTTCCAGACCAGAAGCCATGCCAGCGTCCACTCCACAAATGGGCACGAACTTGCCGCCCACTCACAGCACTGACCGTAGCATCATCGAATGCCGCTCCGTATCCTCACCGACAGTCCAGTACCGAGGCCATTCGCCGGAAGAAGTCTGAATCCCTTTTTAGTTTTCACCAGTTTTGGGCGAGTCGGGTACGTACCAGGTTGACACTCACTGTCAATATGCATCCCTGGGGGTCTCACATAGATACACCATTCAGGAATGGCGCAGAAAGATATCCACAGGGGTGCTTCAGACAAGGGCGTGTCGGTCAGTGTGTTTAATACTAACCGATGCAGGGTATAAATCCCTTTGCTGTAGCGCCAAGCTCCCGGTACCGAAAATTTCTGTAGTTCCTGCCAGAGTTCATGCGTGAAGGAAATATCCGGTTTGTCCATAAACAGCAGCATCCAGTATTTTATGGGTAAAAAACACCAGTGCGGCCAGTCAGGGATGTCTTTCCCCCTCAGTAATCTTACTTTTTCAATGTTTGCTGCGACATTAAGATATTTTTTGCAGAAAATATCAGAAATCAAGACTGGATCATTCTTATAATAAACCACAATTATCTCCTGTGTTTACGCTACCCGTTCAGATAAACAGGAGTAATCATGATAAATGCCTTCGATCCAGTAATTGTTACCTGATTCTTGCGTCAACATTGTCAGAAGAGAGCGTTTACGTTTCTGGAAGAGGAGAAAGAGTACCATCTTCAGGATCATTAATATCCGACTTCATCTTATGTGTTTTTTTACCCACGGAGACACTGAATAATCTGGGTTGTGTTTGTGGATCGCCCGAGCAACTTCCACCGTGTTTTTCAACGACATTAACTACATCCACACCCGGTTCATTGTCTGGTATATAAAGGTAATCCGTACATTCCGGAGATACAAGAAGCTTTTTCTCTTCAAGCGTCTTCTTGACCAGTTGCATAATCGGTGGTAACTCGGCTGAAAATGCATTTGCAGTTAAAGCCATATAGCTAAGCAATGTTATAAATATAGACTTTTTCATTTTCACTCCAACATACTAAAGTAATGCAGTGGATTAATATAACACATGGATACTCCCCCCCCCACACAGTATCATAATCTTTTATTCCGGTAGTTCTAATAATGTTAACTATGTTCTTTTCATAAGCAGGATTTGTGGCATACCCTGCTTTAGCAATCTCATGTATAAATTCTCAGGATCATTCGGATAAGAAAATGCAGCTGCATAACGCTTGTTAACACTAAGGAATCGACCATAATCATCAGCTGATTGCTCTAAAGAATCGTAAGAGCGAAAACTGTCCTTAATCTTTACTGATTGTCATCATAATTTTCATGTGTTGTAAATGTTATTGACTTACCTTCCGGAGATTTTCCTTTCACACCAAAATATGCTCCGCCTTTCGCCTTACGTCCCCAGCCTGATTCAAATGCGCCTTGAGCAATAGTCACCTCTATCGGAACTCCCCAGTTACGTTTAACATTAATGGCCGCAGGTAATGCCCTGTTTATCCATGCAGATTTAATTGCCGGTAAGGGCAATGACACTCGCTGTGCTAATTGTTGAAGCTGATTGCTATCCGGTACTACCACGGCCTGCTTCTGATGAGTTGAAGCACTATGATAAGCCACAGCATTCGCCTGATTTAACCTTCTGAAGGTTGGACCATGCAGGTTAACGATGGCATCAGCGTGAGGCAAATGAACGAAGTTTGTCTGAAAGTAAACTAACCTGGAAAATGTCTTAGGCCCCCATAACCCGTCTTCTTTCAGCGATTCCATCTTATCGTCACGAATAGCTCTGTCAGTAGCATCTGAATTTTTTTGACGTCACCAATATTATTTGGCTGACTAACACCCACCGCCCTGCTAATTCTCAATTTCATACGATACGACCTCCTTTGCATTTTCAATTATTCACGCTAAAAAAGTCGCGCCTCCCACAGACTGTACGCACTGGTTCCGGCAATACAGTGTTCCTGGGTAATACTTTCATAGGTCAGTGATACTGACTCTTCCGGTTGCCCCTCGCTGTTGGTGATTGTGTGTGGCACATTATGTGCAATACTGGCGATGTGGGCGTTAATCAGCTTCACTTTGTAATACAGTTCATTAATGCCGAAGCGGTTGGTACGGTAATACTCAAAGTCACAGGTCAGACACTCATTTTCGCTGATGGCTTTAGTCAGTAATGGGGAGGACTTGTCCACCGGCTTCTGGATCACCAGCGTCTGATGATTGACGTTCTGTGCACGAGTCAGTCCGTGGGACAAACCCAGCACCATAATCTGATCCATATGCGTAATCTGCGCTTTGTTGCCAATAGAGGCCATAGAAGAGCAGCCAGCGGAGATCAGTCCCTGAAGATCTCCGTTCAGCGTCAGATAAACCGGATTTGCCATGATAAACTCCTTTGATTTCGTCGTTATTTTTCGGATTTGGTTTCAGTTGTCGTTTCCGGCATTCCGCCGTTTTTCAACAACAGCCAACGGCTTAACACGCCATCCAGCCGTTCATTAATCTGTTTTTCCAACGCCTCAGTATTCTGTCCCTGTGCGCGGGCGTCCTGGTACTGCGTCAGCAGGGATTCCAGCGGTGTTTCTTGCCCCAGCCCCCGCTCTGCCTGCCAGATAACATTCTTTATATAGGAAAGGGTCAGCCCCTCTTTCTCGCGCTGCATCACCAGGTCTGCAAAGGCATGTAAATTCTGGCGGGTCTGGAGCCAGCCGCGCAGTTGTGGACTGCCCTGTGCGCGGGTTCTCAGCGTTTCATTCCATTTCGCACTCGCCTGCTGTTGTTGCAGGCTCTCCGGCCAGCGGCTGTCGGCGGTACGGGCCATCTGCATACCCGTCTCCAGCAACTGCAATGGCGGGGTATCAGGAAGCTGTTGCAGCCGTTGCCCGTAACTGTCCAGGTCAGGTGATGTCAGCCAGACCGTTGCCGCGCCCTGTGCCGTATCCCTGACCTGTGCCAGTTGCCGCTGCATCGGGTACACCTGCCACCACCAGAGCGCGACGGCGATAACCGCGGTCACGATGAATCCCGCCATAAAACCTTTTACCAGGCTGCCCTGACCGGCGATACCGCCATTATCCGCCAGACCACGGACTTCCACCCGCATCTCCGGCAGCTCAGGGAGTGGAGAGACAGTCTCAGTGGCCGTGGGCGCGGTACTTTCCGGGGCATAGACCAGTGTTCTGACGGCGGTCTGTGTGGCGGCACCTGCATGATTCCGGGGTTGCGGCTCCAGCCGTTTGCGCGTGTTCTGCACAAAATACAGCAGGTTCTCCACGCGCGGCTGGCGCCTCAGCTCCACCTGCTGGAGCTTGTCACAGATAAGCTGTAAGGCCCGCTCGGTGCGGTACAGCAGCGGCAGGTCGTTTTCCGCAAAGGATGTCTGCTGACGCAGGATATTTCCGGTACGGGTGTTGAGCCAGTCCAGCATTTCGGTGCGTGCAGGCCCACCCTGCGGCCAGAATATGTCCCATTCATGGGTAATCATTGCCGCCAGCAGTTCGGCTCCTTCACAAAAACCGGCCAGCCCCTGCGTGCGGGTACGCGCCAGGGTGTAGTAGGTAGCCGTGTGCAAATCCACACCGTTGGCCTTAAAAATGGTCAGCGCCAGCGATTCCACCAGCCTCCAGTTCATTTCCGGTTGCGACGGGTGGCTGGCCTTGTTGATTTCCTCGCGAACAGCAATGAACTCCGGCAGATTGCGCGGATCGCTGCCTGTCACGATAGTTTGGGTCAGTATATCGTTGCTCATCCCGCCTCCTCAGTACAGCGTATCCGACAGCCGAAACTGGCTGAACAGCCCGCCGCTGAACGGGTTGTCTTCGGTATCAGCGTGTATCCGGTAGACCATCTCGCCGCCGTCCACATTAAAGCGCACGCTGAACGTTCCCTCGTCCACGCTGGTTAACTGACCGGCCCCGAACAGGCGGAACTGC
Organism: Citrobacter sp. CK198; assembly: GCF_030333295.1. Lineage (NCBI taxonomy): Bacteria > Pseudomonadati > Pseudomonadota > Gammaproteobacteria > Enterobacterales > Enterobacteriaceae > Citrobacter > Citrobacter sp. CK198. Next base: position 25,973 of record NZ_JAOWGE010000032.1, on the reverse strand, counting down.
GCCCACGGCCCACTGAAGCTGATGCTGCGTGGAGCACCACCGCTGACACCAACCAGCGTCAGTTTGCTTTCATTGCCCTCGCGCATGTTGTTCGGCCAGACCAGGTGCGCGGTGTAGTTACGCCCCTGACTGTAATCGACTAACTGACCGTCGAGGTTCAGTACGCTGCGGCGTTTGTTCCCGGAAAGCGAAACGGTCTCCACCGCAAATGAGGTACCCAGCCCGTTCTGTTTGCTGAAGAAGATGTCGCGGATTTTTTGCGCCCTCTCAAGCTGGTTACGGATATCCTCACGAATAATCACGGCGTTATCGCCGTCTTCCAGACTCAGGTCGTTTTCCATAAACAGTTTCAGGTTCTGCTGATAAAAGGTATCCAGCACGCCATCCGGTTTAAAGAATCTTTCAAAAGCGTCCAGCGACGCATCCTGTGATGAACGCGGATTAAATGGATAATTGCCAGCCAGCTGTTCATTGAACGGTTTCACCACACTGTCGCGCCAGTCAATTTCCATATAGTGCACCGCTTCCACCATCACCACATGCCAGGCCTGATCCGCCAGCTTGCCTACCCAGCGGTTAAGCGGCGCGGGCAGGGTTTTCGCCATTTGTCGCGTGGCAAATATAGGGTCACTGCTGTTCTGGTCAAGACGGAGCTGGACGGCTTTCAGCGCCGATTTCCCCGGCACCGGCGCATTCTGGATAGCCAGCAGGTAGCGGTGCAGTTCCGTTAACTGCTGATATACCGCCTGAAAGGTATTTTCCCTGTTATTCTGTACCGCCAGCGTGCTGTTTTCCGGCGCAAACTCATGGCCGAGACGCGTCAGCAAGCGGTAATCCGGCTCTGCCTGTGCGTCTTCACGCTCTTTATCAGAAAGTTTTTCAGAGAGAACCGCAGGCTGCGTGTTATCCCGCAGCGCCGTCAGCGCCCGCTGTAACGGCTGATCGCCGCTGATAATCTGCTCCAGTGCGCCGGTCAGTTGCGCAATGGACTCATAGTCACGCACGTTAAGGTTGTCCATTCCCGCCCGCCAGGTGGCGGTGTAGTCGCTGAGATACTGTTCGGTCAGCTGACGCTGGATTTCTGCCCGGTCGGCTTCGCTGTATTTCACACTGTGGGTCAGGTTCAGCACCCAGGAATCCATCGCCGTCAGCTCAATCAGCGCATCGCGCTGTTTGACAAAATAACTTTGCAGACCGTAACGGGTGAGGAACTGTGGAACCACCAGTTTGTTATCATCTGAGGAAACGAACACCTGTTCGAATGTCGGTCCAACCTGATCGCGCAGATTCAGATCAGCGGGCAGCACGCCCAGCGCCCGTGTTTTCAGGCTCTGGTATACGCGCTGGTAAACCGGCAGTTTACTCAGTTCATGCTGTGCATCGACGACCGGTTTATCATACGGCGTCCAGCGACTGATGGCGTCACCGTCGCCTGCTGCCCGCTCCGCGTGCCAGTCAGTATGCTTCAGTGCGTAGTCGAGGTGCGACATCAGTTGTGCCTGAATATCCCGCTGGCCGTGGAATTCACCGCTCCAGCGCTTCGCCATATACTGCTTCACCACCTCATCATTACGCCCGCTTTTGTCTTCCAGCATTCTCATGACACGCAGCACCGCAAGCTTTTCTTCGCTTTCCGGCGGGGCGGCATTCATCTCTTTGACCAGACCGTTAAACAGCGCAGGAAGGTAGCGTTGCTCCAGCAGTTGCAGATAAGTTTGTTCCACATACGGGCCGATACGCCTGCCCTGATACAGCCCCATATCGGCGAGGCGGCTGCGGTCATCCCAGTCGCCGTAGGCCAGCGTTGCGTCGCGCACCGGGTTAAGCAGCGGCAGTTGCAGATTACCGTAGTCATCCATCCCCTGTGGGGGAGTGATCGCCATAAACGCTTCTGCCTGTTTCAGCACCTGAACACCGGAGGCGTAGTTGTTATTGTAATAATGGTGCCAGCCGGTGATTAACAACAATGCCGCCACCCCACCCACGACGGAAAAAGCGGTCAGACGGCGACGGCTGCTTATCAGCCAGGCGCGGCTTTCTCCGGCCAGATTCGGCTCGGCCAGCAGTGCCTGTGGAAACAGATTACGGGTAAAGTAAGATGCGGTATCCACCAGCGGCCAGGCGCTCAGCGGACTGCCGTCCAGCCGGTACTGCCTGGCGGCAGACTGCGTAAAAAGATCATCCATCTGACCCCGTTGCAGCGACGAAGTCAGGTATACGCCGCGCAACATCACATCCATATTTTCACCGTCCAGCAGGCCGTCGAGCAGGGCTTTCAGGTCGTCCCGGCTCCCCTGTATCTGGCGGGAAAAACTGAACAGGGAACTGCGCATATGCGTCTGCGTGAGCATCAGATCCGGCATGGCGTGGTTCATTCGCTCACACCATGTCTGCCAGAAAGCATCCAGCTCTGCGCGCCAGTCCTCGTTTTCATGGGCGCGGCGGGTGAAGGTCACGCCCAGAATCGTATCGCGATCTTTTTTATCCAGTGACTGAAACAGGGCGGCAAAGCCGTGTAATAAATCCAGCCGCGTCAGCACCAGGTAAACCGGTAGCTGGCAGTGAAGGTGCTGGCGCACATCCTGCAACCGGCTGCGCAGCGTCTGTAGCAGATGTTCGCGGCGGCGTTTGTCAGCCGTCAACAGGTCGGGTAAGTCAAGAGTGATAATGATCCCGTTCAGCGGCTGGCGGGCGCGTTTTTCCACCAGCCAGTCCAGAACGTGCTCCCATAACCGACGGTGCAGGACATCAGCATCCGGCTGTTCGCAGAGTACGCCGTCAACATCAAAAATCACCGCCTGTTTGCCAACATGCGGCGTCAGGTACACACGTTGTTCTGCGCCGCGCACAGTTTCCAGCGTATAAATAACATCGGACGGAAAACCTTCCCGTAACAGTGCGGTTTTACCGCTTCCGGCAGGACCGATGACCATATACCACGGCAGTTGCCACAGGTAACGACGGTTATCGAGATGGCGTTGCAGGCGCAGCAGCCACCTGTCGAGGTAACGCTGTTGCGCATTCAGCTCAACACTTAGCGGGTCCTGCGCTTCCTCACGTTGCTGTTTTTGTTGATTCTCAAACTGTTGCAGGCGTTTCATCACCCGGACGGTAAGCCACCCCAGGGCGATAATTCCCCATGCCGCCGTCGCCAGCCAGCGGTTCGCCAGCGGTTTAAGCCACTGTTCGTCGTACAGTGACCATGTCGGGCCTTTCCACCAGATCCATACCAGCAGCACAATCCATGCCAACACCAGCAACCAAAACGCAGAGACCTTAAACCTTGGCATCGCGGGTCGCAGGACAGATCTCATGCCACTGAATATTCGGGGGGTCGGTAATCTCACAAAAACTCCTGTTATCTCTTACTGTTCTGCCGTGAACTTCTGTTCAAGCTGCTCAAGCAACGATGGCTCCCAGTCTGCCAGCGCCATCCGTAAGCCCGTCGTGAACAATATCCGGTACTGCTGCTGTGCCAGTGTGATCAGTCCGGCCTCTTCCATAAGCTGTGCGCCGGAATACTGCCGATAAAACTGATCGCGGGGGGAGCCTTCGGGCAGCGTATCCAGATACCGTAATGCTGCTTCCAGCCCCTGTTCAGTAAAACAGGCTCTGGCGGTCTGCCATTCCTCACCGGATTGCTGTGCTGATGCGGGCTGGCCGGAGGAAGCGGTGGCGGTAATCCACTGTTTTGTCTGGCTGCTGATAAAGGGCGTATGGTCGTTAAACAGTAGGGTGGAAAGCTGGGGCAGACGGGTAAGAAAGCCACCAGCTTCCTCACGGATAGCCTCTGCCACGGCGATGTAGCCCAGCCGCTGCGCAGCCTGTGCTGAAAGGTAATGACCGTCAAACCAGTAGGGCGCCAGAAGTACGCTTTTCTCTACCTGTTGCCACAACACCATATCGGCATTATTCAGGCGCGCCTGATAATCATCCATCATATCGACAGGGAATGCGGCCAGCGACGTGCGTCCGTTACTTTCAGCCTGCGGCGCGGAGGTAATTGCCAGCCACAGCGCATGGCGGCGCAGACGGTAGCCCAATGGGGCATCCGGCTGGCGTTCACATAAAATGGCGGCGACTTTCAGCAACGTATCGCGCCAGGTTTTGTCGTCATGGCTGTCGATATTCACCACCGGCGCGGAAGCTACCGGTGACGGCGTAGAGGCAGACGCTACAGGCGCGGCAGAAGGCTGCACAGACGTGACGGCAGATTGTGCAGAAACGGGCGTCGCGGCAGGTTCGCTGTCGCGAAACGCCCGCTGGTACAGCGCGGCAATATTGTCCGTTGCCTGCGCCAGTTCGACGGCGTTATTGCTCTGCCAGAGCAGCGCCAGTTTTGCCAACTCGCCCAGGAGCAGATCGCGTTGAGTGGTATTCGTCTGACGGGAAAACTCGCCAGCGCCTGCTTCAAAACGCTTTATGACCTGGGCGGCAAAACGTTTTTTGTGCGTCATACCCGGTGCCGCCACCGTCCAGTAATGCTCCACGTACAGCGCCAGTAAATGCAGCGCCAGCAACGGATCACCGGCATGTTGTAGCGTACGCAGCAGATGGGCCAGCAGGCGAAAATCCTTGCTTTCCGAGGCCAGAAGCACCAGCCCCCGGCGCTGAATTTCCGGGATATCAAGCTGGCTGTGAGCCAGCGAGCCGAGTTTGAGCATTTCGCCGTCGATATATTCCCAGTCAGGATTATCGTCTTTCAGCGCGCAGGCCAGTTTGTCTTCCGGCAGATTTTCCAGCAGGTGCGAAATCCAGATATCCGGATCACGTAAGTTCATAGTGTTACTCTCCTGCCCAGTGGCAGGCGTCGCGCAGCGGCGCGATGGTTTTCGCCAGCCCGTCAATGTTAAAGGTCAGTTTCCCGGCGGCGCTTTCCGTACCGGTGTCGATAGTCAGGGTCTTTGCGCCGAAAAGCTGTTTGATTTCGTCAATGCCGGATAAGCCCCGGCTGGACTCCAGCAGCGTGCCGTTCTCGCGGATAAACCAGCGCGACTGAAAACGTCCGGCGTCGGTGCTCAGCGTGACGGCGATGTCGTCAGGCGTCATGGTATGCGTCAGCGCCACCTGCATCCGGGTGATGTTGTCCACGCAACTGAACATCAGCACCGGACGCGGCGGCACGTTGCCGATGGCGGGCGTGGTGATAATTACCGTTGGCCGCTCTCCACCGCTGCTCTGCGTCATCATCAGTGTGGTGGAATTGTCCGGACGCTGCTTTTCCTGAGTGAAGGCCCGCTTCCAGGCTTCACCTTCATAACGGGCCTTTACCAGCGCGCCATCAAAACCGGGTTGCTCCGGTGCCAAGATATGGTCATAGCAGTCGAGACGCTCCAGCGCAGCAGGCTCCCGGCGACAGGCCATCATGGCCCTGAGCGTTGTCTGTGCGTAGGTTTCCGGCACCACAATCCCCGGCAGTACGGCAACCGCCTGTTTCGCAGGTGTTTCCGCCTGTACTGCGCCGGGGAATAATCCCGGCAGCAGCAGCATGATCAAGAGCATCTGCATTCTGCTCATAGAACGGTTTCGTCCTCTGTTTCCGGTTCTGACTGCATGTTTTCTACAAGGCTGTCATCCGGCGCATCTTCAACGTCAGCGGTAAACGCGCCGTTCGTCACGCCCAGCACGATACGGACAATGGCGACGTTCGCCGCCATTTTCTGCAACAGCAGCAGGGACAGTGGCGGGAGCATCTCGCCATCGATAACCGATTCCAGCATCCGCGCGCCGTTTTCGGCGCGGGTGACACGCTGCATGATTTCGTCGGTCACTTCCGGTTCAATCACCACCTCCGCACTGAAGCGGGCGCGTAGTACGTTGTCCAGCCGCGCCAGCTTCCCGGCAATAATGACGGAGAGCGTTTCACGCGACAGCGGTAGATACGGCACCACTTCCATGCGAGCCAGCAGCGCAGGTTTGAAGAAATCCGCCAGCACCGGGTACAGCGCGTCATGCATGGTTTCCGGGTTATCCGCATGTTCGACAATCACCTGATAACCAAGGTTGGAGGTGAGGAAAAAGACGATGTTTTTACAGTCAATTAGACGGCCTTCGCCATCGGCCATCTCGCCCTTGTCAAACGCCTGGTAGAACAGGTTGAGTACGTCCGGGTGGGCTTTTTCCACTTCGTCGAGCAGCACCACGGAATACGGTTTCTGACGAATCGCTTCGGTCAGCACGCCCCCCTCCCCGTAGCCAACATAGCCCGGCGGCGAACCAATCAGTCGCGAAACGGTGTGTTTCTCCTGGAACTCCGACATATTGATGGTGGTGAGGTACTGACGACCACCGTAGAGCAGCTCAGCCAATTGCAGCACGGTTTCGGTTTTGCCCACACCGCTGGGACCGGCCAGCAGGAACGCGCCGAGCGGCCGCCCCGGACGGCGCAGATCGGCGCGGGCGGTAAGCAGGTGTTTGTGCAGGTGCCCGATCGCCAGATCCTGGCCCTTGATGGTATCGCCCAGCCACTGAGGTAAGTCAGTAATCACTGACATTTCGTTCTGCGACAGGCGATTAAGCGGCACGCCTGTCCATTCGGCAATGACGGCGGCGATTTGCTTTTTATCAACGTGCGGAGAAACCAGCAGTTGCGTATGGTGCAGAATCTCCAGTTCAGCAGTTAGCTGTGCGAGACGGATGGCAGGAGGAATGCCAGGTGTCGCATCCGTCGGTTCTGCAACGGGTTCATCCGTTGATGCGGCGTTATCGTCAGAGTTCGGTAGCGTGATATCTTCACTACTGCTGGCTTCCGTTTCGTCCAGTAGCTCCTTACGCAGCGCAATAATTTCCTGAACCAGCGCCTGCTGCTGGTGCCATGCCGCTTCCAGTTCATCCAGTTCGGCCAGCGTTTCGTCATACTGAACGATAACGTCAGTCAGCCGTGAGGTATCCGACCGCAGGCCGATGCGGATCTCGCGCTCAAGCTGGCGCATTTCCGCCTCGCATTGGTGGCTTAAGGTGGTCAGCGCCGAAATTTGCTTCGGCGGCGACGAGAGGTTAATCGCCACCCGCGCGCAGGCGGTATCCAGCACATCGATGGCTTTATCCGGCAACTGACGACCAGAGAGGTAACGTTCGCTCAACGTCGCCGCGGCCTGTAACGCGTCATCGTCAATCAGCACGCCGTGGGACTGCTCATATACCGCCGACAGGCCGCGCAGGATAATGGTCGCCTCCGCCGCAGTCGGCTCACTCACCTTCACAAGCTGGAAACGGCGTGACAGTGCGGCGTCTTTCTCGAAGTATTTTTTGTACTCGCGCCAGGTGGTGGCGGCGATAGTTTTCAGCTCGCCGCGCGCAAGTGCCGGTTTCAGCAGGCCGGAGATATCCAGTCCGCCCTGCTGGTTACCCGCGCCAATCAGGGTGTGCGCCTCATCGATAAACAGAATGATCGGTTTCGGTGACTGACTCACTTCTGCCATCAGCCCCTTAAAGCGTTTTTCAAACTCGCCCTTCACCGATGCCCCTGCCTGCAATGCGCCGAGATCGAGCGTCATAATGTCGGTGTCGCGCAGTTTGTCCGGCACCTGGCCTGCGACAATGCGCAACGCCAGTCCTTCAATTAGCGCACTCTTACCGACACCCGCTTCGCCGACCACGACCGGGTTGTTTTTGCGGCGGCGACAGAGAATGTCGATCATCAGATCAATTTCATGGTCGCGGCACAGCACCGGATCAAGTTTGCCGTTGCAGGCGTCTGCAGTCATGTTTTTGGCATAACGACCAAGCAGACTGTCGCCGGTATCGGCTGTGGTGCCGACGGTCTGCCCGCCAGCGTCCGGTACGACTGACTCCGCCGACTCGCGCGTCCACTCGCCGAAGTCCTGTTGCAGGCGATCGCGGTTGATACCGGTGAGCAACCTGGCGGCGGCAGACGGGACATAGCGCAGCGGCGAATGCAGCAGAGCCAGCAGCAGTGTTCCACCGCGCAGCTCGCTATGCTGCATCTCGGCAGAGGCCAGCAGCCAGCCCTCTTTCAGCCACTCGACCAGCATCGGCGAAAATGCCGGATAACTGTCTGTCGCTCGCGCCGTCACGTAATTTTCTACCGTCAGCGCCCGGCGAAGCGCATTTGTGTCGATTTCTGCCCGCTCAGCAATCACCCTCACGTCACTGCGCACCGCTGCCAGCATCTGCAACAGCACATGCGCCACGGTGATTTCCGTTGCCTGCTGGCTCATACACTCTGCCGCCGCCGCCTCCAGCGCCTGCCGGGAAAACGGGTTAAGATGCTTAACCAGAGAGGTCAGATTAATCTGGATCATATGTCGTGTCCTTACCTGGCAAGCAGCCGGTTCAGTTGATGCAGAATATCCTGCGTCTGGCTGTCCAACCGCAGTAGATAAAAGAAATAAAACAGCGCCAGCACGACGATACCGCCAGCCAGAACATGCCGGATGGTCAGTCGTTTGATAAGCTGATAGCGTCCACCCTGTGTTTTTTTATCCTGATGCAGCAGTGGAAAAGGCGCATCGCCACGCAGGGTATGCAGAACATGGTGCAGACGGCGGTATATCTGTTCAAATTCACCCTGATCCTGCGCAGCAACCCTGTAGCGTCCGCGAAATCCCAGCGAAAAGCACAGAAATAAAAACTCAAGCAGATCCTGATAGCGCTTTGGCTCGCGGATCAGGCGCTCCAGCAGTATGAATACCTTTTCGCCACCCCAAGCTTCGTTATGGAAATGCACCAGTAACGACTGTTTGATCCATTCATTTTTGTTCGACCAACCGTTACCCAGCGCGGCCTCATCAATAAAGGTGCAGAGAACATAGCGGAACGAAACAATCACGCCCGGCTCGTAGCCCTGCTCCTGCAATAGTTGCTCCACGGCCTGAACGTCCGTCACCACCTGCGCAAAAAGGTGTTCCGGCATACTCTGACTGTTCATCCCGTCCACGCGCATCACCATCCCCAACAGTGGCGTGGCAGCGTCAATCATCGGGTTTATGCTGTTACCACGCAGGGCCAGCCGGTACTGGCGACCGGAAAGGTTTTCGTTCGCGACCTGAGGCGCAGTATTGACCTGTCCCGGCGGGTTCCCTGTGGTCAGACAGTCAATGGGCGAAACGAACGGCTCGCTCATGGTATTAACCCCTTATCGCCCACAACTGTATCCCCAGATCCGGGAAGGTGCCGGAGATATGCAGCGCCAGCGCCCCGGCTTTTATCACGTCCTGCCAGGCCGCCGCGCCTTTATCCAGCTCGAAGTAAACAAAGCCATCATGGTACGGTAGCTGGCGCGGAGCGGCGGTTCGCGGCGTCAGCGGTACGCCCGGCACCTGCACGCTAACCATATCGCGGATTTTGTTGGTGGCCGCGATTTTTGACTGCTGGGTAAACTGGTGGATAAGCTGACTGTGCGGCATCCGCGCGCGTACCGCCAGAATGAAGGTGCCGGAACGCAACAGGGTCGGATCGTTAACCGTGGCGACATAAAACCCGTCAGAGAAGAGAAGCGGCAGATTTTGCGCACGCGGCATCAGTACGGTATTGAGCGCCCGGCGCAGTTCCGGGATCACGGTATCAAACGACTGCGTAAGATTGCGGTGGTCGTAAGATTCCACCGGACAGGGCAGACGACTGTCTTCCGTAAAGGTCATCAGCTCACCCAGCAACCGGACCAGATCCAGATAAAACGTTTCCGGGTGCAGAGTGCGCAGGTGAGTACGATGAGTGAAGTGCATCTGGCTGCGGTTAAGCAGCTGTAACATCATAAACTCAGCCACATCCGCAATACCGCTCTGTTCCGGCGAACCGATACGCTTTGCCAGATCGCTGGCGCGGTTGCTGAGAAGCCCCTGTACATCACCGGCAAACCCGTTCAGCACCGGGCTGACGCGGATGGCCTGACAGGTCGGGATAAAGCTGTCATCCATCACCAGCGCGCCACCAGACTGCTGGCTGAGAATACGGCACAACGGCAGTGTGACCATCGCGCTGAGATCGTCCGCGCCGCTGACGATTTTCGGTGCCAGTTGTCCCAGCGCGATGGGCTGCACGTCACCGTCATCGGAGTGCAAATCGCGAATATCGGCCTGCGTCAGGCGGTAACGCTCCGTTCCCTGTCCCGCGCTCCGGCGTCCTTCGATTTCACAGGTGATATCGCTGATAACAGGCAGCGCCAGGTAAATATCGTTACTGCCGGACCGGGAGAGATCGAACGGCTGATACGGCAGAGGGAGTTGATCCTGCTCCGGGATGCTGAACACCGTGCCATCCGGCATACAGCCCGTCGCGTAGTCCAGCATCAGTTTCCCCTGGGCAAGCAGCTCGGTATTGATCGACAGCGAGGTGAACCCCCAAGCAAAATCATCCTGCGCACTCATACGCTGGTTCAGCAAATATTCCTGATTACGCTGCTGCTGCTGGAAGTGCTGTGGCAGGGCAAACAGACCTTCCTGCCAGATCACCCTGTTTTTCATGGTCGCCATTATCAGTTGTCCTCTTTCTTCATTTCGATACTGCCCTGTCGTACATGTACCAGCAGACGGTAGTGATGACCCGTCCCTTCTACCGGTTCGATTTGCTTCCACTCAGTAGCCTGGTCGTCAGAGAAGTACGCCACGACTCCAATAAACTGTGTTTTTTCGTTCAGCCTCACTGGCGGCAACGTTTTTATGGTGTCCGGTAGCAGGTTAAAGTCCTGGTGGTCGATATAATTTTTCCCCAGCACTTCCGGCAGCGGCGTGCTGGCAACCGTGTCGTAGTCAGCCGCCTGCAACTTCGAGTCATCGCTCATATAAATAAGCTGCACATCGACCGCTGCCGCCTCACCGTTCGCATTGATATTCGTGTCAGGCTCGGTCAGCAACGTGACCGTCACCTCCGATGACTGATCTGCCAGTTTCCCGACCTGAACATCCGGGTTCTTAATCACCTGGCCGAGCTTTTTCACCGTTTCGCAGCCTGTCAGGGTGAGACTGAAAAGCACAACCACCATGCAGGAACGAAAAAAACGTCCTGTCATGCTTCCGGCTCCCGCTGTTTCTCGCGCAGTACCCGGTCATACACCTGGGCATAAACTTCGTTAAACAGCATTTCAAATCCCTGCTGGCGGCTGGAGGCCAGTTCGTCGTAGTAATCGCAGTACATCTGCCAGGCACCAGCATCATCCAGCGGCTTTCGCAGTTCATGGCTGCGCCGGTACTGTACAAAGCGGCGCATCAGGCTCTGCGGGGAGAACGCATCCAGCAGCACCCGCAGCGATTCAACAATCGCGGCCCGGTTCGCTTCCTCGTGATGCCGGACGTTACGCAAACTCTCGCCAACGGCAGCGGGTGCCGCCAGGTGTACCGGACTTTTACCTTCGGCAAACATCACGTCCAGCGCGGTGGTGTAGTCCATATTCAAGCGCAGCGGATTATCTTCCAGCGGACGTAAATGCTTGTCCGACAGGCTGTTACGACGCAGCTGTAGTTCAAGCAGCCCTTTTATCGCCGCCTGCAACGTCCGCCCCGCTTCCTCCAGAAAATCGTCGGCATCCTGTGAGTTACGTACGGCAAGCGAGCCGCCCAGCCCGCGCAACAGCGGGGTCACCGCAAGATGAAGCTGTGCGGTGTCTGCCAGGGACGCCGCCGCATCCTGTCCGACCAGGGGATCGGGATACAGTGGCGGCAGATCCATAAACGGAGTGTCGATCACACCATCCCTGTCAGGAACAGAAGATCGCGCAGAGACGATCCCTGAAAGCGGATCGCCCGCCACGGTCAGGCTTTCTGTCCGCAGCGCCTGGAGCGGATCGGCTGAAAAACTGTTGACCACGGTATCTGCAAGCTGGTGCATCCTGGGCATTCCCGGATACGCAGGCTGGCCGTCCGTCGTCAGTAGCGCGTCTGCCAGACGGTCACGGTTGGTGACGATGGTTTCCGGTGCCGCCATCTGCTCGCCGTAGCTGACCAGCTTTCCATTGTGGATAAATACCTTCAGCGCCAGCGACCCCAGAACGACTTCATCGCCCTGACGCAGGCGTACCAGCCCGGTATCCGTGGACACCGGTGCCAGATTAATCATCAGCCCCGGCACCAGGCTTTTCAGACAAAATGTGCCATCATGCATCACCACCTGGCAGGCACGATCGGCGACGGAGCCGGCCCTGTCCTGTACCGGCCAGTGGCAGGCGGGCGCGTGGCCGATATCCCCGCCATCGGCGGTAAACAGACATTTTGCGGCGCGTCCGCTCTCCAGCTCATTGCCGTTCATCACCTGTAACGTCAGTGAGAGTACGGGAGCGTGCGTTTTTTCCTCAGCCATTTGCGGTTCCATAAAATTAATCCCTGATGTGGAGGGTGACGGATGGCGGCATTTTCGGCTGGCCGATAAACGCCGTGCGTCCGATGCAGGATCGGAAACGATCGCCCAGCCGCATTCCCTTCGCCTGATCCGGCGCAAGATCAAGCTGCAAATCCCAGGCGAACTGATCGCGTAACAGGAAGGAGATAAACATCGTCAGCGCCTGGTGGTTTTCCCCATCCGGTAAAAAAGAGAGGTAGCGGGCCATTGAGAGGTTGCCGAGCCGTAGCAGAAATTTGCCACTGCGATCCGGCACTCTGGCACCGAGGGTAAAATTAACGCCAATCACCGAGCGGCCTGGCACATACCCGGCTGTTTTCCGTTTCGGGTTACGCACGCCCAGCCGGTTCTGCTGTGCAGGATCAAGGGGCACCTTACGCAACTGCCAGTTTTCGATGCTGACATCCGGCAAATCGAAGCAGTGACTGATCAGGTTGCATACCACATCCGGCGAGCGCCCGGGTGTTGCCAGTATCCCGGCGTAGGCCAGCATCTTGCTGTGGTTGATAGCGAGTCTGTCGCGCACGCTCGGGTTACCTAAGCCCACCAGAGCATACATCCGCTGTGAAAAAGTGTCGGTTCCGCCGTTGCGAAAACAGATGTAATAGCGGTACTTGCGCCAGGCGTGATAGGCAAACTGCGTCCAGCGGTGGCTGAACAGATCGAGGAACCCTTTCAGTCCCTCCTCATTCTGCGCGGATTCCCGCGCCATTCGATCCAGGTAGTAGCCGGGCAGCGGTGACTGGCTGCCGGAAAAACCCAGGAATCTTGTCGTCAGGATAAACTGCCCGCTTTCACTGCGTTCAAGCGTGCTCAGGTCGCTACCCGGAAAGGCAATACTGGCATCGGATTTGAACAGCGCCACTTCCTGCTCCGGTTCGGTACGCAGGGATGGCTCGCGATCAGGCTCACCATACCGGCGGTACAGTGACTCCATCAGCACATAAAAATTCATCCCGCGCACATCCGGGAGCGGTGTCGTTTCCCCTACATCAGGGCGTGCTGACCTGTATGTTGCCATTCCCAGGACTCCTGACTTTCCGTGTTAATAATTTTGAGGCAGTGAAATGAGTTGATGCTGGCGTACAGCGCAAAAAAGTATGACAGCACGGTACCCAGCAGGTAGATCTCGCCTTCACAGACAAAGGGGGCGGGATTAATCCACAGCGTGGTGGACAGACCGCGAACCGGCACCCCCTTAAACAGACGGTCAACCGGGCGGGATTCCATTTTTTCGATGGCATCGAGCTTCTGTGAGGAAAGCCGCGCCTGCTGTGGATGGTGGATACCCGGCATATCGAAGGTACGCAACACCTGGATCAGCGCCTCCCGGTCCAGCAGCGAGAGGTAGTTCAGATTCATGCAGGAAATCAGCGACCAGTGCATATCGCCATCCGTCACCGGATACAGCGGACGGGTCGGGCGTGTCACGTTGCTGAACGACGCCACCGCCGGATTTTTGTTAACAGGAACGCAGATATCACCGGTATGCAGTGATGCAGGCAACATCCGGTTAGTGCAGACCAGCGAGGCAGTGAACACTTCACCGCTAAGCCGGGAAGAGTCAGGCTGACTGCCATCCGCGTGGACAAAGGCAATGGCGTGCTCCAGACCACGATGAAACAGGGAGCTTCTGGTGCGGTGGTGCCAGTAGACGACTTCACGCTGCCGACTGTATTCAATCTGATGCTGAAACCCTTCAAATTCTGGCCAGATATGTATTATTTCACCAGGCTCAGGAGTATCATCCGACGCTGCAACCTTACTGGAAACCGTCTTCACCTGGAAAACATCATAGTGCTCCGGGTTCTGTTGACTGGCCCGTAATGCATATTGCGGTGAACTGTCGTCCGGCCTGACAGGCTCAGAATGGTGGGCGAACAAATTCACCACCGGCGTACAGTACAGGCGCAATGAATCTTTGCGAAGCTTGATATCCACAGGCAATGGCAAATTAAAATGCAAACGCAGTGTAAACGCGCCGACCGGGAAATCTGCCGGTAGCGACGTGACCCCCTGCAAATGAAAGAAGAAAAAGCTCTCCGGGTAGCAAAAATACTCCTGAAGCACGCGGTAACCGCTATGGACGTTTTTCGGCCACGGCAACAACGCATCTTCCCGTTCAAACCCGGCGGCATTCAGCCACAAATCCGGTAGTGGGATACGCCGCTCTCCAGCCACCAGTTCCGCATCCATTAACCGCTCACTGAACCATAAATAGAGTTGCTGGCGGGTATAGTCATCTCCGTTTCCCAGCCAGAAAGTGAGCTTATTCAGATCCAGTGTGCCGGGAGAGACGCTACCTTCGGTGAAAAAATCAATGTCAATGTATCCTTTTTTCAGCGTGCTGGTGTTACGCACATCGCGAATATGTAACGGTTGCAGCCAAGTATCACGTGCCAGGGTAAAATGGCAGACAGGAGACGGGGTAACATCATCCCCGGCCAGGATCTTACGTCCCGATGACGTCACGCGAATCGGGCCTGAGCAAATCAATTCATCACGACAAACCTGAACAGGCGCAGAAAACTGTGTCGCAACGGGGTTGTATTCAACCACGGCCATTGAAGGCACCGGACGCAGATAATTGGGCCACAGCATGTTGATTAGCCCGTTCGTAAACTCTGGAAACTCATCCTCCAGCTTCTGCCGCAGGCCACCGGAAAGGAAAGCAAATGCCTCCATCAGGCGTTCCACATCGGGGTCGCCCTCTTTCTCAGCCAGAAAACGGGCAAGATGAGGTTTTTCACGACCAAGAAGTTTGCCCAGTTGACGCAGATAATCCAGTTCCTCGCGGTAATAACGCTCTTCGAAGGCCATCAGTCTGACTCCACGCACCAGTGCTGGTGATTATCCAGCAGAATGTCAAACTCCAGAACATCCTGTCTGTCGCTGAAATCCAGATACGCCACAATATGAAAACGCAGTTCCAGTGGCGCATGGTGATCCTCTGTGGCAGCTGTCACCACCACATCCGATATCCGGGGTTCGTAACGCAGAATACAGTTCTGAATCGCCTGAACCATCCATTCCCGGATGTTCTGGCGTTCAGGTGACTCATCGTTAAAATCAGCGATCCCCAGCTCCGGCGAACCATGACAGCTACCGGAACGGGTGTTGAGGATATTGCGCAGGTTATCGCGTACAGAATACAACAACTCCGTTTTTAGGTGCTGGCGTGAAGGCAGTTTTTCCGCCCCCCCGATACGTTCAAACAGACTGCCCCCGAACTCCCGTTCCGTGATCACAACGCTTACTCCTTGTCCAGACGACCGACCAGGGACAGCTCAAATGATGCCCCCATATACTTAAAGTGGGGTCTGACGCTCAGGGCTACCTGGTACCAGCCTGGCTCACCTTCCACATCAGAGACTTCAATCTTCGCCTGACGCAGCGGTTTACGGCTGCGCACGTCAGAAGGCGGGTTCTCCTGGTCAGCCACGTACTGGCGTATCCAGCCGTTCAGCTCACGCTCCAGATCGCCCCTTTCTTTCCATGAGCCAAGCTGTTCGCGTTGCAGCACTTTGATGTAATGGGCCAGTCTGTTGATAATGAAAAGATAAGGAAGCTGCGTACCGAGTTTGTAGTTGGTTTCGGCCTCTTTACCCTCCACAGTGTTGGGGAAAACTTTCGGTTTCTGAACCGAGTTTGCGGAGAAAAATGCTGCATTATCAGAGCCTTTACGCATTGTAAGAGTAATAAAGCCCTGCTCTGCCAGCTCATACTCCCGCCGGTCGGTAATGAGAATTTCAGTGGGAACTTTGGCCTGAAGCTGGCCCATTGCCTCATATAAATGCACCGGCAAATCTTTTACCGCACCACCGCTTTGTGGACCGACGATATTTGGACACCACCTGGTGGACATGAAACTTTCGGCCATGTTCGCCGCCAGAAGAAACGCAGTATTCCCCCACAGATAATGCTCGTGATTTTTGCTGACATCCTCATGGTAGTTAAAGCTCTTAACCGGATTCTCCTCCGGTGCATAAGGATGGCGCAGCAGGAAACGCGGCGCCGTCAGGCCGAGATTGCGGGAATCTTCGGACTCGCGCAACGAACGCCATTTGGTGTAGGCCGGGCCTTCAAAAATGGCGGCAACGTCTTTAATGCCAGGAAGTTCGGTAAACGAATCCAGACCAAAGAACTCCGGCGATACAGAAGACAAAAACGGGCAGTGGCTCATCGCGCTGACGGCGCTGATATATTTCAGCAGCTTCATATCCGCGGCGGTGTTCTCAAACGCGTAGTTGCCAATCACTGCGGCAAATGGCTCACCGCCAAACTGACCAAAACCGCTGGAATAGACGTGCCGGTAGAACCCTGACTGGGTAATTTCTGCCGCAAATTCAAAGTCATCCAGCAATTCGTCCTTAGTAGCGTGCATGATGTGAATTTTAATGTTTTCACGCGGATCGGCATGATCAACCAGCAGTTTCAGCGAACGCAGGAATGACTCCAGTTCCTGAAATTCCGGGGCATGGAGGATCAGATCCATCTGGCGTCCCATACGCGTATCAATATCGGCGATCATGCCGTTGACGGCCAGAATATCGACAGACTCTGCCTCATCATCATTCTGCAACAGTGCGGTGATAAAGGCGGTCACACCCTGACGGGCGATATCGTAGCTTTCTGACGCCGGTTTAAAACGGGTCTGCGCCATGATCTCATCCAACAGGCAGGGTGTGGCGACAGGTGATGTAGAAGCGAGCGCTTCCGGTAAGGTGGTCTCTGACATACTGAAATCCTTGTACAAGTTATTTCCGACCCGCGAGGCCCAGCTCCGCAATCAGCTGTTCGCGGCTCTTTTCGTCAGCAAGCAGTGCCTGAAGCTGCGCACGGAAGGCAGGCATATTGCCCATTGGCCCCCGGAGCGCTACCAGCGCTTCGCGCAGTTCTAGCATTTTGCGCATCTCCGGCACCTGGGCGGCAATGTTGTCCGGTGACAGATCGGCCAGCGCTTTCACTTTCAGATTGACGCACATACGTGCATCAGGGGTTTCACTGAGCGCAGAGGGCACCGTAAAATCACGCCCAATACCCGCCTGGTCCAGTACGGCGTTAAAATTGTTACGATTAATAGCAACCGGCTGGCGTTCGTCCAGCGGAACATCATCCGCGCCACCGGTCAGATTGCCAGTCACCAGCAGGTTAAGCGGGAGTTCCACTTCTGCTGTCTGATTTCCCGTTTTCGGTTGAAATTTTATATTTACACGTTCTTTAGGGGCAATACTGCCACTGCTGTCATTTTTTCTGCTGCTCATAAGAATAGTCCATCAGATTGTCGTTCGTGCCATGAACACAGCATGTTTGTCACTACAAAAAAATTACTGATAATGCCGTTTCAGTGGCAGTAAAAGATAAATTTCACACTTTTCTCGCTTCGCATTTTACGCTCAATAAAAGAGATTTTAAAAGATCTTTTTCTTCGAATAAAACAGGGGTATGATTTTGTCATAAAATACGATGGCATGAGACTCAACGTAAGACAGTGGCGTCACACGCAAGGTTAGCAATACTCATGAAATAATTGTAACATACTGATTTTAAATACATTTAAAGATAAACCATAAACAATTTATATAATAACACCATATGAATTAATTTTATAAATGAGAAAAACTGATAACTTGAGAAATATCCAACAGATTTTCCTTAAAACAAGACAAACACTATATATATTTACAATTAATCATTCCTTACCACATAGACAATGAAATACATATAAAACGAATTTACCTGATCACCCACACATATATTTAGCTTAAATTAAAAAGATATTTATAAATATTAAACGTTGCGTACCGGTTTATCCGCAAACCGGATGCAAAAACATGATGCGACTCCCGGAGTGAGCCGCATTATTATCGGCCTGTCAGGAATTAACGGCAGACCACCGGAAATAGTTGTTAACAACACTCACAAGGAGCACTACAAATGCCAACTCCATGTTACATCTCAATAACAGGCCAGACCCAGGGCAATATCACCGCAGGCGCATTCACCGCAGATTCTGTCGGCAACATCTATGTGCAGGGCCACGAAGATGAAATGCTGGTGCAGGAATTTCTGCATAACGTGACGGTGCCAACCGATCCGCAGTCTGGTCAGCCAGCCGGTCAGCGTGCCCACAAGCCGTTCATTTTTACCGTGGCGCTGAATAAAGCGGTTCCACTGCTGTACAACGCACTGGCGTCCGGTGAAATGCTGCCAAAAGTTGAACTGCACTGGTGGCGTACTTCTGTTGAAGGTAAGCAGGAGCACTACTTCACCACCCGCCTGACAGACGCGACTATTGTGGATATGGACCTGCATATGCCGCACTGCCAGGACCCGGCACAGCGTGAGTTCACTCAGTTGCTAGCCGTTTCACTGGCGTACCGTAAGGTTGAGTGGGAACACATCAAGTCTGGCACTTCCGGTGCCGACGACTGGCGTGCGCCGCTGGAAGCATAAGGAAAGTCCACAGCATCCGGCCCTCACGGGCAGGGTGCTGTTTTTACATTACGCCGCAGGCAATCAATAAAGAAGAAGGTTGTCAGTAAGAGGTTACATTTTTACGGGAGATGGCGGACGCCGGAGACTTCGGCGGTAGCGTGCCTGAATGCAGCGTAACACTGTACTGTTACAGTCGCTGAACAGCGGGATGTCTTTTTTCTTGTCAATATTAGGGAGGTTAATATGTCGTTAAAAGGGTTGAGTTTTACACTGGAAGTGAGATAAATAGCTGTGCCGAATAGTAGAGCAATTAAAGAAAAAGCAGCCCGGATTGTACGATCTAGTTAATCGCTAACACCAACCGGACTGAGCGATGCGGATTATAACACCACTATCCCGTACCAAACGACGTCTTATACCGAAAACTGTTTAGAATACGCAGGATAAAAAATTACGCGCGCAGACCTATGGCTGTGCTGATGTTGCAGTGTGAGCGCATGAGAAGTATATTTCTCGTATAACGATATTTTTTGACGATTTACAATAAAATCAATGTGTTAATTATAGTTATAGTTATAATTCCATGAGCTTTTAGTCATCAATTACATGCAAACGGTCTTAATATGGAAAACGATTATTATAAAGTAACTAAAGATTTGATTCATACAGGGCTTGATGCAATATCAAAGTCCATAAAAGAATGTGAAAAAAAAGCCAGAGTAAGGGAGTCCATATTTTCTGACTTGCAAGAAGCTGGAATAGCTGTCAGAAAACGAAGCGACTGGAAAGCAAAAAAGGCCCCAGGAACTGATGGCGAAGACTGGAACTACCCCGCAATCGTGATACATCATGCTGGAAATAGTTACTCCTGTGATAACGATGGGGAAGTTAAAATGCGTCAGGCTGAAGAAACCGACATTAAAAGTTTTAATCATTTAAGTTATCATTATGCTATAGATTGCACAGGTATAATTTATGAAGCTCTGGATATAAGAGAAAAGGGTGCTCATCTAAAAGGTGCAAATACAGGAAAAATTGGCATAGTTTTTTTATCAGACTTTAGTTTACCAGGTGAAGCATCACAATATGGCCCCTCCCGATGGGGATCATTAAGTGAGTTTGCCGGGCAAGTGAAGGATAACTGGGATTCATCCGTTGATATACCAACCACTAATCAGAAAAAATCTATCGATGTTTTAGTTAAGACTCTTATAAAATTTTTCCCGATCACACAATTAGGAGGACATAGAGAGTTTGCCTCTTTAAATGATTTAGGCCGAGCTTGTCCAGGAACTTATGGACTTCAGATTGCAGCTGACCTCAGAACAAAGTTCAAGTTAATGGCCCCTTAAAAACAGTGGGTTAAATGTAAAATACATATACTTGAGAAAAATATCATATGCGTGTTTCTTCATTACGTAACTTTATTATTTGCCTGTTTTTATATTTACTAATTGGAATAGATAAGCAGCCATACTATGAAGAAGGTGATATGCCTTGGGTACCAATTTTTTTCATTAAACACACTATATCATCAAAATTAATCTTTGAAATCCCCGTTTCTCCTGCTGATATATTGAGGGATACATCATTAACTCAGGTCAAATATAATGAATTATACAATTACTGCCAGGTAAGGTATAGAACCGAACTATCCGAATGTAGAAAAGAAATAAAGAAAAAACTTCTTGCCAATGGATTCTACATACCAGACTGAATGATACTACTATCTGATATAATGACCCAGAGAAATCCATAAAACATGCATTTAGACTAAAAAAACAATCCAACCACAAGATAAGAATTGATATAAGTTGCGACATAAATATTGATGAAAGAATTGAATTTACAGAACATACTTATCCGATTCCCCACTCCTCTACTAAATAATCAAATAAAAATATTTCAACGAAAGAGCGTCATATAAAACCTTAATATATTAGTTCATATTATTGCTCTTTATTTTCAACTTTTTGATAATTTTCAAGAGAATTTGAGGTAAATCCGATGCCAACGGCTGGCTCGCTCCTCCGGGGACATAAGTTCAATTAACGGCATCCGGCCCTTACGGGCATGGGGCCTGAACGCAAGCGTAACACTGTACTGTCACAGCAGCTGACCAGCGAGCTGTTTTTTTTACTGTCACCATTAGGAAGGTAATATGTCGTTAAAAGGGCTGCGTTTCACACTGGCAGTGGGCGGACTGCCGGAAATGACCACTGCGGTGGTCAGTTTTCGACTTACTCAGCATTACTCAAAACCTTTCCAGCTAAAGGTGGATATTGCTAGCGGTCTTTCTGACCTGACAGCAACCGATTTTCTTGAAAAAAACGCCGTACTGACCATCTGGCAAGGAATGGAGCCACAACGCTATATCAGTGGTATTGTCTCTGCCGTAACCCTCAGTGAAAACAACCACTGGCAGATGGGGTACCATATAATTATCTCACCACCACTCTGGAGAAGCGGTTTACGCCAGAATTTCCGCATTTTCCAGCAGCAGGATATCAAGGCAATCTCCTCCACCCTTCTCAATGAAAATGGCATCACCGAGTGGACCCCGGTATTTTATGAGCCGCACCCGGCACGCGAGTTCTGCGTGCAGTACGGTGAGACAGACCTTGCCTTCCTGACCCGCCTGTGGTCAGAAGAAGGTATCTTTTATTTTGACTGGTGCACTCCGGAAGGGACGGAGCAAAAGCTGGTACTGTGCGATGATGTGGCGGGAGTATCGTCACTGGGAGCCATGCCATTTAATCCGAATACGACGGCAGAGGCATCTACCGAGCATATCAGCCAGTTCAGGTATCATGCGCAGATACGGCCTTCATCCGTCGAAACTCAGGACTACACCTTCAAAACGCCCGGCTGGCCGGGTTATTACAGCCGTGCCGGAGAGAATCTGAACGGCCAGCTCACGCAGTATGAAATCTTCGATTATCCCGGACGTTTCAAGGACGAATCCCACGGACAAGCGTTTGCCCGCTACCAGATTGAGGGCCGGAGACATGATGCAGAGATAGCAACAGGTTACAGTAACTCACCAAAAATGTGGCCAGGGAAGCGCTTTACCCTGACAGGACATCCATCAGTATCGCTGAACAGGGAGTGGCAGATTGTGGGTAGCGTACTGGCAGGAGATCAGCCGCAGGCACTGCATGGCAGTCAGGGAACGGGAACAACTCTCAGCAATCGTTTCGAGGTTATCCCGGCAGACAGGACATGGCGCGTTCCGCCCCAAAAGAAACCTTCCGTGGACGGCCCCCAGAGCGCCATCGTCACCGGCCCGGCGGGGGAAGAAATCTTCTGCGATGGGCATGGCCGGGTGCGGGTGCGCTTTCACTGGGACCGCTACTGTCCGGGGAATGAGGACAGCTCCTGCTGGGTACGGGTATCGCAGGCATGGGCGGGCACCGGGTTCGGTAACCTCGCCATACCGCGCGTGGGCCAGGAGGTTATCGTGGACTTCCTCAACGGCGACCCGGACCAGCCGATAATCATGGGCCGCACCTACCACCAGGATAACCGCTCACCGGGCAGTCTGCCGGGCACGAAGACGCAGATGACTATCCGCTCAAAAACCTATAAAGGCGGCGGGTTTAACGAGCTGACGTTCGATGACGCCACCGGGAAGGAGCGGGTGTATATCCATGCGCAGAAGAACATGGATACGGAGGTGCTGCACGACCGCACCACGACAGTGAACAATAACCATACGGAGACGGTGGTTGTGGGACAGACGGTGAATGTGGGGAGTAAAAAGGAAGGCGGTCATGATCAGACGGTGACAGTGGCGAATGACCAGAAAACAACAGTCGTCAATAATCAGATCACCGAAATTACTGAGGGAAATAAAACAACCGATATAGATAAAGGGGATCAGGAGATTACCCTTCATGAAGGGAAGCAAACAATAAAGGTAAAAAAATCCATCAGCGTTTCTTCAGAAGAGAAGATCGAGTTTATTTGTGGAGAGTCGAGCATTACCTTGTTGGAGAATGGTGAAATTACGATTAGTGGAAAAATAATTAAGAATACTGCGAAAGATGAATATCATGTCAATACCAAAAAATTATCAGCAGATGGTAGCGAGGAACAGGTGCTGACCGGTGGAATGTTAAAATTAAATCCATAAATAAATTAGTTAATTACCACATAAGGGAATGCGATATGGGCAAGGATGCAGCAAGACAAACGGCAGATACAGCCGGACATGATGGGCCAATAACATCAGGTAGTAATAATGTCTCAACAGGAGGTTTTCCAGCTGCACGTATGGGGGATACTTTTGTTTGTAAAGAGCACGGACCGGGTGTAATAAATGAAGGTTCTAAAACGGTTACAATAAATGGAATGCCCGCAGCCAGAAAGGGGGATAAGGTAGTTTGTGGTAAAAAATCATTACCTCCTACACAAGGGCCAAAATCGCCTGAATATCATTATGCGACAATAGCTAAAAATACAAATGAAGATGGCTCGGTAAAAAATCCAAATGGATCAAATGATTCTAAAACATATGTAGGATATGCAGTGTCAGCCTTATCGGATGAGGATGGTGACGGTCGATATGATAAGAGTAACCTGAAAGCAGGAATTCTGGACTTTCAACTAGATAATCCGATAGGTGATAGTGGTGCTAACTTTATTCTCGGCACTACTATTGGTAAAATTGAAATGACAGCTGGGACAACATCTGGGGAAAAAGGTGCTTCATCCTCGTTCGATGTAAAGGCAACGGGGCTTTCCGGGAATATTGGCCTTAGCGCAGGGACTAAAGGCGGTGATTATGGAGAGCTAAAAGCAGAAGGGACTCTGGGTACTGCGGAGGCTAAAGGCGAAAGTGTTATAATTCATGATGCTGCTGAACATCAATATGGCTTCAAAACCGAACTGGGTGCAGAAGCTGCACTAGCAAAAGGTGATATAACTTTTGATACCGAATCTCCTTTCTGGGGCCTGAAAGTGAAAGGTGGTATCTCTGGTACCGCGGGTTCAGTTGGGTTAGCTGGTGGGACTGGACTTTTATTTGATAAGGATGATGTTATGCTTAAAATAAATTTATCTGGTGATATAGCGTTAGGGTTAGGATTTGGTGGAGATATAGAAATCCAATTTGGTCCATTTTTTAATCATTCAACAGGTGGATCTGGTGTTATTCTTTCAGGTGTGACAACTGTTATTATTGGAGGTTAAATGAACCAATACACTAGAATACTTAGAATGTTATTTGGGGTTATAGCTTTTTTACTACTTTCCAGCATTAGTGTTATGTTAAATGATGATTTACAATACACTCGATTGTCAACTATATGCTTTCTTATCGGCTGTTATCTGTTTTTGTATTTTTTTGTATTCTCTCTTATTGATGCTGGCGTCAATAATATAGTATCGTTCCATCAGAAATATAACCAAGAAAATATCAAAAAATCATTTCTTAAAAGTTTCATTAAAGGAGAGAATTTGATATCTAAAGGATATAAATTAGCTTTTAATTTTGGTTTTCTAGTTGTGATGTATTTTATGTTAAAAAATGAAATGTAGATAGTCCAGAGAGAGTCATTATAATGAAAGAAAGCAATAATAAACCATCCTTCCCAGAGTCAGTAACATATAGTTTTGAATACCAGAAAGAACATTTTTGGAGATGCCGTTATACATCCTCAGAGGTAACAAGCTTATATTATAAAATATTACTCCCACTAGATGTAAAACCGGTTAGCATTAAACCTGAGCTAATCGCAGGAACCAATAATCTCTATGCTATTGGTTGCTATCAGACTATTTTTGGAGAAAAATATCCATTTATAGAAATTGATATAGCCTATGAGCATATAAATAATGACATTGATGCCAGCGACTGGGGTGAATATATATTAGATCTTTTAGGTGAAGAAATTATCTATCGCAAAGATTATTATAGTGCTAGTGGACGGCATGCTGACTTTTTGACTAAGAAATATATTGACGGGAAAATTGTGATATCAAGAGTCAGAGTATTTAAAAACTATGATTTTGAGCGTAAAGGAGCCAACGTGATCATAGTTAAAGCCAGTTGCAGCGGAGATGATTATGAAATATTGGCTGAAGATCTCTTTCATTGCGTGAAATTTTTCACTTTAACTAATGACTCAAAATGGCATTTAGCAGAAGAACTAAAGAGCATAAATATGGATGTACCTGCAAACTATTCCTTTTATTACCCCGCATCATGGCAATATTCTGAGCGATATAATGATGAAAAGATAAGCTATTATTCGTTATCTTTAAAAGAGAAAAGTAATATTTATGGTATTATTGATGGCTATTTCTTATACTGTGATGCGGCAATCAATAAAGAACAGGTTTGCAGACTAATTGTCAGCCAACTAAAAGAAAATAATTATTTTGATATTGATAAAATTTCACTAAGAGAATGCAAATATATTTTCAATAAGCACATTACGGAATTATGGACTGATGAGTTAAAAGTAAATAATGCAAAAAATGGGGAAAGTATGTTAGCTATTTTTGCTGGTAAAATTCAGGAAAGTTGGTTCTATATGATAGGTTCGCTTCCCCCCAGAAAACAGAACTTCGAATCATGGGCAGCAGGAAAAAGAGCTATAGATATTATCTTAAATTCACTTAATAACTACGACTTAGAGTATGAAGATCAGTTTTATATTGAGCATTGATGTAGCACTCAATAGATCCAATAATTTAACCGAGTAGATTCATACTTTCGCCCTGGTAGCGTGCCTGAATGCGAGCGTAACACTGTACTGTCACAGCCGCTGAACAGCGGGATATCTTTTTTCTTGTCAATATTAGGGAGGTTAATATGTCGTTAAAAGGGTTGAATTTTATACTGGAAGTGGGATAAATAGCTGTGCCGAACAGTAGAGCAATTAAAGAAAAAACAGCCCGGATTGCACGATCTGGTCAATCGCTAAATAAAAACAAATCACGAACCGGACTGAGCGATGCCGATTATAACACCACTATCCCGTACCAAACGACGTCTTATACCAAAAACTGTTTAGAACACGCAGGATAAAAAATTACGCGCGCAGACCTATGGCTGTGCTGATGTTGCAGTGTTAGCGCATGAGAAGTATATTTCTCGTACAACGATATTTTTTGACGATTTACAATAAAATAAATGTGTTAATTATAGTTATAATGATAATTCCATGAGCTTTTAGTCATCAATTACATGCAAACGGTCTTAATATGGAAAACGATTATTATAAAGTAACTAAAGA